>CAMWKM010000001.1 GCA_947174835.1 uncultured Prevotella sp.
TATACTTCTTTCACCATCTCACACTGTATGTAAAATTCCTTAATGCAGCAATGCAACAATGCAGCAATGCAACAAAATATATGGGAGTGTTAGACAGCACACACGACGTAGTTTTGACACGAGTTATTAACGCTGCTTTAACACTCCAATGTCAAAGCAGCGTTAATAACCTCCCTGCAAATAATAGAAAATAATCTCAGTTAATCAGAAATACCTTCTCCTGTCCCTTGTAGGTAGCCTTCACAGTAGCACGTCCCTCAGTGATGGGGCTTACCGTAAACGTCACGTCTGAAACAGTTGCTGTAGTCTCAATCTTTGAATTTGCGTGCAGCGGAGCATAAACCTGATAGTGGTTAGCCTCAGTATAGCCGTTCTGATTAGTAGCCATGATAGGTTGTTCGGGTATATTGAGTTGCTGGCCATCAACGGTGATAGTAACCTGCGGCACAACGGGAGCTTTATAATCACCGGTAACAAAACCAAAACCATGCAAAGTAAAGAGACCTTTTGGACGCTGTGGTTGCTGTGTACGGCGTCCCCATGGTTGCTGCTGCGGTTGCTCAGATTGTTTAACCTCTGGCCCTTCAACCACTAAGTAAATAGCATGCTTACCCTTCAGACTGCCCAACAACTCACAAGTTTCTTTGGACAATAATTGGCTATGCCCCCTTGTTACCTTCTTATCGGTACAATATTCCTCAATAACTGCTATCTCGCGGCCGTTCTTACATCCTTCCGGTAGCAAATCAGAAGAGCACGTGTAAGGGCTATCAAGCATGACGTGAATTTTAAAAGTACCCTCGCCGCCCTCTGTAGTCAACTGGAGAAAAATTTGATTAGTGGAAATCTTCGGATCAAAGCCCTCAAAAGCCTTCACACCCTTCGTGTCTTGGGTAAGACCTTCAAAATTGAAATACTTAAATCCGATAACAGAGCCATTCTGCAGACCAGCCAAATCCATCGAATTGTTCCACACATCGTGGTTGTCCTGCATATACTGATTACTATTAGGGCCTGCCATATAACAAGCGATACCTGCCGACTTGTAACCGTAAGGAGGAAGACCAAAGATATTAAAGCCCTCGCTGGTCACCTCAGCACCCGTATATTCCATACCATCACTGGCTTTGGCAGTCCACTTCTCATCCTTGGCATAAGGATCATATCCCGTAATACGCACCTGTCCACCCTTGGCCACAGGCTTTTTGTCCCACTCAATCTTCACAGGAGCCACCATCGCCTGACGGGCATTGCCAAAGCCACGAGGCGGACGATGATAGAATACGTACCACTGACCGTTAATTTCCTGCAATGATCCGTGGGTATTATGGCCAGCATTAGTGGTCATCAGATGCGAGCCATCCTCATTGGGCACCACGCCACGCGAGTCAACCAACACTCCTCCAGAACGCCAAGGACCCAATGGCGAATCGCCATAGGCATAACGTAGAGCTGAGTTTGTTGAGCCAAGACCATATTCGGTACCAGAATATCCCGAAAATACCATCACATATTTATTGCCCACTTGACGAATACTCGAGGCTTCGAAAAAGTTGAAGTCAAGCGGATTCTGCCCTTTGTAAAGAGCCTTATATTCAGAGCCTTCCTTATCCAGCAACTTACCATCACGACTGCTGGCGGGGATGAAAGGATCTATGAGTTCTGTGCCTTGACGTTTGGAGTACATGGTCTTCTGGTCCAGTTCGCAGGCCGTAGAGTGTTGGAAACCGTAGAACACGTAAGCACGATAGCCAATATCGTAGTCTTTATCCTTCTTGTCATTGACTGGTTCAATAAACACCGAGGGGTCGAAATCAATGAGCGAACCTTCCAAACAACGTGTACCATCAGGCGTTAGATTGACAGGTGTGAAAGGACCATTGGGGCGATCTCCCTTGCACACCATTGCGATGCGCCCCCAACCACGTGAATGAGGATAGAGCCAATAAGTCTTCTTACCCGTAGTACGGTCGGTGGTCTCCACCAAATCGGGAGCATACATCGTATCCCACTGACCATTCACGAACCAAGTAAAAATGGGTCCCTCGTCTCGCCATTGCGAAAGATCTTCCACCGGAGCCGACCACATACGGACATCATTACCACAATATTTATCGTAATGCACATCGTGCGAGCCTATTATATATGCTCTATACTTACCTGGCTGATCAGGATCCTCAAATACACGGGGTTCACCGTCAGGCAGATGTTCCCATAAAGGAAGATAAGGATTCTGCGCTACCATTGAATTAAACAACAAACATGAAATAAAACACACCAAAAACCGTCTCATACTTTATAAAATATTAATAATTATTTGCTTGCAAAGTTACAAAAAAAAAATGAAGGACAATAGCCGTCAACAATTCATCCCCGCCAGTGAAACATTTAAAAAAAAGATAGTAACAAAACCAAAAGGTATTCTCCTTCTTTTTTACTAACTTTGCACCCAATAACAAAAAAATCATTCTAATGAAAAAGAATCTGCTTTTCGTATGTCTTAGCCTCATTTGGTTTGGCTCAATGTCAGTTCAAGCTGACGAGATGGTAAGCAGCCCTGACGGGCGCCTCACCGTAGAACTCACAGTGAATAACGGACATCCTTATTATCAGGTGTCCTACGACGGACAAGTGGTCATTGGTCAGTCAAAACTTGGCATTATGAGTAATATCGGCAACTATAATAGCGATATGACACTGACAACCATTGTAACCAACGAAGTCAAGGAGGAATACGCATTGCGCAACATCAAACAAAGTCATGTCAACTACGAAGCCCGCGAGGCCATAGCCCAATACATGCAGAAAGGCCAGCACGTGATGGACATCACCTTCCGCGTAAGCAACCACGATGTAGCATTCCGCTATACCCTCCTGCCAAAGAAAGAAACTCGTTGCTGTGTGATCAGTCAGGAGCAAACTGAATTTATGTTTTCCGAGACAACCACCAGTTTTCTGGCACCACAAGCAAAGCCAATGACAGGATTTGCCCGTACAGCCCCCAGTTATGAGACCCGATACGGAATCGATGAGCCCATTGGTAGGAACGGCTGGGGACAGGGTTATACGTTCCCTTGTCTGTTCAAAACGCCCTCGGCTTGGGTACTTGTCAGCGAAACGGGTACAGATGGCAACTACGTTGGTTGCCGTCTCGTCGGCCACGAAGGAGGCCGCTATCAGATTGGCTTCCCACAGGAGGCCGAGAATAATGGTTGGGGATCAACTTCTGTACAGATGTCCCTGCCCAGCAGTACGCCTTGGCGCACCATCACTGTAGGTTCACTGAATGACATTATCGGAACCACTGTAGCATGGGATGTAGTAGAGCAGAAATATGAGGCCAGCCAACTATACGATTACGGCAAAGGCTCTTGGTCGTGGATCATCGGTATGGATCCAAGTTGCAACTTCAACGATCAGAAACGCTACATTGACTTCTCGGCTACTATGGGCTATCGGTCTGTGCTGATTGATGCCCTATGGGATGTGCAGATTGGCCGCGATCGCATCGCTGAACTGGCTCGTTACGGAAAGAGTAAGGGCGTAGGACTGTATCTATGGTATAATTCCAATGGTTCGTGGAACGATGCACCGCAGTCACCACGTGGCATCATGGACAACGCCACGTTGCGTAAAAAGGAAATGAAATGGATGCACGACATAGGCATTCTGGGTATCAAAGTTGACTTCTTCGGTGGAGACAAACAACCCATGATGCAACTTTACGAAGATATCCTGAGCGATGCCAACGACGCCGGTTTGATGGTCATATTTCATGGCTGCACCCTGCCCCGTGGTTGGGAACGTATGTATCCTAACTATGTTGCCAGTGAGGCCGTACTGGCCAGTGAGAACCTACATTTCTCGCAAGATTTCTGCGACAATGAGGCCCGCGACTGCGGAACTATGTATCCTTTTACCCGCAATGTGGTAGGCTCAATGGACTTCGGTGGTTCTGCCTTAAATAAGTTCTACAGCGCTGACAATAAACGTGGTAGGCAGCGCAAAACCACAGATATCTACGCTTTGGCAACAGCAGTTATCTTCCAAAGTGCTGTACAGCATTTTGCCTTAGCACCCAACAACCTGACAGATGCACCAACGTGGGCCATCGACTTCATGAAACAGGTACCCACCACTTGGGATGAGGTGCAATTCATTGATGGTTACCCCGGCCAGTATATCATCATGGCCCGCCGTACCGGCAACAAGTGGTATATAGCTGGTGTAAATGCTACCGATCAGCCCATTAAGCAAACACTGACACTTCAGATGCTGAACAATGGTTCTGTACAACTCTATCAGAACGACCAGCTTACCACAGCCAAACTATCGAAAAAGAAGACATTGAAAATAGAAATTCCCACCAATGGTGGTGTGGTTATCACCCAATAAGCATACAATGAAACGATTCTTTTCCTTCCTCGTAGCTATTACATCGCTTTGTATAGTACAAGCCACAGAACCATTCATCACGTTTAGCCCACAGCCTGATGCACTGGCACTGAAAGGGGCTACCATCAGTTTCAGTGAACAGGAATATGAAGGTGTGAAAATCGCCATCGAAAACTTGAAAGCAGATATGCAAAAAGTGGGCATAGCCCTCTCCCCATCAAAGGAATTGGGAGAGGTTTGCCTGCTAATTGGCACCCAAGGTAAGAATCCCGACATTGATCGTTTAAAACTGCCTGATTTAAAAGACAAGCGCGAGAAATTTATTATCACAACAATTGGTCAGCAGGTGGTTATCGCTGGCAGCGACCGCCGAGGAACCATCTATGGCATCTATGAACTGAGTCGTCAATTAGGTGTATCACCTTGGTATTGGTGGGCTGACGCTCCAATAGAACAACACGAAACGGCCTATATAAAAAAAGGTACATACACCGACGGTGAACCGGCTGTAGAGTTCCGTGGATTATTCCTCAACGATGAAGCCCCTTGCCTAACCGGATGGGTAAAGAATACTTTTGGCACCAATTATGGAGATCATCGTTTCTACGAAAAGGTCTTCGAACTAATTCTGCGTCTAAAAGGAAATATGCTATGGCCTGCCATGTGGGGCTGGGCTTTCTATGCTGATGATCCAGAGAACGGCAAGACAGCCGACAAAATGGGCGTTATCATGGGAACTTCGCATCATGAACCGATGGCTCGCAATCATCAGGAGTATGCCCGCCACCGCAAAGATTGGGGAGCTTGGAACTATCAGACTAATCAAAAGAAGCTCGACCAATTCTTCCGCGAAGGTATTGAGCGCATGAAAGGCACTGAAGACATGGTGACCATCGGTATGCGTGGCGATGGCGATGAGGCGATGAGCGAAGATGCCGACACGAAATTGCTCCAGCGCATCGTGGATAACCAGCGTAAGATCATCAAGGAAGTGACAGGTAAACCTGCCTCGAAAACCACTCAAGTATGGGCGCTCTACAAAGAGGTGCTTGACTATTATGACAAAGGGATGCGCGTGCCTGACGATGTTATCATGCTATTATGCGATGATAACTGGGGCAACGTGCGTCGTGTACCTGCGACAGAGAAGGAGCGCAAGCACCCCGGTGGCTGGGGACTCTACTATCATGTAGACTATGTTGGTGCTCCCCGCAACACGAAATGGATTAATGTAACTCAAACACAACAGATGTTTGAACAACTGTCTCTGGCCTACGACTACGGCATTCAGCGTATGTGGATCCTCAACGTAGGTGACCTAAAACCAATGGAATATCCCATTCAACTCTTCATGGACATGGCTTGGAATCCAAAGGAGTACACCCAGCAGACAGTTTTTGACCACACCCGTCGGTTCTTCGGCAGTGTGCTCAGCGGTCCTCTTGCAGAAGAAGCTGCTGCTATTTACAACCGCAACTGCCAATATATGGGTCGTGTTACCCCAGAGATGCTTGATGCCAAGACCTACAATTTAAATACTGGTGAGTGGAAACAAGTGGCTGATAATTACCAACGCTTAGAGCTTCGTGCCCTGCGCCTCTATGAAGACATTCCTGTCGAGGCTCGCGACTTCTATCGTCAATTAGTACTATTCCCCGTACAGGCCATGGCTAATCTCTACGATATGTACTACGCTCAAGCCATGAACCAATACCTTTCCAAACAAGGTAGTCCCGATGCCAATATGTGGGCCGCAGAAGTGAAGCGCTGTTTCAAACGCGATTCCCTACTCTGTCATCATTATAATAAGACAATGAGCGGTGGCAAGTGGAATGGTTTCATGACACAAAAACACATCGGCTATCGCTCTTGGAACGACAACTTCCCCCACGATATGTTGCCAGCAACCCAAACCATCCCCCTCAATTCTCCAAACGGTTACACCTTTTCCCATAGCAATGGCTACGTATCAATGGAAGCAGAGCACTTTTTCCAAGCCAAAGCCACCGATGGAACCGAATGGAGCATCTATCCTGACTATGGCCGTACCCGCAGTGCCATTGCACTGACACCTTACACCGCACCCGTAGGCGATGCCACCCTCACCTATCGTTTCACCTTGCCCGAAGGCACTGACAAGGTAAAAGTACATGTAATAGTAAAGTCTACTCTTGACTTCCTCAACGTAGGGGGACACGAATATACCATCAGCCTCGACGATTCAAAAGCACAAACGGTCAACTTTAACAAAACACTTGTCGACCGTCAACCCTATATGTACTCAGACTTCTATCCCACCATCGCCCGCCGTGTAGTAGAAAAGGTGGTAGAAATGCCTGTCAATAAAAAAGGTGCAACGCACGAACTAACGTTGCACCCCTGTCATCCGGGTATTGTTTTTGAAAAAATCGTAGTAGATTTCGGTGGCTACCAACCAAGTTACCTATTCGGCACAGAAACGGAATACGTGAAAGGCGACATCGGCAATCCAGTCTTGCCATAGGCATTGGCACGAACGGGATTGTTTTTCCAAGCATAACGCACACGTTGCGGATTTTCAAAGGGCGACTGGATAATGATTCGGTCGCCCTTTGCAGTGGCCTCCACATTATGGAAACGACCATCGGCACTGGCCACCTCAAACTCATAGAGAGAGCCATCTGTACGCAAAGGCTGATCAAGTGTTAGAACAACCTGCCGGCCATCAGCCTCAGCCTTGATCACTTGAGGTGACAATAATGTTTTTTTATTCCAAAGCGTATGCTCAAACCCAAGGGCAATGCGCTGTGCAACCTCACGTTTACGCAATGGATGGATATCAACAGCCTCACCTAAATCAATGGCACAAACCAGTTCAACATTGTTAAGTTTAGCGGCCACTTGTCGCTGAGCCTCTCGCACAGTACTCCACCCCGTGTCCTGCGGTTTGTCGCTGGGTTCCATAAAATTAGCCAACTGCACGATAACGAAAGGCAATTCGGGCTGTTTCCAAAGCTGTCGCCAGCCAGTGACCAACTCAGTAAGCCAAGTCTCATAGTTGCGGGCATCACCCCCCGTATTCGATTCGCCCTGATACCAGACCACCCCTTGCAAAGCATAAGGAGCCAGAGGATATAGCATCGCATTATATAATACGGTGGGTAAATTCTGCCCACCGGCATCAATGCCCGGACACGGTTGCATCTTTACCCCCTCATGTACCCGCCACTGATCACTAAGAGGCACCTCAGTGCCGTCGTCGAAGATGAGCATATATGGTTTCTCAGGGATGAAATGAGGAGCACCGCCCTTTGTAACGAAACGCACAGTAAGCGCATTACGCCCCTTAACAAGGAGTCCGGCAGGGATCGTATAGCGACGCGGAGGATACTGATACCCCGTAGAACCTACCTGCTGACCATTCACATAAGTCTGATCAGCATCGTAAAGCGTGCCAACAAGCAGACGGCATGACTGTCCAGCATGAGCAGCGTCAATCTCTACATACTGACGAGCCCAAAAGGAACCCTGATAACGAAAATCATTGGTCAGGTTTACACTCTGCGGACGACCGTTAGCCTGCATACTAAAAACCTTCTTCACCTCCCACTGACTATCATCGAAACCGAGAGCATCATAATGCTCGATGAAACCCGGATCGGTTTCATTCATGATAGCCTGCCAACGGTTCTGTGCCAACATACCGGCACGCTGCATAGCACGCACCATCTCATCGTCCTGATAGAACTGCGTACGATGATATTCACCGGGGAAATGCTGCTGCAACGTATCGGCAGAGAGCCAAGCCTGAATGGGCGTACCTCCCAGCGAGTTGACAATGACACCTTGCGGCACACCAGTCTTCTCAAACATCTCGCGACCAAGGAAATAGCCCACAGCCGAGAACAGCCAAGCATTATCTTTCGTCACAGGCTTCCAGTTGATAGGAGTCGGTTTCACATCATGCTTTGGGCCGTGAGTATCGTAATCAGTCTGCACACGGAACATACGGATCTGCGGATTCTGGTAATCATCGATCAACTTACCGTATTGCGGATAGACACGCTCAATGGTCACATCAATGTTCGACTGTCCGGAACAAAGCCACACATCACCAACAAGACAATCCTCTATCGTCCGATCATTGACGGTCAACGTATAGGGGCCTCCTGCCTTTTGCTGGGGCAACATGATCTGCCATCGGCCGCTATCATCGGCCGTAGTCTCATAAACCTTTTTACGAAATGTCACACTGACACGCTCACCGGCATCAGCCTGTCCCCAAACAGGTATGGGTTTACCTCTCTGAAGCACCATACCATTCTGAAACATCTGCGGCAACTGCACCTTGGCTTCTGCCGTCATTGCGCCTAAAAACGCAAACATCACGAATACAATTGTTCTCATATCAAGTGCAAAAATAATGTTTCTTAATAAGAAAAACAACTCATTTCTGTGTCTTTACAGTTTCATGAAACATATTGCGAAGCATCTGCAACATTTCTGTCTTACTATATAAAATAAAAATTAGTACCTTTGCGACAAGAAACAAAAATCAACTAACCGATATGACAGATTCAACACAACAAAAAGGTTTCTACAAACTATCATGGATGCAGCGCATCGGCTTCGGCTCGGGCGACTTGGCACAGAACCTCATCTACCAAACTATCAGCATGTACTTGCTGTTTTTCTACACAGACATCTTTGGCCTCGAACCCGGTCATGCCGCAGTCATGTTTGGCGTGGTACGTATCATTGACGTGCTGTGGGATCCTCTTGTGGGTACGTTTGTTGATAAGCATAACCCGAAGTTAGGCAAGTATAGGGCTTATCTGGTATTGGCAGGCATCCCGCTTACAGTGCTGGCCATTTTGTGCTTTTGGAACGGATTTGCAGACAGCGCATACACTACAAAACTAATCTATGCTTATATTACTTACGTAGGTATGTCAATGCTTTACACATTGATTAATGTGCCTTACGGTGCACTGAACAGTTCCTTAACGCGTGATACCGACGAAATCACCATACTCACCTCTACACGCATGTTCATGGCCAACATAGGTGGTTTGGCAGTATCGGCAGGCATCCCCATTCTCGTGGCAATCATGGCTGGTATTGTGGACATTCCTTATGAAATGGCATTGTTCATGGGACTTGGTTCGTTGCCCTCGTTCATCTTCATGCCTATGGTACCCGCAATTAAAAAAGCGGTAGGAAAGAAGAATATGTTCTACATCTTCTTGTCAGTTGCTATCGTAGGCATGGCTATGCTCTACATCATCACCAAGACAATGGATATGAAGGAGAATATGGTACTTATTTATGTGGCACAGTTTATCAAATCAACGGGTATTATCGTTGCAACCGGTTACATGTGGGCACTTATTCCAGAAGTCATTTCCTACGGCGAATACACTACAGGCAAGCGTATTTCGGGCATCGTGAATGCTCTGACGGGTATATTCTTTAAAGCCGGAATGGCCGCTGGCGGTGTAGTACCAGGCATCGTATTAGCCTACACCAATTACAAGGCTGCAGCCGAAGAAGCAAGCACTCTTCCCAAAGACTCAAGCGCATGGTTCTACACTATGCTAATCTTCTCGCTCGTGGGTCTTGCCTTGTTGATTTTCTGCTTCACACAATGTAAGGAGCGTGTAGTAATGGATGCAAAAGAAACAGAGAATGTAAAAGTGAGCGATTTGTGGGTGGAGTTCTTCCATAACCGTCCGTTGCGCATTGTGGCTCTGTTCTTCATCACTGCTTTCGCCATGATGTCAGTAGGCAATGCTGCCGGTGCATACTATATGAACAATCTGCAAGCGCAAACTCCTTTGGCTCAGGAAGGCATTCTGTGGCTCGTGTGCGTAATCCCTGCCGCCTTACTGCTCCTCGCTATGTTCATCATTTCTAAATATGAACTAAGCGACGAAGTCATTGACAAAATCAACAAAGAAATCGAACAACGTAACAAAAATAACTAATAACATTATGAAACCCAGATACCTATTTCCCAGTGACTATATGGCTGATCCTTCGGCCAACGTGTTCAACGACCGCTTATATATCTATCCCAGTCACGACTGGGAAGCAGGCGCAGCCTTCGATGATGACGGCGGACACTTCCAAATGAAAGACTACCACGTGCTATCACTCACCGACGTAGAAAACGGTGATGTGACCGATCACGGAGTAATCCTCGATGTGAAGGATGTGCCCTGGGCAGAGAAACAAATGTGGGACAACGACGTAGTGGAGAAAGACGGCAAGTATTACCTGATCTTCTCAGCCAAAGACTACAATGGTGTGTTCCATCTGGGAGTCGCCATTGCCGACAAGCCCGAAGGCCCATTCGTACCTCAGGAGCATCCCATCCGTGGCTCGTTCTCCATTGATCCCTGTGTCTTCAAAGACGAGGATGGCCAGATCTATGTTTACTTCGGTGGTCTTTGGGGAGGCCAGTTGCAGTGGTATCAAGCCCCGGCCACACTTCAGAAGGCAGGTATTGACCTTGGTCCCGCTGCCGACAAGAAGACCCAACTCTACACATCGCCTGATGCTCCGGCCCTGCCCAGTTGTGTTGTTCGCCTAAGCAACGATGTGCTCCAGTTTGCCGAAGCCCCGCATCCGGTCATTATTCTCGACAAGGACGGACAACCTCTAAAGGCAGGCGATCCTCACCGCTTCTTCGAAGCCTCGTGGATGCACAAGAAAGACGGAAAGTATTACTTCAGCTACTCCACCGGTGACAGTCACCTGTTGTGCTATGCCATCGGTGATAGCCCCTACGGTCCCTTCACTTTCCAAGGCGTACTGCTCGACCCCGTGGTAGGCTGGACCACCCACCACAGCATTGTAAAGTACAAAGACGAGTGGTTCCTGTTCTACCACGACTGCGTACCCTCCAATGACATCACACATCTACGCTCACTAAAGGTACAACGTCTGTTCTACAACGAAGACGGAACTATCCAGAAAGTCGTGAATGAATAACCAAGACATTATAGAAGACTATTATCGTAAGCACAGAGGTGAGATTCTCACCTTTGTGCGCGTTCGTCTTCAATACAGTGATGAGGCAGAGGATTTGGTGCAGGAAGCTTTCTTGCGCCTGCTCAGTGGCAACCGCCTCATCAACAAGATCACGCTACCCAGTTTGGTCTACACACTCTGCCGCAACCTCATTACCGACTGGTATCGCCACCATAGCGTGCGTCAAGATGCCGAGCATAACATCAGTTACTCATTGACGGTCAATGGCCAAAACACCTGTGCCGAGACTGCCGAATCGATGCTTTCCATACGTGAAATCAACGAACAACTGGAGCGTGGTCTGACCCATGTGCCTCAAGAATGTCGTGAACTTTACCGGATGCACATCTATGGTGCCATGCCCATTCGCGACATTTGCCTACAGACCGGCCAGCCTTACAAGGCTGTAGAATACAGATTGGGGCAAGCTCGCAAACAAGTAAGAAATCAATTACGATACATTATATGAAAAAGATCCTCCTACTCGCTCTCTCACTCTTTGTTTCCTTTCTCTCTTTTGCCGAGGATGGCAGCCGGCTATGGCTACGCTATGACAGTACCTTGGTGAAGAACATCACCCTGCAGATAGATTCCACGATGCCCGATGACGACGGCTATCGCATCGAAGGCCACACGGTTTCTGCCCGTACCGAGATGGGATTGCTCTATGGTAAGTATGCCTTCCTGCGAGGCGAGCAAGGTGAATCGCACCCCTACTTCCATCTTCGCCTCCTCAATCACTGGGACAATCTCGATGGATCCATTGAACGAGGCTATGCAGGAAAAAGTATTTTCTGGGATCTTTCTACTGCCCTCTCTCCGTTCGGAGAGGAAAATGAGGCACTTATCCACCAATATGCCGAAGCCAATGCCTCTATCGGCATCAACGGCACAGTGCTCAACAATGTGAATGCCTCACCGAAGATGCTGACCCGTCCTTATATAAATAAGGTGAAGGAGATTGCCGATATATTGCGCCCTTGGGGCATCAAGGTCTACTTGAGCGTGAATTTTGGCACACCGAAAGCATTGGGCGAGACAAAAACGGCCGATCCACTGGACCCGCAAGTGCGCCGTTGGTGGCAACGCAAGGCAAAAGAAATATACCAGCAGATACCCGACTTCGGTGGATTCCTCGTCAAAGCTAACAGCGAAGGACAGCCCGGCCCGTTCGATTATGGTCGCACCCATGCCGATGGTGCCAATATGTTGGCCGATGCCCTGAAACCATACAATGGCATTGTCATGTGGCGGTCGTTTGTCTATGGTGCAAAACACAAGGGCGAAGACCGTGTGATGCAGGCTGTCAGCGAGTTCGCAGAACTTGACGGACAGTTCCGCGACAATGTTATCCTACAGTCAAAGAACGGCCCACTGGATTTCCAGCCACGTGAACCTTACGCCCCCATCTTCGATCAGATGAAGCAAACTCCACAAATGGTCGAGCTACAGATTACACAGGAATACCTTGGACAGGGCGACCATCTGGTATTTCTCGCTCCCATGTGGAAAGAATTCTTTTCCCATGTCAGTCCCTCTCGCCTGCAGGGCATTGCCGGTGTGGCTAACATCGGCCTCGACAAGAACTGGTGCGGTCATCATTTCGCACAAGCCAACTGGTACGCTTTCGGCCGTTTGGCCTGGAATCCCAGCCTGTCATCGAAGCAGATTGCAGAAGAATGGCTCCGTCAGACTTTCTCTCCCACCTTGCAATCTACGCTCCAATCCATGCTCCTTCGCTCTCGCGAAGCCTGTGTAGACTACATGATGCCCCTCGGACTACACCACATCTTCAAGTTCGACCATCACATGGGCCCGGAGCCTGATGGCTTCAAAGCCGCGTATCCCATCGAGTGGTGCCCCGTCTACTACCATAAAGCCGACAAGCAAGGCATTGGTTTCGACCGTTCCAGTCGCGGCACTGGTGCTACCCGGCAATATTGCGAGCCTTACCGCACACTCTACGACAGTCCAACAACCTGCCCTGAACGATATCTACTCTGGTTCCATCACCTGCCGTGGGACTACCGCACACTGAGCGGTCGCACCCTTTGGGAAGAAATGCAATACCGCTATCAGAGAGGTGTCAATGAGGTGGAAGACTTTATTCGTATATGGCAGGAAGCCCGCCCAGACGTTGATGAACAACGCTGGCAGGAGGTGAACGACAAGTTACAGAAGCAATTGCGCGATGCCCAGGAATGGCGCGACGTATGTATAAAATACTTCGGAGAGATACATCTCTAAAGGAAGGGCACTGACAAATTCAGTGCCCTCTTTTTTTATCATATATAAACAAGAAGTCAACGTGAGCATTATCAAATGCAAAAGATGTAGAGAAGCGACCGTTTGAAGCCTCCAAACGACTCGTTTGAAGCCTGCAAACCACCCGTTTGGAGCCTCCATTCACCCGGAAATCAGCATCATTACCCAACTGCCGCCAACGACAGTTCAATGATAAAGCGGCAACCCTCGTGATAGGTGGGGTCAAGAATAAGAGTACCACCCATGTTCGTTATATGCCGTTTTGCAAGCGGAAGCCCCAATCCGAGTCCTTCGGAAAGATCATCGGCCTTAGTGAATGGCTGGAAAATATGGGGCTGATAGTCAGGAGATATGCCCACCCCTTTATCTTCGAAAACAAGACGAACCACCGCATCATGGGCTGAGACCGTCAGAGAGATGTGCTGCTTATCGGAGTATTTTACAGAGTTGCGGATCAGTTCTGCGATTGTCCTGCTAAGATAGACAGGTTCGGCTTTAACGGTCAACGTGTCTGGAATTGTTGTATGGAAGTCAATGTTCACGTCACCGAACCACTTGGCAATAACCTCTACGGCCTCCCGTGCCACCTCATTGCATCGCACATCCTGCAAACTGCTGTTTTTCTCCTCTATGGTGCCCACCTCTGAAGTGTCATAGAGCATCAGCACCATGCTCCAAAGTGCAGTCGTGTTATAGTTCATCACACCGGAAATACTTTTCATTTCTTCCGGCGGCAGACTATTACCGCTATCGCGAAGCACTTGTGCAAAACCTATGATAATATTAAGCGGTGTACGTATCTGGTGCGCCATGTTCTGAATGAAGGTATTCTTCTTCTGCACAGCGTCCTCGACTTCTAAGCTGGCCAGCCGGAGTTCCTCGTTGCGTCGGGCTCTCTCTTCATTCGCACGCAGGACATCATTCACACGTTGGCGGAGCGTTCTCTGCATCAAAGCAAAACTGTTCTGCAGCCATCCCACCGCATCTTTGCGTTTCGTTGTAGGCAGCAGTTCAGAGAAATGACCTGAGGCGACGATATGTTGAGACTGTTCCAGCAATAGGTTTAGGGGACGAATAACATGGGCTACGACACGACGACAGAACAGGAGGATGAACAAAAGGCCACCTGCGGTCAATAGCAGGATGCCGAGTGTCATCCGGTTATAGTCACCCAGAACGTCGCTTTTGGGACAGACTACGGCAAGACTCCATCCCGTTCCGGCAATCGGCTGATAGCACACAAGACAAGGTTTGCCATTAACATTGACTTCCATGCCACCTTTCTGCCCTGTGGTCATTTGGTGTCCCAGAGCGATCATATCCAACTGACGGACGTTATCGGTTACCATATCAAAGATGGTTCGATCGTTTTGACGTGTGGAATCCGGATGCCACAAGAAGTGTCCCTTTGGTCCCAATATAGCGTAATAGGCATTTGGAGTAGGTTTCTCTGCTTGAATGACATCTACCAACATGGATAACGACACATCGGCAGAGATAACGCCAACCATCTTCCCTTTAGCATCGTAAAGCGGTTTGCAATAAGAAGTTATCTTCTCTGGTGCCGAAAGCGTACCCTCAGTGTAGTCATCATAGGGTTCAACCCAGCAACCCTTTCCCAGTTCTCGCGGGTTCTTGTACCACGCCTTATCGAAATATTCATACTCCCTTTTGCGGACGGTGATGATGCTGTCACCCTTTCTGACAGAGTAAGCAGAGAAGTATCGACCATACTCCGGAAAGGTATAGGGTTCTGCTGTGATAGAACATCCACTTGTATTAGGGTTAATGGCTACAATACGTCGCGAAAAGGCGAGCATCGATTCAGGGTCGAAATTCTCCATCACAAGCCACTCGTTGGAATTAATAGCCGTCTCAATGATTCCCAAAAAGCCGTTTGCACGCTCCACCGTTGCATTGAGCACACTACCGACCCGGCTTGCTGCCTCATTCTTGATATGGGATCTTGACTGTACGAACAGAATGCCCATCACTGCTCCGAAGACAAGTATGGCCAACAACTGAATACCGAAACTAAGTTTCAGTGCCAATGATTGTTGTATATGACGTATGAGATTCTTCATTTTCCCAATTTCTCTTGTGATACGCCCATCAGTTCGTTTAGTTGCTTTGTGATTATCTTGCTATTCTGCAGAATGTCATCAACCAGTTCGTCAGTCCTTTTGCGCTCAATATCCCAACTATTATCGCACAGCACACGAACATTGTCACGAATGACGTTGACGGGATCCATCAACTGCCCTGACATGCGATGCAAGAAAGCTATCTTTATCTGATCAGCTTCCTTGGCTTGTTCATAAGCCTTCTCCAGTGCCTCTTCCTTCTCCTGCAATGTCTCGACTGACAATTTCAGTTCCTCTCTTTTGGCAGTTAAAGACTTTTGCATTTGCCGGAAATTAGCTTGCAATCGTCCTACCTCATCATCTCTCAGACTCACAGGAATAGGGTCATCGTAATTTCCATCGGCAATACGTCGTGTTTGCTTGGCAAGCTGTCTGAGTGGCCGAAATTGACGACTGACAATAATCAGGCAGGCCAGAAAAACGAATAGCAAGCCGACAATGGCCACGACAAGTACAACGATTTTCAATTCATTGTATTCACCAAAGACATCATCCTCGGGGAGCACGATACCAGTACTCCACCCCAATTCCTCTGTTGAGCGTCCCGCAACCGGTGTGCGTACAAAGGGCTTATAGAACACATAGTTGTCGGTGCCGTCCAGTCTGACATGGCGATAATCAGTCTTACCGGCCATCATTGCTTTAGCTGCTTGCTGGACAGATGGATCCATCTGTGCGAGTACCATCTCATTGAGTCGTTTGGAACTATCGGGATGTACGATATACATGCCATTCTCGGCCAGCAGAATAGCATAGGAATTAAGCGACGGCTTGGCAGCCATGACAATACGCGTCAGCAAGTCTATGGACACATCGGCAGCCAAGACTCCCACCACACGTCCCTCTCTGCTATAGATAGGCAGACAGAAAGTCGTAATCGTCCCCCCCCCATAATCCTTCAGGGGACCGACCCAGCAAGGACGTCCGGTCTGCATAGGCTTCATATACCATGCCTGTTCCGTATAGAGGGTGTTGCCAAAGGTTTCAGATTGAACAATGGTATCGTTACCTACCTGCTGGTCCATTGGATTTCTATAGTCGCTATGATAGAAATAAGCCATGAAGTACTCACCCTTATCCTTATAATAATAAGGTTGCATGGCAATGGCACATCCAGTGATATAAGGAGAATCTTTCACGAGCATCTTACTGTAGGCGTACATCCTATCAGGCTCATCCAGATGCTGCATCAAGTCGTAATAGACATTACCCGTAGCCTGTTCAACGGATAGCAGAACATTGTCAATATGCTGCACCGTAGCTTCAAGCGTCTGTGATGCGTTCTGGAGTGCTTCCTCCTTTATCACCTTACGCGAATATCGTAATGCGGCAAAGAGTATCACCATCAGCAAAATAGCAATAGCACCTAAAAGTGCCAAGCTAAGACGCAAGGATAGTATTTGTCTAAGTTTCTTAGTTCGATTGCTCATTCTTGACTGCAAAAATACAAATATTTTTATTATTTACAACATATTCATCACTATTTCTTTCAACTTACGACTAAAAAAGTGTAATAGAGACACTGAGAAAAAGAAAAGAAACGGTTTTTAGTCTTTTCTTACATCATTATTTAGTAATTTTGCACCTATATATATAATTAAAACTAACAAACCGATAACATCGTATGAGAAAAATCTTATTTGCATTGGTTGTCTTGGGACTGACGGTGGTCAAGACCCACGCACAACTATCAACGAACCCGGATAAATTCCTGGGCAACATCACTACCAGTTATCAGATTGACTACGGCAATGAGAAGTTCTACACCCTATGGAACCAAATTACGCCTGAGAACGAATCGAAGTGGGATCAGATTGAAGGAGGAAAACGGGGCAGTTTCAACTGGAGCAACTGCGATCGCATCTACAACTATGCCAAACAGCACAAATTCCCCTTCAAGTTTCACACGCTCGTCTGGGGCTCCCAGTATCCGAAATGGATGGACAATCTGTCGATGGAACAGCAGTATGCCGCCATCGTGGAGTGGATGGATGCCGTCAAGAAGCGCTATCCTGACCTGCAAATGATCGACGTGGTAAACGAGGCAGTGGCAGGACATGCCCCTGCTCCCTATAAAGAAGCCTTGGGCGGTGATGGCATAACGGGCTACGACTGGATTATCAAAGCCTTTGAAATGGCATACGAACGCTGGCCAAACGCCATCCTCATATACAATGACTATAACACGTTCCAGTGGAATACCGACCAGTTTATCGAATTGGTGCGCACCCTGCGCGATGCCGGTGCACCCATTGATGCCTACGGTTGCCAGTCGCACGACCTGACAGGTTGTTCGGCAAGCACGCTACAGAATTCGATGAACAAGATACAGAATGCACTGAAGATGCCGATGTATATTACCGAATATGACATTGCTTCCAATGACGACAATGCTCAGTTGCGCGACTATAAGGCTCAGTTCCCCTTGCTGTGGGAAGCTAATTACTGTGCAGGCGTTACCCTTTGGGGATATATTTACGGTAAGACGTGGACCGGTAATGCCGCGGATGGAACTCAAGGAAACTCAGGTCTCATCAAAGACGGCAAAGACCGCCCTGCCATGACATGGCTGCGCGATTACATGAAGACAGACAAAGCCCAACAAGCCAAGAGCCCCTTCCCCGGCATGGTGAAGGAAGCTTCTATCTATGTGAAGCCCGCCACTCTGGGCGGTACGAAAGGCGAACCAGTGGAAATCACCGTCCGTGCCAAGATGAAGACAAAGACTATTGAGAAAGTAGACCTCTACGTCGGTAGCACACTTATCTCAACTATGACCGAAGCTCCCTACACGACCCAATACACACCGGCCAACAAAGGCACCTATACACTGAAGGCCGTGGTCACGACTACCGATGGAACGAAATACGAACGTCTGTCGCGCTATACAGCTTTCAATGAGCGTAAGCCATACAAAGGCGGCACGACACTGCCCGGAACGTTACAGTTTGAAAACTTCGATGAAGGCGGTGAAGGCCTGACTTACCACGATTCTGACACCAAGAACGAAGGCGGTATTTCCTATCGTACCGATGCTCCCGGTGTTGATATCGTTACGGGCAACGGAGGTTATGCCCTCGGTTACACCGCCACCGGCGAATGGTTAGAGTACACAGTCAACGTGACTGAGGCTGGTATCTACAGCTATGAGGCATACGTATCATCAGGTTTGTCGGGATCAGGTTTCAGCGTAAGCCTGAAAGGAGACTATGGATTTACAGAACTTTGCAAGGTCAGCGTTCCGCAGACGGGTGACAATAACTGGGATAACTACCGTGCCGTGAAGGGCAATTTCAATATCCCGTTGGAAGCAGGGCAGCACATACTACGCGTCACCATCAATGGAGGCAACTGCAACCTCGACAAGATTGTACTGAAACGGACATCGGAAGACGAGGGTGAGGACAAGGTCGATCCCAACTTCCACGTCTATCTCTGCTTCGGCCAGTCAAACATGGAAGGCAATGCTCAACCCGAAGCCATAGACATGACAGCCGATGAGCGTTTCCAAATGCTGGCTACCTGCAACTTTGACAATCCTACACGTTCGTTGGGTCAATGGTACACCGCCACACCGCCCATCGTAAGTCCCGCCGGCGGTCTGGGTATATCCGACTATTTCGGACGTACAATGGTTGAGAATCTGCCCGATGTGAAAGTTGGCGTTATAGCTGTTGCTATGGGTGGCAGTCCCATCGAGATGTTCGACAAGGACAAGTATGCACAGAAGATGGCCGATAATCCCAACGAGTGGTGGGCTACACTGGCCAAGCGATACTATGGCGGCAATCCTTATCAGCGAATCATAGATATGGCCAAGAAAGCACAAAAGGTGGGTGTCATCAAGGGTATTCTGCTGCATCAAGGTTGTTCGAACTGCGGTGATCCCAATTGGCCTGCTATGGTAAAGAAGATCTATGAGGACATGCTGGCTGATCTCAATCTCAAAGCAGAGGATGTTCCCCTCTTCGTCGGTGAGACGGAACGGGCCGACATGGGCGGAGGTTGCTCTTATCATAACACCCAAGTGGCACGTATGCCACAGGTCATCCCCACATCGCACGTAATCAGTTCAGAGAAGATTCCCGGCAACGGCAAGGATGCCTGGCACTTCTCGGCTGCTGGCTATCGTATGTTCGGCAAGCGCTATGCCATCGCTGCTCTTCACCTAATGGGTATTGACATAGAGGATGACACCACTCAGGGAGAGGATGCCAGCACCTTGATACCCGGTGAAACATACACAGACGTGGCATCGCTCGAAGGACAGACCTTTGCCATCGTCAACGAAAACATGAGGTATGCCCTCTATGGCAGCGACAATCAGAACTTGGGTTACGACGGCTATGCCACAGCCTTTGCATCTACCAATACAGGCTACCTGTTCAAGGCTGAGGGCGTTACCGTCAACGGAAAGAAATACTATCTGTTGCGACTCATCACTCCAATGGGCAACGGATATGAAATCTGGGGCAACCCCGGTTACCTGAATACACAGTCTGCCGACGGATGGTGCAGCTTCATCTTAGGACTGAACGGTCAGAATGGTCAGGACATCAAAAACGGTGCTGTCTGGGACATCCAGTACGTTGAGGGCAAGGGCTTCACGCTCAAGAACATTGCTACAGAACTTTATTTGATAGGCAACGGCCCAGCCAACGGTGAGACACCCGTCTACTGGAACCTGTGCAAACTGAAGATGGGAAGCACAGCCATACAGCAAGTCACAGATAGCCGACCTGCCGAGAATGTTTACTACGACCTCTACGGACGTCGTGTCGCCAAGCCCGGAAAGGGACTCTATATCGTCAATGGCAGAAAAGTCTTCCTAAAATAAAACGAGGAAAGAATATGAAAAAACTCATCGTATCAACCATACTCCTATGGAGTCTGACCCTAACGGTATGGGCACAACCGAACAGAATATCCTCAACGGTGTGCCATACCGATGGAACGGTAACCTTCAACTATCGCAACGACAACGCAAAAGAAGTGCTTGTCGACGTGCAGTTTGCCGGGCGCAACCCGATGACCCGCGATTCTGTGACAGGTCTCTGGAGCGTCACGTTAGGGCCTGCCGCCCCCGATATGTACCCTTATTGCTTCATTGTCGACGGCATCAGCATAATGGATCCTGAGAACCCTCAATATTTCCCCAACGAAGGTTTCAAGAACAGTCTATTAGAAATTCCCGGTGGCGGCACGTTGCCCCATGACATCTGCGACGTACCTCATGGCCGCATTGAGTATGTACACTACTACTCAAAGGTCGTTGACGGCACCAATAATGCCGTGGTCTACCTGCCCCCTACCTACCAGACAGACCAGCAGAAGAGATATCCCGTATTCTACCTTATTAGTGGAACCACCGATACCGAAGAGGTTTATTATAAGGTTGGGCGTGTCAACTATATTCTCGACAACCTCATTGCATCCAAGCAAGCCAAGGAAATGATAGTGGTGATGCCCTATGGCAATCCTTCACACTTCGATTTGCTCAGCGATCTGATGCCTTATATAGAGCAAAACTATCGCACGGTGAACAACCGTGAACACCGTGCGATAGGTGGTTTTTCGCGTGGCGGCAATCAGGCACTCTATAATGGTCTGACGAACCTCGACAAATTCAGCTACCTATGTAGTTACAGTTCGTTTACATCGACCGACATTCCCGATGTGTATGACCATGCTGCCGAGACCAACAAGCAGATACGTCTGTTCTGGCTTGGCGTGGGCACCGATGATTTCCTCTATGGCAATGCCCGCGACTATATGCAATTCCTTGATGACAAAGGCATACGTAGCGTGAAACTGTTGACCACCGACAAGTTCGGTCACACATGGATGAACGCCAAATACTTTCTGGCAAAGACTCTGCCATTGCTGTTCAACAAGAAAGCAGCCGAGGCTGCTATGAGCGAAGCCCAGCCTGCTCCCGCCGCCACAGGCAACGAAAAGCAGTTTACACCTGAAGTGATGGCCCGTATGTTCCCCCGTCCTATCATCTCACCAGATTATAGCGATGAGGGCGTCACCTTCCGTTTCAAGGCTCCCAAAGCCCAGCGGGTAGAACTGGAATGTGAGATGCTACCGGAGAATATCACGATGCAACGCGACTCCGATGGCGTATGGAGTGCAACACTCAATGACTATCTTTTCGATACCTACCGCTATTGTTTTGTGGTTGACGGCACCCGCGTGGCCGACCCCAACAACATGTACCTCTCGCCCGATCAGGGCTTTAAGTACAGCGTAGCCGATAACCCGACCTCACCTTTCAACTTTGCCTCACAAGGTAATATCCGCCACGGGCGCACCAGTTACGACTTAGAGCGTAATGAAGGTTGGTATATTTCGCCTATGCCCCGTCAGGGAATGACCATACCCCGAATGATACAATTGGTGCCCGGAGAAGGTGATACGATGGAGAGTTGGTTCAAGGTGGGCGGTGCCGATGCTATTGCCGACCGCCTGCTGGCTGACGGCAAAACCAAGCCCTGCATCATCACCACCAGTTCGCTTGATGCCATGCAAGGTATGATGCCACAGATGCCGGGCTTTGAACCGAAGGTGCTACGTGCAGACGACTATCCCACATGGACCTTGCGCCGCCGCGCTTTGATAAAGCTACTCATCGACTTGGGCAAGGAACAAGCTCCCGCTTTCCCCGGCATGGGCGGATTCGGAGGAGGCTTCGGTGGTCATGATTTCTAACAGACAACCAAATACAGGAGATAACAATGAAGAGTTTTTTAGCGACGATCGTACTATTGGTATTGTGTCTACAGACCCCTGCTCAGGAACTCCCCCGCGTTTATGAGCAGGAGAATACAGGCTGTATGTTTCCGGCTCCACCGATGCTTGCAGTTGATGAACTGCCCGTGATACACGACCTGCCTGATGCTCTTCTTTGGCATAATGGCAGCGGGCGCGTCACAGACTTTAACGACTGGGAACGACGGCGCAATGAAATTGCCGCAATGATACAGCACTACGGCATTGGCATCAAGCCTCAGGTTGCCCAAGAGCAGATCCGTGCTCGCATGGACGGTGATACACTCATCGTTGAAGTGACGGTAGGCTCTCAAAGCCTGACGCTCCGTTCAACCATCCATTATCCCAAGGTGGGACAGCCACCCTACGCACTGATGATAGGTACCAGTATGTTGGCCCTGCCCAAGGTACTTTTCGACAATCGCCCTATTGCCACGATGAACTTCCACGAGGCTCAGGTCAACGACTACTCACAATGGCGTAAGCATCATGAGCGCGGTCAACATGACTTTGACCGTCTCTATCCAGAACTGAAAGACAATGGTGCTTATAGTGAATGGGCTTGGGGCATGAGTCGTCTCATAGACGGTCTACAGCTGTTGGGGACTTCACAGACAAAGATCGACTGTCGTCGTATTGGTGTCAGTGGCTGTTCATACGCAGGCAAGATGGCTCTTTTCTGCGGTGCCTTTGATGAACGCATTGCTCTTACCATCGCTCAGGAACCCGGTGGTGGCGGTGCTGCCGCATGGCGCACCTCTCACCAGATGGACAGCGTGGAATGTCTTGACAAGACCGACTACCATTGGTTCATGGAAAGTCAACGACAGAATTTTGGCGGTAACAATGTCTATCGCCTGCCCTACGACCATCATGAACTCTGTGCGATGGTATGTCCACGCGCTCTGCTACTGCTCGGCAATCCCGACTACAAATGGCTGGCCGATGAGTCTATGCGTGTTTCGGCTGATGCAGCCCGACAGGTGTGGCAGCAATTCGGCATCAGCGATCGTTTTGGCTGCGACATTGTGGGCGGACATCCTCACTGCCAACTGCCTGAAAGCCAATATCCTATCGTACAATCGTTTATCGACCGTTTCCTACTCTACCCATAAACTATTAACCAATGAAATATACAATGATGAAAAGAACATTATTATCTGCTATCATGTTGGGACTGACCACAGTGATCATGGCCCAACCTGCAGGAGGTTTTGGCGGTTTCCAAATACCGAAAGTACAATTGGAAACCTCACAACAGTGGAAAGACGTAAATTATGCCGGCGATGAACAGGCCTACCACACCTGCGACATCTATCTGCCCAAGGAGGAACGCGAAAGCTATCCTGTGGTTATCCACATCTATGGCAGCGCCTGGTTCAGCAACAACAGCAAGGGAGCAGCCGATCTGGGCACTATTGTCAAGAGCCTGCTTGAGGCCGGCTATGCCGTAGTATGTCCCAACCACCGCTCTTCTATGGATGCCAAATGGCCTGCCCAACTTCACGATATCAAAGCCGTTGTGCGTTTTGTCAAGGGCGAAGCCAAGAAGTATAAGTTCGATCCCTCATTCGTGGCTGTCAGCGGTTTCTCATCAGGCGGTCATCTGGCCTCTGTCACCGCAACCACCAGCAGCACCCGTGAGACAAATGTCGGTACCGTTGCTATTGATCTTGAAGGTTCGTTGGGGAACTATACACAGGAAAGCAGCAAAGTAAATGCCGCCTGTGACTGGTCGGGCCCCATTGACCTAACTGCAATGGACTGCGGTGATCACATGAAGATGGGTGCCGACAGCCCCGAGGACATGTTGCTCGCCTCGAAATTGGATAAAGAACCCGACAAATATCTCAGTCTGAGTGCCAACACTTATATAGACCGTAACGACCCACCTATTATTATATTCCACGGTGAAAAAGATAATGTGGTGCCCGTCTGTCAAGGAAAAAAGTTCTATGAGGCATTGCAAAACGCCGGTGTAAAGACACAGGCTACCTTTGTGCCTGAGGGCGGTCACGGCATGGGTATGTACAGCAAAGAGAATCTACAGAAGATGGTTGCTTTCCTCAACGAGGCACGTGGTTGTCATAAATGTGGCAAGTGTGCCAAGAAAACCCTGTCGCGCATTGTGGAGGATGGCGGTACAGGTGCCTACAAAGCCGTGATGAAAGAAGAAGCCTCGCTGAAGGCTCACACTGTATTCGTGCCGCAAGACCTTTCGGTCTTCAACGCAGAAAAGCCTCTGCCCGTACTTGTTTGGGGCAATGGTGCCTGCACCGATTCGCCTTGGGAACACTACAAATTCCTCAATGAGATTGCCTCCAACGGTTACCTTGTGCTGGCTACGGGTTATATACCCATGAACGATGAGCCTTATCAAGGCCCCATGTCCTCCACCCAACAGCAGATTGAAAGCATCGACTGGGCCTTTGCACAGAATGCCGACCCGGAATCACCCTATTATCAGAAGATTGACACCCGGCATATCTGTGTAGCCGGTATGTCGTGCGGTGGTTTGCAGACTCTCTTCAATTGTGCTGATCCCCGCATTACGACCCTGATGATTTGCAACAGTGGACTCTTCAACCAGCAGAATGCCTCTCAGGCTGTTGGTGGTATGCCTATGCCTCCCAAAGAGAAACTCACCGAGATTCATACTCCCGTCATCTATATCCTTGGAGGTAAGGAGGATATCGCCTACGAAAATGGTATGGATGATTTCCATCGCATCAATCATGTTCCGGCCTGTGCGGCCAATTTCCCCGTTGGTCATGGGGGTACTTACCGCCAACCTCACGGTGGCGAGTTTACCATCCCCGCCTTGGCTTGGCTCAACTGGCAACTGAAAGGCGACAAGCAAGCCGCCAAAATGTTTGTCGGCAAAAACTGCGGTCTGTCAAAACGCAAGGATTGGACCATAGAAAAAAATGCTCTCCTTAAAGCTATGAAATGAATCAATAACCTGAGGTGAAATCATATAGTGAAGGTGAGTCAATGCAACCTTCTACTGCTTAATAAAAAAAGTATCGCCCCGCAAGCAGATGAGCTACGGGGCGATAATTATTGCTTGTTTGTACCTTAGGTACTAGCCTTACTGCATCTTAGCACCGGCAACAGTATATGTACCGTTTGCGCTTTCAACAACAATGCGGCCGTTCTTCATAACCTTGACAGGCTGAGCCTGTGTAGCAGTTGTTCCATAAACACCGCTTATGCCATCAGTAGGATCATCAGGAACATCGTCAGAAGGATAAACTACAATATAGTCAAGACCCCTCTTAATATCGCCACCAGCTTTCCAAATCAATTCCGTAGCCTCTGTAACAGTAATAAGGTCAGATTCTACCTCGGTAAGGTTATCGGCTGTTGAAGCCAACTCAATAGTAGTCGCGTTACCAAGAGTAAATGTAGCAATGTAAGAGATTGGCTTAACATCAAAGAGACCAGCCTTAATCTTATAAGTTCCCGGCTGGAGAGTTGCGAGAACTATATCATTCTCATTGTATGCTGCCTTCTGGTTTGAAGCACGTACACCCATATTTCCTTCTGTGAGAAGAGTAGTACCCTCTATATCCTCACCCTCAACGCAAAGCACTGCGTCCGTGATATAGTCACACTTCTTATAAGTCACATTATAAGTACCCTCTGCAGACAATGTAAACGTTGAGGTGAACGGTGTGCCTATTGAACCGGCTGTATATACGTTACCTGCAGCGTCGGCAAGATAGTAAGAATAGGTAACTTCTACCTTGTCATTGGTCATACCCTCGCCCTCGGCAAGTTTCTTAAGCACATTACCCTCTTCGTCAACAGCGTTAATGGTGTACTGAACGGTCTCCTTCTGGATAGTAGAAGGGAATACGCTGACAGCTTGGTAAACCACATTCTTGCTGGCAAGAACAAGATCACCGTTCTCTGATACCGTTATCTTATACTCGGCAGAGCTTCCGGTAAGAGTAATAGTATTGGTTCCATCTTCTGCTGTACCATTGTTTATAGTAATAGTACTGTTGTTCTTGGTAGACCAAAGTCCCTTGATTGTAACCTCGTCACCGGCGTTACAAGAAGGAATAATAAGGTTCGGAGAACCGCCACCCAACTGGAGACGATCGTTATTGCCCTCAGGAGTACCAACGAGGATATCATTATCGTTGCTCATTGTGAACTCCAATCCGTCTGTAATTCTAAGCGGAGTACCCTCTGCTATCAACAAGGTTCTGTTGCCATTAGCGAACATTTTGGTTGAAACACTGTAACGTCCCTTAGAACTTGCGTTCCAATAGCCGAGTGCTACAGCTGCCGCAAGAGCCTCAGCGTCTTCTGCCGTGTTATGGAATTCCCATGCACGCGGCTCCTCTATGCCGGGGCCTGTGGTCTCAAATGAAAGCAGATAGAGGCCCTCTGCAGCCTCTTGGTTCAGAGCCTCATAGCCGTCAACAACGAGTTTAGTCAGATAGAACTCGTATGTTGTATTCTCAAGCAAACCACCATCAATGTAATCAGAGAAAGTAAAGGTAAGGCCCTCGCCCAACATAAATTCCACACCGTCAAACATATAGTTAGCCTTCTCGTCTTCGTCAAGACCGGCAGGACCACAGTAACCCTCAATAGTGATATTGGCATCTCCAGCTACGTTAGCGGCCTTCGGGAAAGTCATCGTGAAGTCAACAGTTGACGGATTTATCTTGCTGCCGTTCTTCAGAGAATATACAGGCTCACCCAGTTTCGGGTTCTTGTCTACTACAGTCTCATCCTTAACCTCGGCCTCTATAGAATAAAGGTGGCAACCCTTAGTTGCTGTAAGAACTACGTCTACAAATTCATCAGAGCCTGCAGGAATAGTATATTCAAGTACGGCAAAGTCAGCAGTTGTTTGTGTTGTACCAACTTCTGTACCGTTAACAACAACTTTGAAGCCACGAGCGTCACCGGGCTTGTGTGACTCAACACCGAGTTTGAATGTTGATCCGGCCTTAACATTAGGAACAACAATAGAAGATGAGGCACCTGTTATCCAAAGATAAGAAGGAGAAGCGTATGGACCCCATGCGTTAGTATCAAGCGTTTTCTGATAATTGAAAGCGGTAGCTATGCCGTACGCACCAAGATTCTTGTGACCAAGGCCCTTCATCTCAGCAATAGCGGCACCACCGGCAACGAGGTCTCCGTTAGCGTCTACAGTCGGATTCAAAGCAAAACGGATTTCATCACCTTCGATATAATCTTTTGATGCAGACTCGGCGGTAGTCCAATCCTCGGCTGCAAGAATCTGAGCCTTGGTAGCATCAGACCATTTTGTGAAGTCCCATGTCTTGATATTCTTGTCACCTTCATCAATGATGATAGAACGAATCTCAATACCAGACTTAGGATCACCGGACAATCCGGTTGACAACTTAACAACACCATCAGCTACTACAGTTGCCACAATAGTGTAGACACCGGGGGAGCCCTCTACATTATTACCTAAAAGAATAATGGAAGTCTCACCTTCTTCAGTCTGAGCATTTGTCAAAGAGAAGCCACGATCAGTTGCAGTACCATTGGCAGACTGCGCAACAATTGTGATCTTCTGACCCGCAGACAAGGTCGGCAATGTGATAGAGCAATTCTTCTGCAAACGAACACTGGTAATTCTGTACAGTACTGCGTTGGTGGCAGCAAAATCACCGAACCGCAAACCAGCGAACTCAGGAATGACAACATCATTAGCTGTCAATTCGCCTTCAAAGGATTTGTTTGTTGCCCATGCTGTGCTCACGCCATCATCGTTAACAGTTTTGCTCCAAGAGGCAGCATCAGCGTCAAGCATTTCGCGACTGCTGTCACTCACTCCCTTAGTGAAATCCCATGACTTGCGGCTCTGCGCGTTAGCACCAAGCACCAAGAAGAGCATCACTACGGAAAGAATAGTAGAAATTTTCTTCATAAATAATAATTTCGTTAGTTTAATAATAGATTATAAATTAAATGTAGATAGTAGTTCGTGTTCAGATATATATGTATTTGTGTGCAAATTTAAGAAAAAAAAAGAAAACACCCAAATTTTTTAGGAATATTTTGGCATTTACACTAAAATTGCAACTGCTCAGCCCCCTTAGAAAACGAAAACACTGAACTCAAAGACAATACGTTTGCAGGCTTCAAACACATCGTTTGAAGCCTGCAAACCACTCGTTTAGAGCCTCCATTCTGTCGGTTATTGACATTAAGACTCAACTGATAATGCTATTTTCTAATAATCTTTTTGCCATTCTGTATATAGATACCAGGGCGTATGGCGTTAGGAGTATCTATGCGACGTCCACCGAGATCATAGATTGGCGTCGGGATAAGTGCACCACCATTCACAACTTCTTGAATAGCTGTTGCATCTTCACGTGAATAGTCGCTATTGTTGGTCAGATACATATCATCAACAACAATGGAACCATAGTTCGACCAGAAAGATACAATCCTGATGTTCTTCGTGTCAACAGCCTGCCCCGTCTTGTCACCCGACGTGTACTTGGCCGTCTTCAGATTCACCACAATCTGCTTTTTGGAACCGAAGTCGGGCGTTGCGCAACAATCACTCCAAATGCTGCCTGCGGTAAAGATATTGAGATGAGCACCGTTAGCAGTGTTCTTCAGTTTCAGAACCAAATACTTATAAGCAGACATATCTGCTCCGCCACTATATTCCCAGCCCATCTGTCCATACTGCCCAGGCTTGAAGGTGCGAGTAGAAGCATCGTAGGTACCCTGCGAGAAAAGCGAGGTGCTGATATACTGGGATGCGAACGGGAAGAACGAAGAACGTATGCTGAACGTCACCGTCTGCTTGTTGCCCTGTGGATCGGTATAGGTAGCTGTCACCTGTGCTATTCCTTCCGTGAGTGCGACTAACCGTCCGTTTTCTACTTTGAGCACGCCCGGAGCACTTACTTCATAATCGGCCAAGGCTGTGACATCGCGTGTGTGACCATCCTGGAACGTAGCCGTCAGATTAATGACTGCCGTACCGCCCACCATTATGTCAATAGACTCATCTGGCACGGAAAGGGTCGTCATGGTGGTAGACTCGACAGACTGCGGTTCATCATCGGCATGTGGCCAGTCTACCTGATAATAGTCGGCATACCAATCCATGCAAGCCTTTCCGCAAGCTTCCTCCAAACCATTGAAGGCTGGCACCACTTTATTGTTTTTTATCAGTGTGTCAATGTCGAAAAGACAGCCTGTACCGGAGAGTGTCATCGAAATATTGCCGAAATGATCAAGACAATCCTTGAAAGCCTTACCCCATTTCGACGTGGAACCGGTAGCCCATGTACCATAGTTCGGCTGCACCCAGTCGCCATGCTCATTGTAGTGACCCTGTGCATCAGGATTTTCAGGGCTCCAGTCTACCTCAGTGATAATAACCGGTGCAAAGTCGACAACCGGCACTTGCTTGTGGAACTGGTTGATTTTGTTCTCGGAACTGGGGTGCGCATCATCGCAGCCATACCACCCACAGTAGTCGTGTACGGCATAACCAATGTTATAACCCTCAATAGGATGAGCGGCATAGTCAGCATAGCTGGACTGCCAACCAGTGCCAGGAGCCCAGATGATGCCTGTAAAACCATTGTCGCGAATCTTGTCGACAATGGGCTGGAAGAAGTCATGCAAGGCTTTGGCGTCGTCCTGTCCCTGTGCATTCTTCAGCGACACAGGCTCGTTGGCCAGTTCAATACTGATTTGTCCGGCATATTTCTTGATATTGGTGTTCTTCGAGAAAATATCCCAGACCGTCATCAGATACTGATTATATTCATCGCCTACCTGCAGATTGCCCGGACATACGCCCGGGGGTCTGACTACCACATACATACCATGATTCATGGCTTTCTGTATCAACGGCCAGTAGAGCGAAGTGAGAAAAGACTTCAAACGGGCAGAACTGAACTGTGAGATATTGTGCTCACCACCCTCGCCCACTTGTGTCTTGTTGGGGTCGTTGGTCCAAGCGGGATCCAAATGCAGACGAAAAACGGTGCACTTAGCCTGTTCCATACCGACGAAGAGTTTCTCGAAATAAGCGAGACAATTCTTGACACCAGTCGCATTATAGTCATCCCACCAACCTTGAGCCTTAGAGCCCTGCCAGCGGCCACCATTAAAATAGGTATTGGGCGTATCCATCACACCATGAAGCACCACATGATTACCGTGATTGTCCACCAGCCAACGACCCTCCACGTGCAATGTCGGCAAAGGTTTTACGCCTTGTGCCTGTGCCGACAATGCCGTTGTCAGGATTATGAAAATCAGAAGAAAAGTCTTTTTCATAGAAACACTATTCTATTACTTCACCATTACTTTACGTGCCTTGCCGTCAGCATCGACAATAATGTTCAGGCCGGGCTGCAGTGTCTGGCGACGATGACCCGTGAGACTATAGATGCCAGCGGGCAGTCGACGCTCGGCATCAACGGTGGCGATGCCTGTTTCGTCAAGTATCTTGCGCACACGACATTCCAGAAGCAGGAACTCATGGTAACCGCCTGTTGAGGTCTTGTCAGCAAACTTTATGACGTAATTGCCTGCTTTGGTAATTGTAAAGTCCAGTTGTCTGAGCACTGCCGATGAGACATTGCCATTGGTTGCACCATTGACGCTGGGCGCAGCAGTGAACTCTGCGGACGACTTGATGGTTGCATTACTTGAACTAAGGATACTCACCTGATAGCGCGGGCTCTCCTTCCATGCCGCCATAGCATAGGAAAGACGGTAGTCGCCGGGCTCAAGTTTCAACTGATAGTTGGCCAGTCGACCATATTCAGCACTGGTATTGCGCCAGTAGAGTGCCTTGCCTTGATAGCCGGTAAATCCAACAAAGGTACGGGGACCCATGCCTGACTCGTAAGGATAGTCGCGCACATCGGTTCCGTCAGTAGTGCGCCATCCCTCGGGCAACGTACCATTCTGCACATTGGTATAGTCGAGGAGATAGACAGCCAACTTGTCATAGTAGACAGGCTGGATAGTGATATTATCGTCGGGCATTACAAAGGAAGCCTCGTTGACCCCATCGGTAACGGGAATATTGAATCCCTGCGTATAGAAGACAGAGTTAATGACACGCAGTTCGCGGATGCCATAGCCCTCGTCGGGCAAGACCTGCAGGTGAACTGTCTCTCCGGCTGCAGCCGAATCGACATCACAGACAACCCGTCCGTTGGCAACATTATTGATGGTCACCTTGAATTTCTCTGCCGGTGTTCCCTCCGGTTCATAGATGATCTGATCGATAATCATATTGATACCGGCAGAATTGGTAAGTATAAGCGTGTTAGTACCTGCATTAAGCGCAGTCGTAAGTGTTGCCAATCGCCAGTCGTTTTTAGCAGTCTTCACGATTTCGAACTTCTTGGAAGATCCGTTGACGGTAGCCGAAAGATTGCCATCCTTACTGGAATTGCAATAACGAACCTTGATTGTATATTTGCCTGCCTCGGCAAGTTTGAGTTGATGACGCAACGAAGAAGCTGTGGAAGACATGGTGACATAGCCCAAACCGGCAAAGTCTTTCATATCGGTAGCCCACCAGCCTGAATGTGTAAACGACACGTTGACACTCTTATAGTCCATATTCTCGGCCTCAATAATCACGGGACACTTGAGAGCATCGGGCTGCTTGGGGATAGGCAGAGTCTCGGCAACCAGCGTGGACTTCTGGCCAGCCTTTTCACCGGAGCAGTCAATTCGAATATCCACAGGCCCCATGTGGCTCACGTTGAGAGTATAGGTCATAGCCTCAGCATCATAGACATCGGTAACAGTAGCCTTCTGTCCCGTGGCTCCGGTGTTGTGCTTCGTCACCTGATGAGAAGGCTGACTGGTCACACCGTTGACCACGATGATATCGGTCTGGGCGGTAGTTGAATCGCTGCGGTAGTTGTTCAGATAGACATCGATGTGGTCCTCATATTCACGAATCACACCACTGGACAGTTTACCATAAGTCAATGTCAAGGATTCGCAAGTACTATACTGCAAAGGAATATCGGCAGATGCTGTTTTCTTGCTGTTCATATAGCTATAAGGCGTGTAGGTGATCAACTGATTCTGGTAACGATTTACATAAAGATCACCTTTTGACACCTCCGGATACTGCGCATCAAAGTCGGCCACTTTCTTGGCCTGAGTGCCCCAACGCGAGGTATAGGAAGACTTCTTCACCTGCACAGGAATAGCTTTGGCTGCATCATCGTAAAGTCCGGTGACAATAGGAATGGCACCATAGCGGCCTGTGGACTTAAAATAGCAGAGATTATTCTGCCACTGACCATAGTTCCATGCCCCTTCTTTCTTCTGGTTGAAGGGATCGGTTTGCAGATAGAGTCCATTGTAGAGGTCATCCCAGGAAGTATAGTCGTTCGCCTTATCATTGACTACGACGATCTTGGTCTTCTCCACAACCTCCTCACGGCTGGGGATATACATCGTGCCGTCAATGATCTTGCGCCACATATCAAGCCAGATGCCTTTGAAGTTGGGGAAAAGACCCCAATTGCGACGGGTGTAGCCATTGACGGTAGAATTACTCAAGTTCTGGAAGTCCTCGGTCCAAATGAGTTCAGGACCATCCCACACAGCACCACCGTTGACACAGGTCTGTTCCATGACGGTACCAATACCGGCAGAACCAGGATATTTCTTTCCATGATTATCACCCAGCAACTTGCTCAAAGCATCGTTCCAACCACAGTTATCGTAGCGCACGCCATAGTTTTTCGTCAGTCCCGAAACAAAAGGTCCCCAGCAAACACTCTCATTGTTATAGAAACTACTGCAATGCGTGTATTTGTAAAGGAAGAGAATGGCCTCGGGATATTTCTGACAGGCCGCCATGAAATCCTTGTTGATCTTTAGTTCGGCAATGGGATTGGTATTCATGTGGTAGACACCGCCACACCAACTGACAGTGAGGAAACCACCATAGCGATGGGACATCTCCACCAATTTAGCGAACAGAGCCCAACGCGAGGTCTCGGTCGCAGAACTCTCGTTATTGGCTACATTGAAACCCCAAAACTGTTCGGCATAGTTCCAGCCGAGGAAGTTAGGATAGGTCTTGAAGAAATATTCAAACGTCTCCAAGTCGTTATCCTGAATATGGGTATGTCCACCGCTGGCCGGCTGACAGGTGAACCACATATTGTTCAACTGGCATACCGATGCCCACGACTTGTAGGTGCGCACGGCATTTCGCGGCATACGATACATTTTCGTATCAGTGTCGTACTGGCATGACAATGAAAGATTCATGCAGACGTAGGGTTTGATGTCATCTGGTATCAGGTCAATGATTTTTTGCGGATCGGCCGAGTTCCACACATCAATATGGATCAACCATAAAGGATGCCGGTTGTCAATAGGACGGCGCTCTTGCGCTGCAACGCTGCAAAATGGCAGAGCAGCAATAACAAATGTCAAAATCAGTAGTAGTCGTTTCATGTTTTTAATCGTTTTTAATTCAGTCGACAAAGGTACAACAATCTCAGCACCTCCACTTTTTGATTTGTCTCAAAAAGTTTTCATTTTCTTCGTTAAAGAAAAGGCTTTTCAATTTAAATAAGACAATTTGAAAAGTCTATTGCGAGCAATACGCTTCTGTCACCCAGTCATTTTTTCTCCGATAATCTTTTGGTCGCCGTTTGATTATCTTTCGACTGCCATTTGATTATCTTTTGCTCATCGTTTAATAATCATTTGCCGAGCATTTGATTATCTTTTGCCCACCGTTTGATAATCGTTTGTCAGGCATTTGATTATCTTTTGCTCACCGTTTGATAATCGTTTGCCGAGCATTTAATAATCTTTTTTCCGGCAAAAAGACATCTTTCAGAAATGTCTCCCCAATATAAAAAATGAGCAGCCGTTCACGACTGCTCATTTTTACATAAATATACTATATAACAGGGAATGTCCTATTTACTTGTGTTAAACAACAGGGGAGCCATCTCGCGAAGGCTGCGACGCCAAGTAAGGAACTCATGAGCTGTACCCTCTGAGATATAACCCACGGCATTCAGACCGGCTTCCTTCAAAGACTTAACAGACTGACGGATGCCGTCGGGATTCTCTTTCGAGCCACAACTTTCGAAGATCAGTTTCACCTGCTTGGCATCCTTGATGTCGCTGGGAGCATATTGCCCACCACTGAGCAGGCCATAATAGTTGAATACCTCAGGACGACGCAGCGTGATAAGTTTTGTTTCGATGCCACCCATTGACAATCCGGCCATAGCACGGCCTTCCTTCTTGGCGATGGTCTGGAAGTGAGCATCAATATAGGGCACGAGTTCATCAACAAGCACAGTCTCAAACTCTTTGGCCGTGAACTGTCCAATGGTGCCAAACTTCACGTCGTTGGTCAAACCATAGGTCATCACGATGATGAAAGGCTTTGCCTTACCATCGGCAATCAGATTATCCATGATGAGGTTAGCATGTCCCTGGTTGCTCCAAGCCGTCTCGTCTTCACCCCAACCATGCTGTAAATAAAGCACAGGGAAACGCTCTTTCTTATTCTGACCATAGGTTGGTGGAGTATAGACAAATGCCCGCTTCACGCTATTGGTGCTGGGCGACGGGAAGAGCACCTGTTGCACATTGCCATGAGGAACATCCATACGGCAAGCATAGAAATCCTGATCATGAGCAGGAATCTCAATACCGCTCTCCCAACGGCAAGAGCCGAAGTAATTCAAAGCACCGGGATCGTTGAGTGTAGCCCCATCAACAGTCAGATGATAGTAGTGGAAGCCCTCATCCATAGGACCGGCAGTCTGGCCCACCCACGAGTTATCATAGGCACGATGCAACTTTGTACCACCGCTGCCACCCAGTCCGAGACTGACACTGACAGACTGCGCATCGGGAATCTCCACACGAAAACGCACATATCCCTGCGAGTTCACCTGAGGATACATCTGACCAGGCTGATTCTTCGTCGAAGGCTTAAAGTCTTCTTTCACGCCCTCCACCTCAGGGAAAGCCATGTCAGGATTGAATGGCGGACGCTGCGCCTGTCCATGATGACGGTTAGGACGCGGCTTACGAGCCGGCTTCGACGGCAACTGCCAAAGGGCAGGTTTCATATCCTTGATATACTCATAGGCCAGTTTGGGCTTGTACTCCGTATCGAAAGGCAGGGGATAGTTGGCAGCACCAAGCCATGAATCACGGTCACCCAGATTCCAGAAAGTCACGCAGTCGATAACATCGGCATGTTTACGGAACACACCGAAGATGCGCGCATACTGGTCGGCCAAGTGCTGTTTCACGCTATCAGTGACGGTAACACCCTCACGACTGAATTGAAGTGCACCACCCATTTCCTCGTTGACACGGATATCCAACTCGGTCACGTGGATATGCTTCACAATTTCCTTGAAGCGAGTGATAGCCTCATCCAACTGCTGCTCGGTAGGAAAATAGATGTTATAGTGGCCCTGCATACCTATGCCGTCAATAGGCACACCGGCATCTTTCATCTTCTTCACCATATTATATATGCGCTCACGTTTGTGGGCATCCACGGTGCTATAGTCGTTGTAAAAGAGCAGAGCGTTCGGGTCGGCCTCACGGGCATACTCAAAAGCCTTAGCAATAAACTCATCGCCACAAAGTTTATACATGGCACTTTGGCGATAAGGATCAGTGGCATTGGGATCATCGCTAATAGCCTCATTGACCACATCCCAGCAATAGATAATATCCTTGTAACGGGTGACTACTGCCTGAATATGATTCTTCATGCGCTGGTAGAAAACCTCCTTTGTGGGATTGTCCTCCAGCATCCATCGACCAATCTGCGAATGCCACATCAGGCAGTGACCACGTAACTTGATATTGTTCTGCCTGCAGAAGTTAGCAATGCGATCAGCTCCCTCCCAGTTGAACTGCCCTTCACGGGGTTCTGTGGGTTCGGGTTTCATATCGTTCTCGGCTGTAAGGCTGTTGAACTCACGACAGATGAGTGCCATCTGATCAGCATTACTAACATTACGCTGATTAACAGCTACACCTACCATAAAGTAGTCTTTGTAAATGTCCTTCAGGCCTTGTGCCCAAGAGGCAGTGCCAGTCATAGTCAATGCGGCGACAAAGACCAGTTTTAAAATCTGTTTCATAACTTTTATCAGTTTTCTGGTTATTATTTCTTAAAGAGATGGGGTATGAACTCATGTAGACCACGACGCCAAGTGAGCCACTCGTGGCCTGTGCCCTCTGATTCAGAGAACTCAACCTTGATGCCCTGTTCACGCAGACTCTTGGCAAGTGGTTCGCTTTTAATAAAGTCATCACTACCGCTGTTCATATAGAAGTAATGTATTTTCTTATTGAATTTGTCGGCATCGGCAAAGACACCATCATAGGCAGTTTTCACATCGAGACCGAATACAGCACCACTAAACGTACCCATCCACGCGAACTTGTCCAGATTGGTGAGCACCACATCGAAAGTCTGATGGCCACCCCACGACAGACCAGCCATAGCACGGTTCTCACGGTCCGTCTTCGTACGGAAGTTTTTATCAATGTAAGGAATGAGGTCGTTCAACAGAACAGGATAGAACGATGCACCATACTGACTGGTACCGGCACGATTATCACCACCACGGAAAGGTGCCTTGATGTCGCCACTTTCCATAACCACAATCATGGGTACAGCCTCACCACTGGCAATTGCATTATCCATGATGTGCTGCATGTGCCCCTGCTTCGACCAGCCTGTCTCATCCTCACCCATACCATGCTGCAAATAAAGCACGGGATAACGCTTTTTGCCCTGTTCATATTCAGCTGGCGTGTAAACCATGACATGACGCCATTCACCTGAAGATTTAGCAAAATAGTAGATGCTACGCACCTGTCCGGCAGGCACACCCTGTTGCGGACGGTAATAGTTGCCCTCAGGGCCTTCAGGTATCTCTATGCCGCCGGCCTGACGATTACAGCCAAAGAAGGTCTCAGTAGAAGGATCTATGAAGTTCTGTCCACCTATATTAATAAAATAATAGTGGAAACCTACGGGCAGGGGATCGGTAACGGCACACCAGATACCTTTCTCGTCACGGCGCATCTCATATTTCTTACCACAGACATCAACTATCACCTGATTAGCTAAAGGAGCGTTTACACGATAATAAGCTCGATGCTCGCTATCCACTTTCGGAAACTCATTGCCCGGCACTGTGGTCTCAGGAATAAACGCATCGGCAGGAACCTCGAACGGTGTCTTCACCTGATAGCCCAACAAAGACAGCATCTTCTCACCATAGCGACGACCCAGTTCGCGGTAGCCAGGGGCATCGAAATGCAGGTTATCCGGCCCATTGGTACAACCTGTAGAAGAGATGACCAATGAGGTATGAAGCGTCTTGGGCAACTCCTGAATCTGTTTGTTCATCGCAATACATTGTCCCTTTCCATTGGCCTGCACCACTTCACCTGCCAACAAAGGAACCTCCTCAGGCTTTAACTGCAGATCGCCCAGTAAATGGTCATACACATACTGAACCTTATTGGCCCACTCCTGATCACCGGTATTCGACTCGCCCTGATGCATCAATATGCCCTTGATGACACCATCCTGCTGAGCTTTCTTAGCTAATGTGACCAATCGCTCATAAGGATTGTTATCGTAAGCTTCAAGCATACCCTTCATCCAGCCCGGAGCAGTCTTTACATAGCCGGCAATGCTATCTGGCATAAAGCCTTCAATGCGAATGCCACCAATAGCCACATGAATAACACCCACACGGATATTTTCGGGCAGACCTTGAATCATTGTACGACCAAAATAATCGACGGGCGTCAAACCTGTATTGGGACGACACAACGGGGGGACAGCCTCACACCATTCACCCATCTTACGGCCACGCTGAGGATCATCAACAGCAGACATTAACAGGAAACGAGGGCCCGGACTCACTAAGTCTTGTGCCTCAGGGCGGGCAGCCCCCTCCATATTGGACTGTCCGAAACAGAGGTATATATAGAAATTCTCATCAACGGCAGCCTTTAAGGTTCCCAAAGGCATACTCAATAATATCATTACGATAATGTTTCTCAATTTCATATTGATTTGCTATTATAAAAATACATATTTACAATTTCACAGTGAGCTTCTTTAGATCAACCGGACGCGAGCTATTGCCATAGTAGAGTTCATACTGCTTGCCGATACCAGGGCCACGCATTGTATTGGTTGACGGATCGAAAAACTCAAAAGCCTTATTGACATCAAGCAGAATCTCAGCATTGGCAGTCTGTCCGGCTTTTACATGAACACGTTGGAAGCCACGAAGCGACTTCAGAGGACCATCCGTATCACTCAAATCACGAATATAGACCTGCACGATCTCCGTACCATCGCGTTGTCCTTTATTGGCGACTGGTACCACGAGTTTCATCTGACGATTAGCTTGCTCCTTGATCAGGTTTGCCTCGCCAATCTCAAACTGGGTATAGCTTAGACCATAACCAAAAGCAAAAAGCGGATCGGTAAAATAGCGATAGGTACGTCCTTTCATTGAATAGTCCTCATAGTCGGGCAGTTGACTATCGTTCTTATAGAACGTGACCGGCAATTTCCCTGTCGGATTATAGTCACCAAAGAGCACATCGGCAATAGCAGTGCCACCTTCCTGACCGGCATACCAAACCTGTACAATGGCATCGCACGTCTCTGTCTCAGGCTGCAAAGCAATGGCTGAGCCGGAACAGCAGACAAAGATGACGGTTTTACCTGCCTGTTTGAGAGCTTTCAAGAATTTACGTTGCACACCAGGCAATTCTATGCTGGTGCGATCACCGCCCTTAAAGCCTTCAATCTGAACGGGCATTTCCTCACCTTCGAGAGCCGGTGAGATGCCTCCCACAAAAACGACCTTATCAATACCTTTCAACTGGGCTATCATCCCTTCGTAATCAATAGGCTGTTCCTTGGCTATGTTTATTTTCAGGTCAGCATTGTAAGTATGTACGTGAGAGAAGAGCACCTCAATGTGATAGGTCTTTCCCTTCTCAGCCTGAATAGGCGTGCGGTTAGGAGTAGTACGCCAGATGTGATGCCGGTACTGCTGTACACCATCAATAAAAAGTTCAAAGTGTCCGCAACCATCCACATTGACCACATACTCGCCAGACTCCGCTGGTGTGAAATCGGTCTCATACTTAGCCGAGAAATCCTCTAACTGTACACCTGGGGCGAAGTTGTGCATACCTGCCGTAGTAACGGCTAATGGGGCGGTATAATACTGCACAGTAACAGGCTTGCCTTCCATTTGGCAATTATTCCAGAAAGTTCCTTTCACGCCCTTCTTACCTTCGAAACTGCACAGACTACCCATCAGACAATCCATCACTTTGTCGTAAGTCAGGTCACATCCAGGGAAGTGAAGCAGTTTCTTCTGCTTGTTCTTGATACCATCGAGGATAGTAACAGTATGATTGGGCATACCGTTATAGTTACCCCACATCATCGGAGCATTATCAGCATTGGGACCGATAACTGCTATTTTCTCTGTCCCTTTCTTCAGTGGCAGGACACCATTTTTATTCTGTAATAGTACGATTGTCTGATGGGCCATATCAAGAGCCAACTGTGCACTCTGCTTCGTTGACATAGCCGAATAGGGAATCTTTGACCATTCAACCAACGACGGATCATCCATCTCACCCAAATCAAAACGACCTTCAAGCAGACGTATGACATGCTTGTCTACCTCGGCTTCGCTGATCAGTCCTCGCTGTACAGCCTCCGGAATACTCTTGTAGGCATAACCATAGCCACACTCCACATCTGTACCGGCTAACACAGCCTTGGCCGAACCATGTACGGCATCTGATGAAGAATTATGGGAAGTATAGAAATCACTCACAGCTCCACAATCACTGACCACCAGATACTGGAACCCCCACTCATCGCGCAGAATCTGCTGCAACAGGCGCTGCGACCCACAGCAAGGATCATCGTCAAGCCGCTGGTAGGCACACATCACTTCACGCACTTTGGCATCCTGTACCAGGGTTTTGAAAGCAGGCATATAGGTTTCCCATAGATCGCGGGGCGACACATCTGTCAGGTTAGCAGAATGACGCGTATATTCCGGACCACTATGCACGGCATAATGTTTGGCACAAGCCCACAACTTACGATACTTGGCATCCTCCGGTCCCTGCAAGCCGTGCACCACTTGAGTGCCCATCACACTTGTCAGATAAGGATCCTCACCGTATGTTTCCTGTCCTCTGCCCCATCGTGGGTCACGGAAGATGTTGACATTAGGTGTCCATACAGAGAGACTATGAAATTTCTCGTCTTCACCACCATTCAACATACGATGGTTGTACTGAGCACGAAACTCGGTGCTGGCCACATCAAACACTTGATATAGCAGATCGGGATTCCACGAGGCGGCCATAGCTACAGGCTCCGGGAACACTGTTACGTTACCCATGTTAGCAGCACCATGCAAGGCCTCGCTCCACCAAAAGAACTTTTTGATCCCCAAACGAGGAATGGCAGGACTTTCATCGAGCATCAGCTGTGACTTTTCTTCCAATGTAAGGCGCGAACATAGGTCTACGGCCCGCTCATGAGCCGTCAAATCGGGGTTCTGATAGGGCAGCGTCTGTGCCTGAACCGATTGACAGGGAATTATTCCCCATGCCATCATAAAAAAAAGCTTTTTTACCATATAGTTATAGGTTTTTGCTTGCAAAGGTAACAAATTCCCGCCTAAAACATTTATCAGAATGTTTCAGATGCTTTGTATCATGTAACATTTCAAAAACAAGCCTACTCACAATAAGGCTATTTAGATTTTTCTGACTACCTTTGCCAAAGAATAATTACAATCCTACGACATAATAATTTCACAATATATGACAACCATAAAAGAAACCTTAGCCATGTTACTTCTGGCACTGCCTATCGGTGCGGCAGCCCAGAACCCTATCATTCGCGACCAATTCACGGCAGACCCCACTGCTCGTGTGTTAAACGACAAGATTTACCTGTATCCATCTCATGACATTTTTGTACCAGAAGGTCAGCGAAAGGACTGGTTTTGCATGGAAGACTATCATGTCTTCTCATCAGAAAATCTCACAGACTGGACAGACCACGGAATCATTGTCTCACAAACACAAGTGCCATGGGGCAAGCCGGACGGTTACTCCATGTGGGCTCCCGACTGTGTCTTCAAAGACGGAAGGTATTATTTCTATTTTCCCAATAGTCCCAAAAACGGACATGGGTTTGCCGTTGGCATAGCCACTGCCGATCATCCCGAAGGGCCATTTGTTTGCGAGCCGGAACCCATCAAAGGCATCAGCGGCATCGATCCCTGTGTGTTGATCGACGATGACGGCAAGGCTTATATCTATTGGAGCGGTATGGGTATTCGCGGTGCCCAACTGAAAGCCAATATGAAAGAGGTTGAAGGAGAATTGCAGGAAATTGCAATGCCAAAACGTGAGGGGATGACTGAGATGCCACCAATAAAGGTGGCAGGAAAAGAGATGAAAGGGCTACCTGACGGATTCAAGGAAGGCCCCTTCGCCTTCAAGCGCGGTGGATGGTATTACCTCACTTTCCCTTGGGTACGTCAGGAGAATGGTACCGAGACACTGGCCTATGCCATGTCGAAGTCGCCCCTCGGCCCCTGGGACTTCAAGGGTATCTTCATGGCCGAACATCTCAATGGTTGCTGGACCAACCACCATTCGTTCGTTGAGTATAAGGGACAATGGTATCTGTTCTATCACACCAATTTCTTTTCAGTCAGTGACGACAAGCGCCGCTCGGTCTGCATCGAGAAAGTTACTTTCAACGCAGACGGTACCATCCAAGACGTGAAGCCAACCATGCGTGGTGTAGGCATCAACAAGGCAACCGAGAAAATTGAAATTGACCGTTTCAGCGATGCCTCCACCGAAGTACAGACCCAATATGTAGACACCAGCAATTATCTACGTGGGGCTTACGTGAACCTGCCACAAAAAGGATCTTGGGTGCGTTATACCGATGTGGACTTCAACTGCATCACAGACGGCTATCTCATAGTCTGTGCCAAGGCCAATGAAAACACTGAGTTCTATGTCCATGAAAAGTCATGTAAAGGTAAGATTATTGCCAAAATCAAGATAACAGTAAAGAGTGAGCAAGGGCCTTTCCGTCGCGACCAAAGTAATCAATGGCTTGCATTGACAGCACCCCTGCAATATATGCCAAAAGGTGTTACCGATCTATGTATCACTTGTGAGGGCAGTGAAGTTAGTATCAACTGGCTGCAATTCAAAAACCGTCCCAAATATTTCACTCCAGTCAAGTACAATGCAGTTCCATCACATCCCGACGAACAGGGTTTCATCCGCCGTTGGACGCTACTGGAGCCTATTCGTCAAGATATCCGCTCAAATGTTATCTTCACCGACACTTGGTTAGAAGAAGCTTTCGCAAAGACTTACTTTAAAAACCAGATGACCATTCTCCCCAAAGACGGTGAGAAGTCTAAGGTTGGCAAAGAAACACTAATTTGGCACACTTTGGATAGTGAAAACTACAACATCAAACTTTTCCGTTTTGCAGAAAAATGGGGACAGCAAACTTACGGTTCGCTCTTTTGGGCTGTCACAATCATCGACAGTCCGGAAGAAATGCCTAATGTGCGCCTCGCTGCAGGTAGCAATGGTGCATCAAAGTGGTGGCTCAACGGCCAAGAGGTACTGCTACTAAGTGGCGACCGCCGTATGGTTGTTGATGATGGTATGTCGGCCCGCCTCACACTGAAGAAAGGTCGCAATATCCTACGCTGTGCTGTCATCAATGGTCCTGGCCTCAGTGATATGTGTGTCCGTTTCCTCAACGAAAATAATCAACCCATCACTAATCTTAACATCCAATAAATCTATGAAACGTATCCTGATAATTCTGTCATTTTTCAATTTCTGCACCTTCACATTGTGCAGAGCACAAGTGGGTGCTCCCTACATCCACGACCCATCAACCATTGCCGAATGCGATGGAAAATACTATACCTTCGGCACAGGCGGTGGAGGCCTTATTTCTTCCAATGGCTGGAAATGGGAAAGTGGCGCAGAACGCCCCGGTGGCGGTGCAGCTCCTGATGTCATGAAGATCGGTGACCGCTACCTCTGCATCTATGGTGCCACGGGAGGAGGACTGGGAGGAGGACACAATGGCCGCATTCTCACAATGTGGAACAAGACACTTGATCCGAAGTCGCCCCAATTCAAATGGACAGAGCCCATTGAGGTAGCTTCAAGTGACGGCATGGAGGATCAGGACGCCATTGATCCCTGTTTATTGCTCGACCCCACCACAGGTCGCCTATGGGTCAGCTATGGTACTTACTTCGGCACCATTCGTCTCATCGAACTTGACCCCAAGACGGGTGAGCGCATGAAAGGAAACAAGGAACAGGATATCGCCATCGACTGTGAGGCTACCGATCTCATCTGGCGAGATGGTTGGTATTACCTATTAGGCACCCACGGCACTTGCTGTGATGGTGTCAACTCTACCTATAATATTGTGGTAGGAAGGTCGCGCAACGTCACCGGCCCTTATCTTGACAATGTAGGCCGCGATATGATGCAGGGAGGTGGTCGCATGGTCATTGCTGCCGGTGAACGGTTCTGTGGTCCAGGCCATTTCGGACGCACCATCATTGATGAAGGCGTGGAAATTATGTCGTGCCACTATGAGGCCGATTTCGACCAAGGTGGACGTTCTGTACTGGGCATACGTCCACTGCTATGGAAAAACGGTTGGCCCATTGCTGGTGAGCAAATCCAAGCAGGTACTTATGAAATTGAAAGCGAACGTAGAGGCTATAGTCTTGAGTTGGCTGTCGATTTTGTACGCATACAACAAGAGCGTCAAGCCTTCTGGCATATCAATCCCAATGAACCGGTAAAGCCTATCGCCAACCAGACTTTAGCAGAAGTACAGGACACATGGCCGGAAGGCGAAATTGCCGTGCGTTGCAGTGATTATATGTTCCGTCCTTGGCAGCGTTGGAGTATCACTCCTGTTCCGCAAATCGGCGGCAACATCTGTGGTCCTCTTTACGAAATAAAGATTGAGGGTACCAACCGCTCTTTGACTGCCACCGCTGATCTTCAACTCACCACTCGCCAATTCCAAAGTGAAGATTGTCAACTGTGGTTCATTGAGCAACTCACCGACGGTACTTATCGTATCGTACCTTTTGACATTCCTGGTAAAAAGAAGGAAGAGGCACAACGCTACTGCATCTATTCTGCAGGCGATAGCACCCCTACCCTCTCACTCTATGATTTTAGTTCGGACAACTCAAAATGGAACCTAAAACATCTGCCAGTAGTCCAGACGAACATCACCCTGAACACCACTAAAACAGATAAATAGATCATGTACACCGGTAGCGTTGGTGACTTTGGTCGTGAATGTACGATAGTTCTCCAACGCACCAGTACCTTTGATGACAACAGTACCAATAACGGGACCATCTTGACTATCCAGTCGGAGGGTCACCGTAGCGGTACCTGTAGACGCAGCATTGATACTGAACTTACGAGCACCTTTGGCCAAGAAATCAACCCCTCGCAAACGAATATACTCCCCATCATCAAGATCGTAGACATACATATTACGACGACCGGTAGACTCAGGCATATTGTTGACCACGCCCGTATTCTCAATGCCCATCTTGGCAGTCTTCAGTCCATAACCCCAAGCCATGGTCTCTGCCTCTACCCGTTTGTAGGGATTCAACCAACACAGTTGCTTCATAGGCTGCTGATCAAGCCAATAGGGAACTTCTTGAATAGTACCATCAGCATTATAAGTAATTTCTGTAGCTGACACACTACGACGCTCATGATGCACAAAAGTCTCAAGATGCATCAAGTCATAGTTCTGGCCGAAGACGTATGAATGACCTTTATAATCACAGATACCAGGATGATTGCCTCGATCACGGGGTGTAGGACGCATGATATAGCCTTTCCATTCCCATGGCCCCGTGGGCGAATCGCTCATAGCATATCCCAAAGCCTCTGGACAGCAGGTTGATGCAAAGCCAAGGTAGTAATAGCCGTTACGCTTATAGAACCAAGGGCCTTCCTGATAGTTGGGGATATGCGGCAACTTAACCACCTCACTTTTCAACGAAGTCATGTCATCGTTGAGCTTGGCATAAAAAGTATGGGGGTTGCCCCAATACATATAAGCCTGCCCATCATCATCAGTATAGACTGACGGATCAATGTCGAACCAGTTGCTCTGATCCCATACCAATGGTTTATCCAACGGATCCCGGAAGGGACCATAAGGAGAGTCAGACTCCAATACACCAATACCATGACCATGTAGTGGAGCATAGAGATAATACTTACCGTTTCTCTCTACAGTCTGAATAGCCCAGGCACCATTATCACGACTACGCCAAGAAAAGTCTTTCAGCGAAGCCACAGCGCCATGCTCCGTCCAGTTCACCATATCTGTAGTCGACCAAAGTAGCCAATCATACATAAAAAAGCCTGCCGAATTCTTTTCATTCGCATCGGGAATATCCTCAGGCGAAGCATCATGGGACGTATATAAAAATAAGGTATCGCCCACAACAAGTGGCGAAGGATCAGCGGTGTACTTAGTCTGGAAGAGCGGCATATTCACCTGTTCCAGTCCACGCATCTCCCACCAATCAAAGTTAAAAAGTTTCGGTCCTTTGCGACCGGTGAAGACAAAGAAAAGATCATGCGTACCAGTAGCTATAACAGGCAAGTCAAGCGTCAGCGTCTGCCACTGCTCCCAGCCACCAGTACCAGGCACAGCCAGCGTTCCCAAAAGGCAACCGCCTACACTGTCAAGTCGTATCTCTATGCTACCTCCACGCAGACCACTGGCTACACGTGCTGTAAAGGTTCGTGGCATCTGATTGCCAAAAGCCACATTCTGTAATTTGATCCAGTCACCGTTATGAATATCAGTGACATAGACACCCACCTGATTGTTTTGTTCTGTTTTTACACCCTTTGAGAAAGCCATCGTCTCAGCTTCCACCTTATGGAAGGGATTAAAAGTAGCGATAGGCTTCACGCCCTCATCGGTTGGTAGGATAGTGGGGAAACTACCATCCGCGTTATACTTAAACTCCTCAACTGCTACACTACGACCAAAGCCGCCACCATTTGGCAACTTACCTGTATGATAGAAAAAATAACTATGTCCCTTGTAATCAGCTACGCCACAATGGTTAGTAAATGACTTGGTATCGCTCAGTGGCATAATCTCACCAGCATAGGTCCAAGGACCTTCCGGTGAAGGAGCTGTACTGTAAGAGATATGCTCAGGCACACCACCGGCGGCATAGAGAAGAGAATAACGCTTATTTGCAGTTCCAAGGTTATTATACATCAACCATGGTCCCTCCACATAACTATCCTTGTATTGTTTACCCTTCTCACGCTCATTCATCGCTGGTGAACCGAAAGCCTCTTCAGTCATAGGAAGCTGTTTTACCTCACCATCAATAGAAACCATATCATCATTCAGTTTGGCATAGTAAACCCGTGGATTACCCCACATTATCCATGCCTGTTTTTTTGTTCCTCCGCCTTCGGAAGGAATATCTTCAATCATCACCGTAGGATCTATATGATCCCATTTGCCATCTTCATAAAGCGGCTTTCCAATAGCATCACGGAAAGGCCCTGTGGGCGAATCACTCACAGCCACACCAATGGCCATTCCTTTTGAGATCTTTGAATGGGCACAGATATACCAATAGAACTTACCATTACGCTCAATGCACTGCGAAGCCCAGGCACGATCATCAGCCCAAGAGAAAGACTCCAAAGCCAAGGGTGAACCATGATCCTGCCAGTTGACCATATCATCGGTCGAATAAACACGCCATTCCTGCATCCAGAAAAAATCAGCACCATCCTCATCATGACCGGTATAGACATACATACGATCACCCGTTACCATCGGAGCCGGATCACTGGTGCACCAAGTCTGCACAAAAGGATTTTGAGCAGTGACTGCCCCCACCGTCAGGACAAGCGCAGCCGTCATCATCATCTTTTTCATTATATGAATATTTATTGTTTTTAATTCAATTCTTGCCCCCAATCTTCACTTTTCACAAAAACAGGTATATGCCCCTTATCTACAGCCGTCGTAATAGTCTGTCCACCCTCATAATGCTGACCAGTACGATAGTCATACCAACCACCCTTATGACGAGGCAAGTAAGTGCGCCATGAAGTGACCCCAGGCTCAGTGACAGGATTGATGAGCAACGAGGGACCAAACATATACTCGTACTTTTGAGCCAATGCCTCAGGATCATCAGCAAAGTCAAACACCAAGGGGCGCATCAGCGTATAGCCCTCGTTGGCAATGCGCTCAGCACACTTAATAATATAAGGTTTCAACTTATAGCGCTCTTGCAAGCACTCGGCAATGATGGCCTGAGCCTCGGGACCATAATTCCATGGCTCGGTATTACTCATGTAACCATGTACACGCATTAAAGGCAAATAGACCGATATCTCTATCCAACGTAACATTCGCTCAATATAGGCCGAATCCGTATATTGGTTATTGGGACGAAAAAAGCCACCGGCATCATAGGTCCACCATGGAATACCTGCTGCCTGAACACCAAGTCCAGCCGTGATCTGCCGGCGTAAGGTCTCCCAATCATTACCCACATCACCACTCCATAGGGCAGCGCCATAACGCTGAATACCTGGGAAACCGCTTCGTGTCAAGATAACAGGCGATTCCTCGCTATTCACTCGGTCTCGTTCACTCATCAATCCCTCATAGACAGTTTTATTAACCAATAGAGGATAGATATTACGCACCTGTTCCCCCGACCAGCGGCCGTTGTTAACACGACGCCCTAGCAGATCATCGTTCTCTGGCTCAGTGGCATCCTGCCACCAAGCATCAATACCCAGCGGCACCAAACGCTGAGAAAAATTACGCCAATAAGCTGCTGCAGCTTCGGGGTTGAAGAAGTCTATCCAGTCAGTGCCGGGAATATAATAATTGTCAGCCAGCATCTGCTTGCCCACCTCCGAGTTTTTATCAATTTTCGACCATACCGATACCATCAGGTGCATATCCATCTTATGTAAACTATCAGTCATCGCCTTAGGATCAGGATAGTTAGTCTCATCAAATTGCATTGAATTCCAACCATAGCGCCCCCAGTACTGCCAATCCTGCACCAGAACATCAACGGGTAATTGTTCCTGACGGAAGCGGTTAGCCGTCTGTAAGATCTCCTGCTGTGAGTGGAAACGCTCACGACAATGGATATAGCCCAGCATCCACTGAGGCATCAAGGGAGCAGGACCCGTCAATTCGCGGTAGGTGGCTATGACTTCATCGGGTGAGCCAACAAATACGGTATAGTCAACGGCAGTAGCCACAGGCGAGCGCAACACTGTCTGATCCTGCACCTGATGATAATAGAGCAAAGGTTTATCACCGCCTGTCAATTCAGCTCGCAGCTGATGTGTGCCCTTATCCAGATGGACAATGGTTGAAGCAGTAGGCGGCAACCAGAGATTCTGCATTTCAATAACGGTCTGACCATCGACAACAAGATTATGGCGTCGTGCCATCTTCTGACCGACATCCAACAACAGAGCATAGTCGCCCGTCTCGGCAATATCAATAGTGGCCTCAAAGATATGACGCTGACGGACCTCTTTCCTGCCTCCTTCTGTAGTCGTCACATCGACCACCTCGGAACCAAGAGATGACTGAGTTGTTATCGGTGAAAGACGTACACTATCCGTACTAGGATTATACTCTGTCAGTCCATAGTTATTCCACAATACGCCATAGCCCTTGCTGGAGAGCAACATCGGGATGCTGATCTGTGTATTTACCTGTGTCAATCGGCGTGACAATCCACGGATATTGGTATAGCCGTCCTGAAATTGTCCCAAACCATAGAGATACTCGTCCTTGGGCGACGTGAACCGCAGGGTAGCCACACCATCGTGTAGTTCATGGGCTGTAGCCGAGAAGACCACGCGCCCCCGTTTATCTTTTACGCAGACAAGTCCTTTTTTGCGGTCTACACTAACACTGATTACACTATTTACCACTGGTGTATTTTTGACATAAACCCATTCAGGCAACGTGTCGGCAGTCACGCCTTCCGTATAACTAATACGCACGGCATTGCGTGCCACCATCTTCGTACTTATCCGACCTTTCCCAAAAGAATAATCCTTGGCTTGGATCCACAGACAGGCCATCAGACCGACTGCCAACATTACTATTTTCTTCATAACATTTCGATTATTTCTGACTTTATATTGATATGCCTGCAAAGTTACATAATAACCATCACTCCGATTTTGAGATATGTTTCAAATTCGCCTTATTTTGTTTCACACCTCCCTGACACAAAAACTTTTTGGCAGAAACCATTCTATTTACCAACAAGAACGGGCAGGCAACCCGACGATTGCCTGCCCGCCTTTTTAATATATTCCTTAATCTTGGAAAGGATTCTCGGTGGGATAGAAGTTACCCTTCGGGAAATTGTAATCAATCTCCTCAACGGGAACACCCATATATTTGAGAACCTCCCACAAGTATTTGCCAGCATGGTCGAACATGACAGCTGCATGATGCGGATAGTGCTTCTCAATAAGAACGTGACGATAGAAACGGCTCATATTCTTGATACCAAAGATACCAATGCTACCGAACGAGCGAGTAGCTACAGGCAGAATCTCACCCTGGGCAATGTAAGCACGCAGATGAGTATCAGCGGTAGACTGCAGACGATAGACAGTAGCCTTACCGGGCTTCAAATCACCTTCAAGTGTACCATTGGTTACTTCCACAGGCAAAGCGCGGGCCATGATGCGCTGGAAACACATCTGGCAGCTGCAAATCTTTGAAGAAGCAGTGTTACCACAATGGAAGCCCATGAACAATTCCTTATCGGTATATTCGTCACAGAGGAACTTCTTACCCTTGATACTTTCCTCGTACATATCACAAGGTACAGAGTTATTGATGTCAAGCAAGGTTACAGCATCTTGAGTGATACAGGTACCGATAAACTCTGACAAAGCGCCATAAATATCCACCTCGCAAGCAACGGGGATGCCACGACCGGTCAGACGACTGTTGACATAACAAGGAACAAAGCCGAACATAGTCTGAAAAGCAGGCCAGCACTTATTAGCCATAGCCACATACTTGCGAGAGCCCTTATGAGCCTCTATCCAGTCGGTCAGCGTCAACTCATACTGAGCCAATTTCGGCAGCACGCTGGGAATCTTATTGCCAGCCCCCAATTCAGCAGCCATATCCTTTACCACATCATCAATGCGTGGATCGCCCTGATGCTTCTGGAAAGCCTCCAGCAGATCAAGTTCCGAGTTCTCCTCAATCTCCACGTCAAGGTCATAGAGGGCGCGGATTGGCGCATTACAAGCAAGGAAGTTGTTGGGACGAGGACCAAAACTAATGATTTTCAGGTTCTGCAGACCCACAATAGCACGTGCGATGGGTACAAAATCGTGAATAAGGTCAGCACATTGAGCAGCATTACCCACAGGATTCTCAGGGATATAAGCACGGGTCTTGCGCAAAGCCAAAGCATGACTGGCGTTCAGCATACCACAATAGGCATCGCCACGACCATCAATCAGGTCATTCTGAGTCTCCTCAGCAGCAGCGCAAAACATCGTCGGACCTTGGAACCAGTCAGCAATCATGGTCTCAGAAATCTCCGGACCAAAATTACCCAGATAGACAACAAGGGCATTACAACCAGCCTGCTGCACATCTGCCAAAGCCTGCTGAGCGTGGATCTCACTCTCCACAATACAGATAGGGCACTCGTAGATATCTGCAGCACCAAACTTCTCTACATAAGCTTTTACCAGAGCCTTACGACGATTGACGGCCAAAGACTCGGGGAAACAGTCACGGCTCACCGCAACGATTCCAATCTTCATTTCAGGTACGTTCTTCATCAATTATCTATTTAATTAAAGTTATACATAATTTATCGAAATTGGTGACAAAGATACACATTATTTCTTAAACGACCACATGAAATGATAAAAAATTTATTCATGTATCCGAATCTTCTTTCCACCTACCATATAAATGCCGGACGGCAAACCACGAAGGGCTTCACCGTAAGGCACTGCCGAACGCACTTTGACACCATCTATGCTATAGACATCAACAGGCGTATTATCAGTAAGAACAGGAGCAAGACCGGAAGTCACACCAGTCACACGCAACTTTCCATCGGTGAGCAACGTCGAAGCATCCAGTTCATAAACCGCTCCTTCCGATTCGACTTTCACAACGAAAGTACCCGACTGCGTGCCAGAGGTGAAAACAGTTATTTCGTCATCCACAGACAACGTGCAAGTGGCAGGCACACGTACCAGAATGGTGTCGCCATCATGGCGAATATTACCAGTAACGCTCAGTTTACTATTGCCAGTCTCCGACAATCGGCAAAGCACGGTAGAACCACTACTCAGCGTCAAGTCGCCCCCAATGCGTAGGGTACCTACAGCACTAAGGACACTACCGGTCACAACACCACCGTCAGAAACACTAACATTACCAGTCAGAGCATTACCGGTAAGCGTACCTCCTTTGGCCACTGTGATATTACCAGAAGTGATAGCCGTAGAACCAATATTATAAAGTTCAAGTGTACCGCCACTGACAACGATAGGTGATGTGTGGCCCGGTGTGCGAAGCGATAGTTTTCCATTACCGACCTTTTCTACACGCAAAGCCTGCAACAGACCATAGAAAGTCGTATTGTCGTTCAGATAGCCAATTTGATAGACACTTTTCGAACCGCCCAGTATGGCCGTTGTGGCAGTCGAAGCCGATGAGAGGGAGCCTATTTTAGTTGTGGCCGATACTTCACTGCCACTACCACTGCCATAGTGGGCTACATAGGTACCAGCACCTATCACCAGTTTGGTCTTGCTCATATCGGTCACATTCGACATCAAGCGGAAGTTGCCACCGGCACCGATAGCGGTAAGTTGCCCTTCGAAATTGGCAAATCCAGCCCCTACGTCACAACGCACATACTTGGTTTCAATGGTCAATTTACCAGCACCATGAAAAGAACCGTTGATCTTTCCACGCGATGAACCAATAATTTTGTTTGTTGTTCCTTCAACAATCGTATAGACATGATTCAGATCTGGAACGGTCGAAGTATTGTTGACATCAAGCTGATGAACCTCGCCACCAGCCAACATCATAGGTGATCCACTGCGGCCAAAGGTACTATTCCACGCCCCTTGAGCCACAATACCTTTTTTCACAATAATACCCGCAAAGTTGTTTGTGCCACCATAAGTAAAATTCAACTGGCCGGCACCATTCTTCACCAGATACCCCAAACCTTTTACTTGTCCTTTCAACGACAGCGAACTATTAGACTGCGTAACACTGATGGTTGCTGTATCAGTCACAGTTATAATATGATCAGTAGCCATATTATCTTTGTTCAGCACAAGGGTTCCACCTTTCAGCTGCAAGTTACCCTCAATAGCAGTCGAAGCCCCAATAGAACTCTTCTGTCCGCCATCATAGAAGTTTGATACGGTCAACGTACCTCCATTAATGATAGTCTTACCCGTATAGTCGCTGTTCTTTAAGTTAAAGGTGACGCTGGCCCCTTTATTAACAGTCACGTCACCCGTGCCGGAAATGCCACCATTGCCCGAGAAGGTATAGATGCCACCATCAAACACGATGCCATTAGTGGGCAACAGATCACTGACAGTGATATAGCGATTAGCTGCATCAGCACTAAAGGCAACTTCATCACCCGGCACAAAAGTCGTAGCTTTGCCATTCAAACTGAAGTTCTCTGCCTTGTAATTCCACAAATTACTCTCTGCACCAGTCCACATAACATTGGCTGAAGCGCTGCGGGTATCCTTGACAACTAACAGCAACTGCTGACCACTGATCTCGAAGTCATAGTTAATACCCTCCAAACCGCGACTGCTTAACTTTGCAAGATTGACAGTCAACGTACCTGTACACTCGGCCAATACATAGCAACCTGCAGACAGATTATCTTGAATGACAGTGATAGTATTCTCACCATTAAGGGTCAAATTGCCATTCACCAGCAGACGACCACTCTTACCTTGGGCGGCCTCCACCTCCAGATAGACATTACCGGGAATAATCAAGTTACGGTTGAAGGTGATAATGCCCTCTGTACCCGTAGGCTTCAAACGACAACCTTCATAGTTAAGCGCACCTTCGAAGACGATAGTGTCAGCCACAACAGCCCTACCACTCAGCGTACCCTTAGCTCCCAATTCCACAGGACCACTGAGAGTACCATTCACGACCAGCATACCCTCGCTAATGATCGTCTTGCCTGTATGTCCCAGATCACCGTTGAACGTCACCATACCCTGCATTGACTTCACCAACTCACCCGTTCCCATTGTACCACCATTGAATATATAGTCGTGGTTACGCGGATTCATGATATAAATTGCGGGAGCATTGAAGGGAACCGAAAGAACTATAGGCCGACTGTTGTCACCGCTCACATCGAAGATCAGACTCTTGCCATCGGCATAGTCAGCCATCCGAGTCATATCAAAAAGGGAGAAGCCATGTTCCACGCTACCGCCCTTCCAGCGTAGATCAGCCTCAAAAACAGGAGGCAGAGGCGGCATAGGCATATCAACACCCAGATAGAATGAGGTGTTGGGATGCTGGTAGTAGCCACGTGTAGTGCAGTCGAGACGATAGTGCGGATCTTGCTGCAGACAGTAGAAACTATAGTCGGTAGGGATATGAGTGGTATAACCTACAAGCCCCGTACAGCCATCAGCATTCTGATTAGCCAGAATCACCTCTTCGCGCCAGTCACCTGTGATGTCTCCCATAAAAGCCGGACGTGTGCCATTGGCAGCAAAAGTTGCCCAGCCACTCTCCTGCGAGAACTCCACCAAACGAGCCTTAGTCAAAGGTTTAGTTACCATAAGATTGGTTCCCCAGCCCGAACCACCGGGCGATGACAATTCCTCACGCAACAAATCACCATCCCACCAGCAGCCTTCATACATCTGTGTAATACCACAGCCGGAACGTGTATAACCAGTCTTCTCACCCTTACAGTCGTAAATAAAATCATCGGTAAAACTATAAATCTCATAGCCCTTATGAGCAGGATCTATATCCATAGCCGTGCCACGCCCCACATCGTAGAGCGACGGCAGATACCATTCTTTGACACGTTCGCCCGTGACAGGATCATAAATCAACTGCCCCAACAAGTCGCTCTGTTGAATGGCATAAACTTCCATGCCGGGACGATCGGGATCAATGTCGCTCAATACATATCGGTCACCATGCCCAATACCAGGCGACGAAAACCAACCCTTCAGCGGATTCACTGAATAACCACCCTGAATCATCTCATCGAAACCATCGCCATTGACGTCGGCCACACGTAACTGATGGAACTCTGCCGGCCAAGGGCGTTTGTCATTGCGGCTCCAGGTACTGCTGTGATGCCAGTTGGTGGGAGTACCACCTGCCCAATCGTAGTCCCAAGTGAACACATAGTTATGGTGGGTCTTGTTGGTTTCACGGTCTAAACACTCCATGATGAGCGAAGGATGGATGCCGTCAAGATAAGCAATGGCAAAATGACCGTCCATAGCAGCATAACCAAAACTCATGTATTTGGCACGAGCAGTTCGGTTATATCGGTCGCTACCATCAGTCACCTCGCTGTACTTCAGTTCACTGCACGCCAGTTCGGCACCCGTAGCACCGTCAATGACAGAAACATAGAATGGTGGTACACGCGAACTATGAGTACGATAGTCCACCACTCCGTCGCCATCGACATCGGCCTGACTACTACCCATTGCATATTTACCCCACGTTTCGTTCTGTTTGTCCCAGAAGCGTGTACCGTCACTACTCTTGATGATCACTTCACAACGGCCATCACAGTTAATATCGTAGGCTACAACCATATCGTTCTGACCACCGCAGATATTTACGTTAGGCCCCATGTCAACGGTCCAAAGCAACGTGCCATCAAGTTTATAAGCCTGTATCTTATGAGTGGTAGTCGCTGTGTTATCGGTAGGATCCTCGGCATCGTCACTGCCAACGGCTCCGGCAAAAAGACGATCGCAGACCACTGCATCGTAGATTCCGTTGCCATCAAGGTCCATTGGCCATACAAACTTGGTGCGATAGTCATTGCGTGGAATAACAATATCGTCATAGTCGAACTTGAACCACACGTTGTTCCACGGTTGCGTCTGATAAAGGAAAGGTATGCTCATCGGCCCTTCAACCCCATCAGGTGTAATAGCCGTCACGGCATATTCAGTATTGGTAGTCACTGACGATGGCTGATAATTGGTCTTCTTCAGAGGCGTAGCATTCAACTTCGTAAACTCAGTATCCCCCGTAGCGCGACGATAAACATTGTAAGTAGTGCCTTCAGACTCCTGAGCCAACTTACGCCAAGAGATCAGCGCACCTGTACCTGCACTGGATGTCACACTTCGTCCACCGGTGCGAGTGGTGACAACAACACTGCGCTCCAACTTCTGCTGGATGCGCTGAGCAAATAGTGATGCCGGCAATACTGCCAGTAAAAAAGTAATTAGTAGTTTGTTTTTCATATTGATACAACAGCGGGGCAATGCTCAAATAGCACTGTCCCGCAATAATTATCATGTATAATTTTTAACTATACCTTGATCTCAACCTCAACACCGCTGGGGAGTTCGAGCTTCATCAGGGCATCAACAGTCTTTGCGGTCGAACTGTAGATGTCAATCAGACGCTTGTAGTCTGACAACTGGAACTGCTCACGAGACTTCTTGTTAACGAAAGTCGAACGGTTGACGGTAAAGATACGCTTGTGAGTGGGAAGGGGGATAGGACCGCTGATAATAGCACCCGTAGCCTTCACGGCCTTCACAATCTTTTCTGCTGACTTGTCCACGAGTTTGTGGTCGTAGCTCTTCAGCTTAATACGAATTTTCTGACTCATGATTTTTTTTGATTTAAATTATTAAATGAAAGATTGAAAGAGTTGCCACTAAAGAGTCATTTGCTCAGTGGCAACCTCTTTTCATCTTTTCTGTCTGTCACTTTACACCAGATCTGCACGGCCCTTCACTTCCTCAAGTACGGCCTTGGCAATAGCACTGCTCAGAGGAGCGTGATGATCGTACTCCATAGAACTGGTGGCACGACCAGAAGTGATGGTACGCAGAGCGGTTACATAACCGAACATCTCAGACAGGGGCACCTGAGCTTTCACTACACGGGCACCGCTGCGAGCCTCTTCCATACCTTCCACCTGACCACGACGCTTGTTCAGGTCACCGATAACGTCACCCATGTTCTCCTCAGGTGTAACCACCTCAAGTTTCATGATGGGCTCCATCAGTACAGGCTTAGCCTTGGCACAAGCTTCCTTATAGGCCATCTGGGCTGCGATCTCGAACGAAAGCTGGTCAGAGTCAACAGGGTGGAAACCACCATCGACTACAGTCACCTTCAGCGAATCCACAGGATAGCCACCAAGAATACCAGTCTTCATGGCTGCATCAAAGCCCTTCTGGATAGAGGGAATGAACTCCTTAGGAATATTACCACCCTTCACTTCATTGACGAACTGCAGACCAGGATTGTTCTTCAGATCGTAATCCTCATCAACAGGACCAACTTTGACAAGCATCTTGGCGTACTTACCACGACCACCCGACTGCTTTTTGTAGACCTCTTCGATCTCCACTTCCTTCGTAATGGCCTCCTTGTAGTTCACCTGAGGCTTACCCTGATTACACTCAACCTTGAATTCACGCTTCAAACGGTCAATGATAATATCGAGGTGCAACTCACCCATACCAGAGATAATGGTCTGACCACTCTGCTCATCAGTACGGACGGTGAATGTGGGATCCTCCTCTGCCAACTTAGCCAGACCATTGTCCAACTTGGCAATATCAGCCTGAGACTTAGGTTCAACGGCAATAGAAATCACCGTATCAGGGAAGGTCATAGACTCCAGCACGATGGGCTTTTCCTCATCACAGAGGGTATCACCAGTACGAATATCCTTGAAACCTACACCTGCACCGATATCACCAGCATCAATAGAATCCATAGGAATCTCCTTGTTAGAGTTCATCTGGAACAGACGGCTGATGCGCTCCTTTTTGCCCGAACGGGGATTGAAGACGTATGAACCAGCCTTCACGCTACCAGAGTAGACGCGGAAGAACACCAGACGTCCCATGTAGGGATCGGTAGCAATCTTGAATGCCAAAGCTGCAGTGGGCTCATCCTCACTGGGCTTGCGCTCCTCTTCCTCCTCTGTGCCAGGGTTGGTACCCTTAATCACCTCCACGTCAACGGGAGCGGGCAGGAAGGCGCAGACATAGTCAAGCAGAGACTGCACACCCTTGTTCTTATAAGAAGAACCACAGAGCATCGGAGTGCAAGCCATTGAGATAGTACCCTTGCGGATAGCAGCGATAATCTCCTCCTCAGTGATTGAGGCGGGATCATCAAAATACTTCTCCATCAGAGCCTCGTCGAACTCGGCAGCGGCCTCAAGCAACTTACCACGCCACTCGTCGCACTCGTCCTGCAGATCGGCCGGAATCTCCTCAATGTCATACTCAGCACCCATCGTCTCATCATGCCACAGGATAGCCTTCATCTTGATCAGGTCAACCAAACCTTTGAAGTTCTCCTCTGCACCGATAGGCACCTGAATAACAACGGGGTTAGCACCCAGAATGTCCTTCATCTGCTGAACAGTCTCGAAGAAGTCGGCACCCGAACGGTCCATCTTGTTCACATAGCCGATACGAGGTACATTGTACTTGTCGGCCTGACGCCATACAGTCTCTGACTGAGGCTGCACACCGTCAGCAGCAGAATAGGTAGCCACGGCTCCGTCCAGGACGCGCAGTGAACGCTCCACCTCAGCGGTAAAGTCCACGTGTCCCGGAGTATCAATTAGATTGATCTTATACTTGTTCTTGTTCCACTCCCAATAGCAGGTCGTAGCTGCCGAGGTAATGGTAATACCGCGCTCCTGCTCCTGTGCCATCCAGTCCATAGTGGCTGCACCATCGTGCACCTCACCAATCTTATGGGTCTTACCCGTATAGAACAGGATACGCTCAGAAGTTGTCGTCTTACCGGCATCGATGTGAGCCATGATACCGATGTTGCGCGTCAAATGCAAATCTTGTTTTGCCATTGTCCTTGTTTTATCCTTTTTACTTTTTGTCTTTTAGGCACTTCGCCTGATAAACTTTTTAGAAACGGAAGTGAGCGAATGCACGGTTAGCCTCAGCCATACGGTGCATATCCTCCTTACGCTTGAAGGCACCACCCTGATTATTGAAGGCATCCATAATCTCAGCAGCCAGTTTGTCGGCCATCGACTTGCCACTGCGCTTGCGGGCAAATGAGATCATGTTCTTCATAGAGATGCTCTCCTTACGATCGGGACGAATCTCTGTGGGCACCTGAAACGTAGCACCACCGATACGACGGCTCTTCACCTCCACCTGAGGAGTGATATTATCCAGAGCCTGCTTCCAGATTTCCAGAGGAGCTTTTTCGGCATCCTTCATCTTACCCTTCACTATCTCCAGTGAATTGTAGAAAATCTCATACGACTTTGATTTCTTACCGTCGTACATCAGATGGTTAACGAACTTCGACACTTTCTGGTCGTTGAACACGGGATCCGGCAGGATCACACGCTTCTTTGGTTTTGCTTTTCTCATTGTTGTTTAATAAATGATTTTGTCTGCTTGGGGTTGTCCTTTGTCTGTTCTTCAACGCCACGCTCTCGGGCATTTACTCAACCTTATACTTAAAGATTCTCCAGCAAAACGGTTTTTCTTTTCTTTTCGAAGAACCTGGCCTTCACCGGTCAGGATTTATTTCTTCTGCTTAGGACGCTTGGCACCGTACTTCGAACGGCGCTGTGTGCGGCTGGCAACACCGGCGGTGTCGAGTGTGCCGCGAACGATATGATAACGAACACCGGGAAGGTCCTTCACACGACCGCCACGAACCAGCACGATGCTGTGCTCCTGCAAGTTGTGTCCCTCTCCAGGAATGTAACTATTGACTTCCTTCTGGTTAGTCAAACGAACACGGGCTACCTTACGCATAGCCGAATTAGGCTTCTTGGGAGTGGTCGTGTAGACACGCACGCACACACCACGACGCTGAGGACAGTTGTCCAGCGCGGGTGACTTCGACTTGTCTACGATCACCTTTCTGCCTTTGCGAACCAATTGTGAAATTGTAGGCATAATTACTTTTGTTTTTATTTATTTATATTATTGTGATATATTCGACATTATACAATGCCCCCATTTTCACAAGGGCATTTCGGGCTGCAAAGGTACAACTTTTCCACAAAAACTCCTAATTTATATTTCTCCAACAAAGAAAAAACTGCCATCTATTAACAAAATATAACTGTTTTACAAATCGTTAACCCTGAAAACATACCAATTAGGGTATTATTTGTGCTATAATTTAAGGTCTTGAGATGCAGGCGTGCCGTCTTATCTGACAACAATCCGACTGATGACCTGACCGTCGGTCATCACCATTCGTTCAATGTAAGACCCATGAGCAGCGGGCTGCACGTGTTGCCCCTTCATATTATAATAAGTAACAGACTGCACATTTTGTGAATCAGTCTGTGGAGTGCAGATGGCCGTCACTTCACCCATGCGGCGAATGTTGGCATATCCTATCACCAAATCAGCCCATGCAGCATCAGCTGTATAGAAAGACAGCATATAACGGCCTTTTTCATGAATATCGAAAGTCAGCGATTGCAGCGTAGTACCGGAAAAATTTTTCGATGGCGAATTACCAACATTGGCAGTCGGAGTGAAGGTTTCCGCTCCTATCCGCTGACCATCAACGGTCTCAACAGCCATTGTGACAGGCGAGAAATTAGCCTGATTCCAGTTAGCCACACGGCATTGCACACGATAGTTACCGGGATGAAGCATCAGCGTGGTCTGGGTCGACTTGTCGGCATAGCGAGCATAGCCAGCCTGTTTACCACCTGTGACATTACGCGTATAAAGCCCCCATTCAAAATCTTTCTTCGCACCAGTGAAATGAAAGACACGACTACCAGAGGAATAACCCGACGAGAAACCGACACGTCGTTCGCTACCATCATAAGTTACCCAACCATCGGGCACACAGCCCTCGTCAGTGAACACCTTATGCAACAGATAGGTAACGGTAGGTTCAAGGACATTGACCGTCACCTGACCACTGCCTGTACGCCCTTCGTCGTCGGTTGCCACAGCACGCAGCGTGTGCTCTCCCTTCTCCAATCCCTGTACCACATAGGTATAAGGTGCCTGATCGAAAGTAGCCAGCAACTGATTGCCGTCATAGAAAGAAACGCTGACCACCTGACCATCCGGATCATTAGCCGTAGCAGTGAGAGCAATATCGGGTATCTCAGAGGCTCCACCCAGAGTCACATATTCCAGACCGGGCTTAGGAGAAGTAATGCGCACGACAGGATCTTTCATCTCCAATGAGTAGCGTTTGCAGAATTTCCATATCTCATCACCAGTGAGCACATTATAATCGTTGGAGATCCAATGCCCCTTGTCAGCCATTTCCATCAGCACCACCTCGACACCATCATTGCCGGGCCCCCAAGTATGACGGGTGATATGAGGCGCATTGCGATATTTCTTCACCACCGTAGCCTTCGTGGGACAGCCGTTATGATTGATCCAAGCATTGAGTGCTCCCTGCACGCCACTGAAATTCACCACATCATCGCCTGTGCCATGAGTATGGATAATGGGGATAGGACGCACCTTGCTGTCAGCCGTAGTGCCATACATGGGATAGCCACTGATAGGAGCAAAGGCGGCAATCAGATCGGAAATACGGTTCATGGCGTGATAGGTAAACATTCCTCCCATAGAGAATCCCGACAGATAGACGCGGTTGCGGTCAATCTTATACTTAGTGACCATCTCGTCAATGAGTGCCTTCACATAGTTAATGTCACGATCGCCTGAAATATCCCAGCCCTTATCAATGCCATTTGGAAAGACGGTGACAAACTTAGCCGTGTCGGCTACGGTCTCAATCTTCAGCATCCCCTTCTGGTAATTTGCATCCTGATTCATGCCATGACAGGAGATCAGCAGCGGACGATTCTCTCCTAAGTCCTTGGGAGCATAGACGATATAGTTGCGCACCGTGCCGTTCACGGTGATGTTATCGGCTGCAGCCGCACTGACCACCAGGGTCAGTGCAGCCGCAAAAAAGAATTTTATCTTCATTGTCTTTATACTGTTTTAACTATTTAACAACTACCTTACGGCCATGATGGATGTAGACACCCTTACGCGGACGCTCCACCTGTTGGCCATTCAAATTATAATAGCGGTCATCCACCGGCGTATTGACACTGACTGCCGGAACGGAGAGCGCAACCTTTGGCGTGAGGTAAGCCGAAGTCAAACGAATAGAATTGTTGCCCCAGTCAACCTTTATAGCATTCAGATGAACGAAATCATCGTTACGTGGCCTGCCATCGGTATCGGCCATCTTACTCAACTCTTCGAGCGGCAAGACAATAGCCTGTAGTTTACGATCCCAATAAGGATTATCACTATTGAAGGAAACGACAATCTGCTTCCACGGCCCATGAGCCACTAAGCGGTTAGCCAAGATGCGCAAACCAGTGCCCGACCCACGCAACACGAGTTTATCATACTGGCTGAGATCGGCAAAGTGATTCTCCTCAACCCCTACAAACCCGTCAATGAC
>CAMWKM010000002.1 GCA_947174835.1 uncultured Prevotella sp.
GTGTAGAGTCGTGTGGTATGATTTGTGCCGAAGACGAGATTGGTGTGGGAACCAGTCACGATGGCATCATCGTTTTGCCTGATGATGCTGTGGTGGGTACGCCCGCTGCTGAATATTACCATTTGGAAAGCGACTGGCTCATTGAGGTAGATATTACGGCCAACCGTGCCGATGCTCTCTCGCATTGGGGTGTTGCCCGTGACCTCTATGCTTGGCTCAAGCAGAATGGTTACGAAACAAGCCTCCATCGTCCTGCTGTCGACGGCTTCTCTGTCGACAATCACAGCCTTCCCATTGAGGTTTCTATTGAGAACACGGAGGCCTGCAAGCGTTATGCCTGTGTCAGTATCACTGATTGCGAGGTGAAGGAAAGTCCTGAGTGGCTTAAGAATAAACTGACCACCATCGGCCTTCGTCCTATCAACAATATCGTTGACATTACTAACTATGTAATGATGGCCTATGGTCAACCTCTCCATTGCTTCGATGCTGATATGGTGAAAGGCCATAAGATCGTTGTGAAAACCATGCCTGAAGGTACACCGTTCCAGACGCTTGACGGTGTGGAGCACAAACTGAGTGACCGCGATCTGGCAATCTGTAATGTTGAGGATCCCATGTGTATCGCTGGTGTGTTTGGCGGAAAGGGTAGTGGAACCTATGAGACCACCCGCAATGTGGTGCTTGAGTCTGCCTATTTCCATCCCACATGGATTCGTAAGTCAGCCCGTCGTCACGGTCTGTCTACTGATGCCTCTTTCCGCTTTGAACGTGGTATCGATCCCAATGGTGTCATCTATGCCCTGAAGCAGGCTGCCTTGCTCTGCAAGGAACTGGCGGGTGGTAAGATTTCGATGGAGATCTGCGATGTTTATCCTGAGAAGATTGAGGATGCGCGCGTCGACCTGAAATACGATTATGTGAATACGCTGATAGGTAAGAATATTCCTGCAGAGACCATCAAGGCCATCTGTCAGACATTGGAAATGCAAGTTGTTAGCGAGACTGCCGACGGTTTGCTACTTGATGTGCCTGCTTATCGTGTTGACGTTACGCGCCCATGCGATGTGGTGGAGGATATTTTGCGTATCTATGGGTATAACAATGTGGAAATTCCCACGCAACTGAAGTCCAGTCTTGTCATCAAGGACGATGAGGATCGTAAGCACAAATTGCAGAACCTCATCAGTGAGCAGTTGGTTGGCACTGGTTTCAACGAGATTCTCAATAACTCATTGAGCAAGTCGGCATACTACGACGACACGCAGACCGATGTCGTCCGCATCATGAATCCCCTATCTGCTGACTTGGGTGTGATGCGCAAGACTCTGCTCTATGGTGGTTTGGAGAGTGTGGAACACAATGTAAAACGCAAGAACGCCAATCTCCGTTTCTTCGAGTTTGGCAATATCTACCGCTTTGATCCTGAGCGTCAGAACGACGATAACCCCATGCAGGCCTATAAGGAAGAAAATATGCTTGGCCTGTGGGTTACTGGCAAGAGGGTAGAGGGCTCGTGGGCTCATCCTAATGAGGATACCACCTACTATGAGTTGTCTGCCTACGTGCAGAATATCCTGCAGCGCATTGGCCTGAAAATGGGTGCTACGGTTACGAAGAAGTCTGAGTGTCCTTTCTTTTCTGCTGGTATGCAGATAGAAACACGTGGTGGAAAAGTGCTCGTTGAGATGGGCATTCTGTCGAAGAAACTGTTGAAGCAGTTTGATTTGGCACAGCCGGTCTACTATGCTGAACTGAACTGGACGCAGTTGATGAAGGCCACGAAGAAGAACGAGATACTCTATACTGAGATTTCCAAGCATCCTGCCGTCAGTCGCGACCTTGCCCTGCTTGTTGATCAGAACATTGAGTTTGCACAGATTGAGCAGATTGCTCGTCAGACTGAGAAGAAACTACTGCGTCGTGTGGAACTCTTCGATGTCTACGAAGGCAAAAACCTGCCTGCTGGTAAGAAGAGCTATGCTGTCAACTTCATCCTTCAAGATACCGAGAAAACGATGAATGACAAGCAAATTGATGCAATCATGCAGAAACTCATCGCTCAGTTGACTGCTAAGCTTGGCGCTCAACTTCGCTGAGTATTGACTATTGAAAAAAGAAAGTTTAACCAATATGCCAACGAATCGGAGAAATAACGGTTATTGGGCATTGTTTTAATGTTTATTGTACCTATGGGAAGAGCATTTGAATATCGTAAGGCTACGAAGCTGAAGAGATGGGGCCACATGGCCAAGACATTCACTAAGATTGGCAAGCAGATCGCCATTGCCGTGAAAGCAGGCGGTCCGGAACCCGACACGAATCCCGCACTGCGCGCATGTATTGCCAACGCTAAGCGCGAGAATATGCCGAAGGACAACATTGAGCGAGCCATTAAGAACGCACTCGGCAAGGATCACGCTGACTATAAGGAGGTGACTTACGAGGGATATGGTCCTCATGGTGTTGCTATCTTTGTCGAGACACTGACCGACAATACGACACGCACCGTGGGCGATGTCCGCTCGGTTTTCAACAAGTTCAATGGTAATTTGGGCACACAAGGCTCTCTGTCGTTCCTCTTCGACCACAAGGCCGTCTTCACTTTTAAGAAGAAAGAAGGACTGGACATGGACGAGATGATTCTCGACTTGATCGACTTCAGTGTAGAGGACGAGTTCGATGAGGACGAGGAGACAGGTGAGGTCACTATCTATGGCGATCCTTCAAGTTTCAGTGCTATTCAGAAACATCTGGAGGCTGAAGGCTTCGAGGTTACCGGTGCTGAGTTCACCCGTATTCCCAACGATTTGAAGGAAGTCACACCCGAACAGCGCGAAGCCATCGACAAAATGGTGGAGAAATTGGAGGACTTCGATGATGTCCAGACCGTTTATACCAATATGAAGCCCGCAGAGGAATAATCCTCCTTTCATGTATTTTGACTTCAAGCCGTAACCTGATGTAATATGAGGTTACGGCTTGAAGTTTTTTATAGCGTTGTCACCTTGACAGGTTGGTCTACCTCCTTGCGCCAGAGTTTCAGCCAATCGAACCATTCGTCGGCAGTGTGGAAACCGAAGGTCTCGTTGGCCGAACAATAGACGACCTTGTAGCAGAGGTGGCGTCCCTTGGTGCCAACGACAAAGGTGTAGTTGTCCTTGTTGGCAGGTTCCTCGCTGATGATGTTCGCCTTGTCCAGTAGGATGCCAAGTCCCACAGTCTCACGGCTCCATTTCACGGTGTCGGTCGAAGGATAGTCAGTACCCCAGCAGGCACGAAGACCTTTGTTGTCAGAATATTCCTTCGAATCCTTCACGTTGATGATGCCCGTGGAGAAACGGTAGTCGTCTACGTCACGATTGAAGTAGACATCAACATCCGTATCGCGATGGCCGGCATACTGCGTGTAGCGCAGTGTCATGTTGACAGCGGGTTTGCCGGCTTCGGCCTGCCAGCCTTGGTCGATGATCTCAACGATAGTGCGTAGGGGGCCATAGGCAACAATGCGCTGCGTGCGAGTCTTCACAGGCTCGATCATTGTAGGTTCCTGACCGTCCCAGCCGCGGAAGGCACCCAGCCCAAAGGTGTTGCCCACCCAGAGCACGTCGTCACCATAGCCTTGCTTTTTCTGGTCTGCCTGTGTGTAGAACTGTGTAGCCTCCAACTCCAGACGTTTCTGGAACTTGCCGTAGAGGTCGAGCGTCTGACGCTTGTCGAAATATATACGGATGCCGTTCAGTTCGCTCTCGAAGTCTACACCATGATGGTGCAACAGGTTGTAGCTGTTGGCACAGTCGCCCCTGACACTGAGACTTGCCACGAAGTTGTTGTGCTTGTTCTTCTCCTTCACCTTGTCGTTGCGCATCAGCATTTCGGCATAGACGCGGGCAGGGTAGGGGCGGGGCTCACCGTCGGCATAGAGTGTCACCGTATAAGTCTTCTGTTCCTTGCCTTTCAGATCGGCCAGAAAGCAGAGTTCATCAAACTGCTCATCCAAGTCGATGTCGTCCAGTTGGCAGGGGATCTCCGTATCACCGTCCTTGACGAGTGCCGAGCGCACTTCACCGTATTTCTCCAATGACAGAACCACGGGCTGGTCGGTGCGGTCGGTCTTTGAGGGGTTCTTCACACTGATGTTGAATGTCTGTTGGGCATTGGCGGCTATTGTAGCCAACAAGGCCACTGCTAAGTAAGTTAGTCTCATAGTTGTCTGTTTTTCCGCAAAAGTAATGAAATCGTGGCAAAATACATGAATAAGTTTAGCAAAAATAGGTTAAAACTTGGCTGAATCGTTTTTTTTTAGTACTTTTGTATCGTTATTTAACATAAATACAATCTTGGATGATGGCCGAACACTGGGATATATATGCTGACTGGAATCCGTGGCATGGCTGTACCAAGATCAGTCCCGGATGTAAGTATTGCTATGTCTATCGCCAGGATGAGATGTATGGGTGTGAAGTGTCGAGTTGTCAATGCCGTAAGACGGGAAACTTCAATCTGCCACTCAAGCGCAAGCGAGACAAGTCGTGGAAGATAGGAAGCGGGAAGATTGTGTTCACATGCTTCACTTCCGACTTTCTGTTGAAGGATGCCGATGAATGGCGCGGCGAATGTTGGCAGATGATGAAGACGAGAAGCGACCTTTGGTTTTACTTCTTCACCAAACGCATCAATCGTTTCATGGAATGCATTCCTGACGATTGGGGAGATGGATATGACAATGTGCTGGTGGGGTGTACGGTTGAGAATCAGCAGATGGCAGACTACCGGCTGCCTGTCTTCAAGTCTATGCCCATTAAGCATAAGAGCATCATAGTTGCCCCGCTCATCAGCCCTGTAGATTTGTCTGCCTATCTTGACGAGACCATTGAGGAAGTCAGTGTCGGAGGAGAATCCGGCATAGATGCCCGTCCCTGTGACTACGACTGGATTCTCAGCCTGCGTGAGCAGTGCGTCAAGGCCGATATACCTTTCCGCTTCCATCAGACGGGAGCCCATTTCATCAAGGATGGCAAGATGTATAGAGTCCATCGACGTTTCCAACTCAGTCAGGCCCATAAGGCAAATATTGACTATCGCATAGGACGGTTCTATGTCCCGGAGACTGCAAAGTTCGAATGGAAAGACGAGGATTATCATGACTGATTTGCTGTATTGGTTTGATGCTGCAAAGGTATATATTCCGCAGAGAATGACTTCCGTTTCGTTCCGTTTTCTTCCCTTTTCTTCCGCTTTGTTCCGTTTTGTTCCTCTTTCTTCCTTTTTCAGACACGATATTCCTATGAGAAAGCAGCCTTAGTCGAGGGCATTGCCTTCAGGGGCGATAAGTCTTAAAAAGCGTTACTATGGTGTTTACGTTGCCTAAGTATCATACTTACGCTGCGTAAGTATCATGTTTACGAGTGGCAAACGGCATCTTTGTCGTGGGGGGCGGAGGAGCCTCCCCCTCATATCTAAGTCCCCCTATATAGGGGGACAGATATAAGAGGGGGTAAGGGGCTCCGAGGGGGGAGCTTTCAGCATTTTTTTTGCCGTTTTTTTCAGTCCGGCATTACGGGAAAACATTCGGAGGAGCACTTAATGTGTGACTGCAAATATACGAATAAAAATCAAAAGATGTTCTTTTTGCTTCATTTTTTCTCATTTTCTTTGGAGATGTGTGGAAAATTACGTAACTTTGCACAATTGGAATTGAAAACAATAACTTCTAAATATTTATTCTTAAAATTAAAAAAATAAAACTAATGAGTCAGAAAAGAGTTTACCTCTTCGGTAATGGAAAGGCCGAAGGTAATGCAAAGATGCGTGAGGAACTCGGTGGCAAGGGTGCAAACCTTGCTGAGATGAACCTGATTGGTGTTCCCGTTCCTCCTGGTTTCACAATTACGACTGATTGCTGTAACGAGTACTATCAGGTTGGTCAGCAGAAGATCATGGAACTGCTGAACGACGATGTGATGGCTGCTGTGAAACACATCGAGGTTCTGATGAACTCGAAATTTGGCGACATGGAGAATCCTCTGCTCGTCTCTGTTCGTTCCGGTGCCCGCGCTTCAATGCCTGGCATGATGGACACTATCCTCAACCTGGGTCTGAACGACGAGGTGGCTGAGGGTATGGTGAAGAAGACCAACAATCCCCACTTCGTTTACGACTCTTATCGTCGTTTCGTGCAGATGTACGGTGATGTGGTGCTTGAGATGAAGCCTGTCAACAAGACCGACATCGACCCGTTTGAGGAGATCATCGAGAAAGTGAAGGCCGAGCGTGGCGTGAAGCTGGACAAGGACCTGAGCGTTGACGAACTGAAGAAACTGGTGAAGCTGTTCAAGGAGGCCATCAAGGAGCGCACTGGTAAGGATTTCCCCAATGATCCTATCGAGCAGCTTTGGGGTGCTATCTGCGCTGTGTTCCGCAGTTGGATGAACGAGCGTGCTATTCTTTATCGTAAGATGGAAGGTATTCCCGATGAGTGGGGTACTGCCGTTAGCGTGATGGCAATGGTCTTCGGTAATATGGGTGACACCTCTGCTACTGGTGTATGCTTCAGCCGCGATGCTGCCAATGGTGAGAACTTGTTCAATGGTGAGTACCTCGTCAATGCACAGGGTGAGGACGTGGTGGCTGGTATCCGCACTCCCCAGCAGATCACGAAGATCGGCTCACAGCGTTGGGCCGAGCGTGCCGGCATCAGCGAGGCCGAGCGCGCAGCCAAGTATCCTTCAATGGAAGAGGCTATGCCTGAGATCTATGCTCAGTTGAATGGTATTCAGGAGAAACTTGAAGAGCACTATCGCGATATGCAGGATATGGAGTTCACTGTTCAGGAAGGCAAACTGTGGTTCCTGCAGACCCGTAACGGTAAGCGTACCGGTGCTGCTATGGTGAAGATTGCCATCGACCTGCTCCACGAAGGTAAGATTGATGAGAAGACTGCCATCATGCGCTGCGAGCCTCAGAAACTCGACGAATTGCTGCACCCCGTATTCGATAAGAAGGCTCTGACCACTGCTAAGGTCATTGCTCAGGGTCTGCCTGCATCTCCCGGTGCCGGTTGTGGTCAGATTGTGTTCCACGCTGATGACGCTCAGGCATGGCATGCCGATGGTCATAAAGTGGTGCTCGTCCGCATTGAGACCTCTCCAGAGGATCTGGCTGGTATGTCGGCTGCCGAGGGTATCCTGACTGCTCGTGGCGGTATGACCTCTCACGCAGCTGTAGTTGCTCGTGGTATGGGTAAGTGCTGCGTTTCCGGTGTAGGCTCATTGAATGTAGACTACAAGGCAAAGACTGTTGAGATCGACGGTGTGGTCTATAAGGAGGGCGATTACATTTCTATCAATGGTACTACTGGTCAAGTCTATGCCGGTGAGGTGCCCACGAAGGCTGCTGAACTCAGTGGCGACTTCAAGGAGTTGATGGATCTTTGCGACAAGTACACCAAATTGCAGGTTCGTACCAATGCCGACACTCCGCATGATGCCAAGTTGGCTCGCGACTTCGGTGCCAAGGGTATTGGTCTGACCCGTACTGAGCACATGTTCTTCGAGGACAAGAAGATTGTTGCTATGCGTGAGATGATTCTGGCCGACAGCGTCAGCGGTCGTGAGAAGGCTCTGGCTAAGTTGCTGCCTTATCAGAAGGCCGACTTCAAGGGCATCCTTGAGGCTATGGATGGTCTGTCCGTAAACATCCGTCTGCTTGATCCCCCTCTCCATGAGTTCGTTCCCCACGATAAGGCCGGTCAGGAGACTATGGCCAAGGAGATGGGCGTGTCGCTTGAGGAAATCAAGCGTCGTGTTGACTCGCTGGCAGAGAACAATCCGATGCTGGGTCATCGTGGTTGCCGTCTGGGCATCACCTTCCCCGAAATCACCGCTATGCAGACCCGCGCCATTCTCGGTGCCGCCTGCGAACTGAAGAAGGAAGGCAAGAATCCCATGCCCGAGATCATGGTTCCGCTGATTGGTACACTCTATGAGTTGAAGCAGCAGAAGGAAGTTATCACTTCTACCGCTAAAGAGGTGTTTGCTGCTGAGGGCATTGAGGTCGAGTTTGAGATCGGTACGATGATTGAGATTCCTCGTGCTGCCCTGACCGCTGACCGCATTGCCGAGGAGGCTCAGTACTTCTCATTCGGTACCAACGACCTCACTCAGATGACCTTCGGTTACAGCCGTGACGATATTGCTTCGTTCCTGCCTGTGTACCTTGATAAGAAGATTCTGAAGGTAGACCCGTTCCAGGTGCTTGACCAGAAGGGTGTTGGTAAACTCATCAAGTATGCCGTGAAGGAAGGCCGTGCCGTTCGTCCGGGACTGCGTTGCGGTATCTGCGGTGAGCATGGTGGTGAACCCAGTTCTGTGAAGTTCTGCGCTAAGATTGGCATGAACTATGCATCTTGTTCTCCTTTCCGCGTGCCCATCGCCCGCCTTGCTGCGGCACAGGCTGCTGTTGAGGAATAAAGAGCAAGTTTTGACAATATCCGGTGTTTAGGCTGTAACGCTTCCTGTATTAGGACGTTACAGCCTAATCCCATTTATATGGTTTCATGGCCTGTTATTTTTTGTTAATCATTATCCTTGTTCTGTTATTTTCTAACGAAAAACGTGTATCTTTGTAGCTGGTTTCTTTGCTGACTTGAAAGCGTGAAGTTCACTTTATGCCGATGGGAAGCCTGAGATCGTGTCGTTAACAGCGACAACTCACGCCGGACATGCTTCTTCGGAGGCTGTGAAGGGGTGGGCTAAAATTTTAGAACAGCGTCTTACAACGCTTTGTTTTTGGTTTCTTTGAATCTACCAAATCAAGAAGTGCAATCAAAAACATAGCAGAAGAGATGACTGCGGACGTGGTATTAAACGCCCCGTCAGTGTGCACTGAGGTACGAGTTACCTCATGTACACTTAACGGGTGTAATATACCAACGGCGTGAGCGTCATGATTCTGTCTGTTTATTGCACAGGTTTTGGTAGAACCTAAAGAGACGGACGGGCAGGGTGAGAGTTCACGCTTTTTGTATTCTTAGGCTTTGTCTCTTGCCAAGTTTCCAATGAAGCAAGCTGTTCATATTGCAGTTGAACTATTTGGTCCAAATAGTGATGACAGACAATGCAATAGCCATTAACGGTAACACTTGTGTCAAAGATGCAAGCACTCGTTCCTTTTCTCAAAACTCAGCCGTACAACTTGTAGGTCAGGCAGCCAAACAGCTACCGCCTAACGATCCTCAGTGTGTAGGCTACGAATGGTTTCCCATGTATGTTATGTACAGGCAAGAGTTGAAAGTGAAAGAAGTTTTGGATGAAAATGAATTCAAGACTTTTATTCCGATGGAAGAGAAATCCACACGCAGAAATGGCATGGACAATGTGGCATTGGTGCCCGCCATTCATAATATGATTTTTGTCTATTCTTACAAAGAGCGTATAACGTGGATGAAAATGCACGATGAGCAATGTGCCAAAATGCAGTATATGAGCTTCCGCAACAATTCGGACGGCCTTTCATCTATTATCACTGTGCCTCAGCGACAAATGGAGAACATCATTACAGCCGCCACAATAGAAGACACGGAAGGGCTGCGTTCTTACATCGATACACCTGTTTCCTCAGATCCCGCCAGGCCAAACCGTGAAATAGAATTTGTCAACGGCCCCTTCAAGGGTGTGACCGGCATCATCAAGAGGGTGAACAAAAACCGCGTCATGCTTATAGAACTGCCACAATACAAGTGCATACAAATCAAGATTACGCGTTCGCAAGATATCAACTATTTATAGTTGGGCTTTTACATCTTATGCCGTAAGAAGTGAGAAATAACTTTGAACATCAATATACATGCCGGTTGCCTCTATACATTCGTAAAAAATCCACAAAACTTTGGTAGTTTCAAGAAATTGTTGTAAGTTTGCAGCAAAATAAACGAAAGATAAATCTATGGATAACAACAACTTATACATTGAATGTTCCTATGGATGACCAGAAACTGTTTGAGGCTCTTATTCAAAAGTTTGGCTGGATAGCTAAAAGACAGAAAGAGAAAATGCCATGTCACCTTGATGAGGCATTAAAGGCAGCGGATGAAGAACGGCTTTTTGAAACGAACGATTTGGATATATTAATGAAAAGTCTTACTGTCAATTACTCCAGATTAGTTGTTGGTTTGTAAACAAAATGATGAAGACCTGATATTGTTTCTTGTAGATACAGGTTCTCATAGTGATATATTTTAGTTAAGTACTTAGATTGCTTACAACCGTTAACAGATAATGTGTGGCGGGGTGGGATATATAATAGGAAATCGACCTCTGCCATGCGTCTGGACAATAAGAACCGCTTTGCCTCCAAGAAGGACAATATGCAGCAATCTGCTGCCGATGACCATCGGCATGAAATAGCATATAAAAAAACCAATAAATTTTAGTCGATTTTGAACGCATATTGCCTTTAAAAGGGTGACTTTTGGGGATATACATCAAATTTGGCTGCTTACTATTGACAATCATTTTCTGCAAAAAGTTTGGAGGAACGGAATATTATGCGTAACTTTGCTGCCAATAATATGGAAGTGTGACCGAATACGACATTCAAAATATAGATAAACAGATTAATGAGATATTCGATGGAAAAAAAGACCTTTCTCAATTTAATCAGTCAGAGCATGCAGGAGTCTGCTCGGCTGGTCCGCTCCTCATCGGGGCGCTCCTCGTATGTGATATCGTCCGAGAAAGCTTTCAAACAAGTCGAAATGCTGGAAACAGCCAAACGACTCCATCAAATTGGGAGATAGACGAAAAACAAGAACAAAGTATTCAGGAATGGGCAGAAGCAAAAGGTGTATGGGTTCCAAAAGCAGAAGAATGGCTAGAAGAACTATATGGTCCTGAATTAGCTCATGGAGCAGAGTCTAAAGTGTATTGCAAGAAAGGAGATACACATGTTGTCAAACTTCGTACATCTATTTATTCAACCTTGGGACGTGCTTTTGAGGCGATAGCCCTTCACAACTATCTCTTTCCTGAAACCATTATGCGAGTCATTGGATTTACTCGTGATACGGATGGATTGTTTCGTGTTATCCTAACACAGCCATATATTGAATGCATGAGACTTGCCACAAAAAACGAAATAGATGAGATGGTATCACAAAAAGAATTTCGCGATAATGGAGACGCATTGGGTGTGAATTACATTTCCAACCGTCTCAACCTTGAAGACATGCATCCTGCCAACGTTTTTGTTGAAAATCTTACCGGGAAACCAATCTGTATAGATTGTATAGTTAAGTTCAGACGTTAGCTGCCAATTTAGATGTATTGCAAGAACCTCAAATACAATACCTTGTGCACTATTTTTAATTTTGAATCCTAACTAATTGAGCACTTACTAATATTTACGTCAGTTCGGGATAAGTTTCTCTTAAAAACAATCTTAATGGTTATCTGATGATTTTGGTATTTTTAAGAAAGTTGCCTAAAGTCTCATAGAAATCAGGCAACTTTCTAAAATGGAGCCTAATATGCAAATGGGAGTGGGGGTAAGATGTCTTCAATTGACATTGTTTTTAAGAGAAACTTATCCTGAACTCACGTAGGAATAATTCCTATGTATTTTTAATAGTTCGTTAAAACAAAACTCAAATAGTGGATGCCCTTTATACAAAGGGAATTCTAAATAATTGAGTGCTTACAATTTATTTATAAATTCGATGAAAGGAATCGTATTGGCCGGTGGCTCCGGTACTCGTCTTTATCCCATTACGAAAGGCGTCAGCAAGCAGATGCTGCCTATCTTCGACAAGCCGATGGTGTATTATCCTATTTCGACGCTGATGCTTGCCGGTATTCGGGATATCCTCATTATTTCCACTCCGATAGATCTGCCTGGATTCAAAAGGCTCCTTGGTGACGGCTCGGATTATGGGGTTAAGTTTACATACGCAGAGCAACCATCTCCCGATGGTCTTGCTCAGGCATTTATTATCGGTAAGGAGTTTATCGGTGATGATTCTGCTTGTCTTGTCCTTGGCGACAATATCTTTCATGGAGCCGGTTTCTCGGAAGTTCTTCGAAATGCGGTAAGGGAAGCAGAACAGTATGCCAAGGCTACCGTATTCGGCTACTGGGTCAATGATCCCGAGCGCTATGGTGTGGCCGAGTTCGACAAGGACGGCAACTGCCTCTCGATAGAGGAGAAGCCCGAACATCCGAAAAGCAACTATGCTGTCGTCGGTCTCTACTTCTATCCCAACAAGGTGGTAAAGGTAGCTGAAACCATCAAGCCGTCTGCCCGTGGCGAACTTGAGATTACCACGGTCAATCAGGAATTCCTGAAGGACGGAGAATTAAAGGTTCAGACGCTCCCACGTGGTTTCGCCTGGCTTGACACAGGCACCCACGATTCTTTGGCCGAGGCATCCATCTATGTGGAAGTCCTCGAAAAGCGTCAGGGCCTGAAGATTGCCTGCCTTGAAGGCATCGCCTATCGTCAGGGCTGGATATCGAAAGACAAAATGACAGAGCTTGCCAAGCCGATGCTTAAGAATCAGTATGGCCAGTACCTGATGAAAGTGGTAGAGGAAGTGGAACGTACTGGTGACAAGAACCTTGACTGATATGGAAGTAATCAAGACAGATATAGAAGGCGTGGTGATAATAGAGCCGCGTATCTTCAAGGATGCGAGGGGCTATTTCTTCGAGAGCTATTCCAAGAAAGAGTTCGACGAGAAAGTGCGTCCCGTGGATTTCGTGCAGGATAATGAGTCTATGTCCGCCAAGGGAGTAATGCGCGGCCTACATTTCCAGCGACCGCCATATACCCAGAGCAAGTTGGTCCGCTGTGTCAAGGGTCGTGTGCTTGATGTGGCGGTAGATATTCGCAAAGGTTCACCGACTTATGGCAAGCACGTGGCAGTCGAACTGTCGGAAGATAATCACCGCCAGTTCTTCGTGCCGAGGGGATTCGCACATGGATTTGCAGTATTGAGTGACGTCGCAGTCTTTCAATACAAATGCGACAATTTCTATCATCCCGAAGCTGACGGTGGAATATCCATAGCCGACGAGTCACTTGGCATAGACTGGCAGATAGATCCGTCTAACGCAGTCCTTTCAGAAAAGGACCTGAAGCATGAACTTCTAAAGGATTTTGATTCTCCTTTTGATATAAACATTAATCTCTACGAAGAATGAACATAACCCCTCTATTTACTACTAAGACATAAACGAGGACGATATGGTTACTATGAGGAATTTATAAAACACGGTAGAAATGTTTGATATACATCTAAAGTCCTTTTTTAAAGGAGAGGAAAGAACGGTAAAAGCTAAAAAGAATATTGTCACCTCATTCTTTTTGAAGGGCATTGATGCGATAGTATATTTATTGCTGATTCCGGTCACATTGGGCTATCTTAATCCGTATGAATATGGAATCTGGTTGACTCTTAATTCTATACTTATGTGGATTAATTCCTTTGATATAGGATTAGGAAACGGTTTGAGGAATAAACTGGCTATAGCTATGGCTAACAAAAATCATGAATTAGGTCGTATTTATGTAAGTACAACTTTCTTCATGTTGATGATAATAATGGGTGCATTGAGTTTTGCCGGTATTGTATGTGAACCGTTCATTAACTGGTATGATATTCTCGGCACAACACCTGACCGAGTCCCGCATCTTGATGAAATAGTTCTTTTCTCATTTGGAATCTTTTGTTTTAATTTCATTTTCAAATTTATTGGTAACGTGTATTTGGCCATGCAAATTCCTGCTGCAAATAATTTTATGGTAGTATCTGGACATTTGCTGTCACTGATAATAATTTTTATATTGACTAAAACAACAAGCGGAAGTCTGTTTAAGGTAGCGATTACTTACTCTGTGTCTCCCTTATTGATATATATATTAGCATACCCAATAACATTCCTCAATGTTTATCCATTTTTGCGTCCTTCGATAAAGTATTTTAAGCTAAACTACTTAAAAGATTTATTTAATATTGGAATTCAATTCTTTTTAATTCAACTTTCGGCGATACTTCTTTTTGCGTTTACCAATCTTCTTATCTCTCATATGTTTGGTCCTGAGAACGTTACTCCATATAATATTGCATATAGATATTTTAGTTTGGTTCCGATGGTGATGAATTTGATTTTTGCACCTATGTGGTCTGCAACCACTGACGCATATACTAAGGGCGACATTGGTTGGATTAAAAGTATGATGCATAGTATGGAAAAATTATTATTATTAGCAACTGGCGTTCTTATATTGATGACTATTTCTTCTAAAATCGTTTACAGGATTTGGATTGGAACGGATGTGAAAATTCCATTTGAGTTGTCTTGTCTCATGGCTATATATGTTGCTATTATAATTTACAGTCTTGCATATTCAAATTTCCTTAATGGGTTGGGGAAACTTAGATTACAGACAATCAATACGGTTATTGTAGCAGCGTTATTTATTCCTCTGTGCTATGTCTTAGGAAAAGTATTTGGTATAGTCGGTATTGTTGGAGGAATGTGCATACTTAATTTAAGCGGACTTATTCTCAATCGGATACAGTTTAATAAACTCATTAGTAATCGTGCTTCAGGAATTTGGAAGAAGTAATAGGGACTGAATTATGAACATTATTACTATTGGAATACTTTTAATACTTTTGGTATTAAGCTATACTGTGTCCAAAAGCATTCTTGCTCCGGCAGTTGTGACAAACTTTATATGGACTGTGTTACTATTAATTTATAATACAGTAGATCACGGCTTATATACTCTTTCTGACAAGTTCTATTTTATAGTTTTGCTTTGGACTGGAGGCTTTACCATTAGTGCATTATTTACAGAAAAAATCAGAATAAGAATTCCTCGAGCGATGAAATCCCTAAATAAAGAGGGATTAGGCAACAAGCTTCTTTGGGTAATGGTAATAGCTTTGTGTCTCAGTATTTATGGACAATACTTGATTGGGAATAATTTGAACTCGGACAATGTATTTGCAGGTATACGCCAGCATAGTGTAAGTATGCTGAATGGCGAAGAGGCATCAATAATATTGCCCGCCTATATCTCTGTTGCAAAAATGCTGGCTCCATTTGCTGTAATTGTGATAGGAACTTTATTTTTTCTTCGTGAGGATCGACGATTTCTTGTTATTATTGGGCTAATCCTTTTAGTAGTATATGTGTTATTTCGTAGTAATAAGTTAGCTGTTGTTGAGTTGATTTTTTCCCTTTTTTGTCTATATGTCCTAAAAAAAGGTATTACTCGAAAAAAAATTATTTATTTCTTTTCAATATTTGTCGTATTCATGCTCTTGGCTCATCTAATGAGGAGAAAAGAAGATAATACAAGTGTTGATCTTGTTCATATACTGTCTGTTTATTTATTATCCCCTTTGCCTGCATTTGATAACATTTTAAACAATAGTAGTATTCGCTTAATTGAAGACTTTAATGGGGAATACACGTTCCGTGCATTCATACCTTATTTAAATCTATTAGGATTTAATTTAGTCGGTAACAGCGATCCTTTTAATCTTCATTTTTGGACATACACTCCTTTGCCGGTTAATGTATATACCATATTTTTCAGTTTTTATGCTGATTTTGGCACAATGGGAATTGTTGTGGCCTCAATTGCTTATGGAGCATTTTTTGGTTTTTTATGGAACGGTGGTGGGTGGCGCCATAATATTCCAATGTTCCAAATGGCGTATGCAGTTTTCTTTTACACTTTAATTTTTCAATTCTTTGCGGACTTTTTGTTCCATTATTTTTGGAATACGGCATTGGCATTAAGCTTTATATTCTTTTTCTTTACACATTTTTCTTTTGGACATATCATTAAAAAAAATGAGCACTCATATATTCGTCTCAATAATAATAGTCAATTATAAAACTCCTCTTTTAACTATAGCATGTATTGAATCTATTTTTGAAAATATAGGTTCGTATGGCTTTGAAGTTATTGTAGTTGATAATGCATCTGGTGACAATTCTACAAACCTTATAAAACAGCATTTCGGTAATACTATTAAATTGATTCAAAGCAGTGAGAATCTTGGTTTTGGAAGAGCAAATAATTTAGGTGTGCAAAATTCCTGTGGAGATTATCTTTTCTTTTTAAACTCAGATACTATTGTCAAAAACGATCCTTTCAAATATTTTATACCATTTTATGAATCGACTTCTGATGTTGGAGCTATAGGTTGCTATTTGTTGGATGGCTCAGGAATGTACACATTAAGCGGAGGAAAAACTTATTCAGCAAAAAAATATTTAAAAATTGCGTTCAACGGATTAATCAGACGTAAGTCTCCTGTTGAAGTCCCATATTCTGAGTATTTGGTTTCTGCCGATTATATTATTGGGGCTGATTTATTCATTAAGAACGATTTGTTTCACAAGGTTGGAGGCTTCAATCCTAAAATATTTATGTATTTTGAAGATGTTGAACTTTGTGAAAGGATTCGTGATCTTGGGAAAGTAAATTATATACTTCCGGGTCCGAAAATTATACATTTGGTTAAATCGAGTTCAACATCTCAGTTTTCAAGAGTTTATAATACAGCTTCTCTGATGTTTTGTTTGAGGCAAAAGATGACACCACTGCACTTCCGTCTTTTTCAACTCATGTATTTTATTTTGAAATCTCCATTGTTACTGAAATTTCATAATCTTGTACATGAATATCAGTATTTGAGTACAATTTACAATTATAAAAAGTATCTTGTACATTAAAAGAGTTTACACTTACTTGTTGAATTTGTGAAAATTAAAGTATAAAAAATGAGCAAATATAATATTATCTCTTGGACCCTTAAACATAGGACTTTAAAGGAAATTGCTAACCGAGTTGCCGACGTGGCTGTTGGTTGGTTGGTGAGACCATTCTCTTTTATTACACCTCGAAATAAAAAGAAGTGGGTGATAGGAAACAAGACAGGGTGGAACGATAATTCCAAATATTTCCACATTTATTTAGCTGAATATGAGAATGAGATTCGGCCTATTTGGATTTGCAAAACCAGAAAAGAACGGGACTTGGTAAGGTCTAAAGGTTTGGAGGTCTATCGTAAATGGAGTATAAAGGGGCTATATCATACCATGACATCCGGAGCATTCATCTTTTCTTCCGGTGTGCATGATATTAATTATTGGGCTTCAGGGAAAGCTGTGAAATTTAATTTGTGGCACGGAGTCGGAGTAAAGAAATTAGGAATGAAATCGAGTGATCTGTATGATCCCAGCAAATTGCTTACCAGAATTCTAACGCCTTTTTTTTATGACCAGTCTACACGTTTTATTGGCCCGTCGGATATGATGGCTCAGCATTTTGCCGATTGCTATAGACTGTCCAATGAGCAGATGCTCAAGGTTGGCTACCCGCGGTGCGAATTTATTCTTTCTAATCAGGCAAATATCCTCACTCAAATTCGTAAATACGAAAATGAGGAAATTGCAGAAAATATTGAGCGACTGAAAAAATATGAGAAAGTATATATTTATATGCCAACTTTCCGTGATGCTCAGACCGATTTTATCGAAGCGTCTGGTATCGATTTTAAAGTTTTAAATGATTTACTTGTTTCAAAAAATCAAATTCTAATTCTTAAACTTCATCCGGCAACCCGAATCAAACGTGAACACATCTTTGGGATGAGTAATATCGTTATTCTCGACAAAAACATGGATGTCTATCCTATTCTTCCATTTACGGATGTCTTGATAACAGACTATTCATCCATCTATTATGATTATATACTTATGGAAAACAAGGGAATCATTTTGTTTCCTTTTGATTATGATGAGTACATAAAAAATAGTCGTGATCTTGCATTTGATTATTTGACTTATACTCCCGGATGCAAGGCATGGAACTTTGAGGAGTTGTATAGGCTATTATTTTCAGAATCAAAACTTGTCCCAGAGGAAAGATCATGGGTTATTAAACAGTTTTGGGGAGATAATTACATGGAATCAAATAAGAAAATCTTTGAGGCTCTGAAAGGGATTCTAAAAATATAAAGTTTGTTTAGAATGAGTAACATTGCTATTATCATAGCCGGTGGTATCGGCAACAGAATGGGACAGAGTATTCCCAAACAGTTTATAAACGTGTATGATAAACCTATCTTGATGTATACATTGGAAGGCTTTCAGAAGCATCCGATGGTGGATGCTATTGAAGTGGTGTGTATCGAAGGATGGGAAAATGTAGTTTGGTCATACGCAAAACAGTATAATATTACAAAACTCAAGTGGATAGCAAAAGGCGGAGCAAGCGGACAGGAATCAATACGTAACGGTGTTTTTAATCTTGAAGACAAGTGCGCTCCGGAAGATACAATCATAATCCATGATGGTATACGTCCGCTTGTAGATGCCGAAGTGTTGACGGATGTCATCAATAAGGCTCGGCTATATGGAAATGCAGTTACGTCGCTTCCTTATAATGAGCAGATCTTTGTAATAAGTCAGGAGGATGAGGCTACAACAACACGGTTTATCCCTCGTGAGACCCTCCGCCGTGTATCGACTCCTCAGGCTTATCAATTTGGATTGCTTGATGAGAAGTATCATGAGGCATTTGAGAAGGAGATAGGTATCAACGGCTCTCATTACACCAATACGATGATGGTAGAATTAGGTGTACGTCTGCATTTTGCTGCTGGTAGCGATAAAAATATTAAGTTGACAACACCTGATGATTTGGAGATTTTTAAAGGTTATCTAAACCGTACAAAGTAAGTGCTATATTATGAACAAGAATCATCCCTTATACCGTGAAGATGTTCAAAACGTCCTGACCGTTGATGGGCTTGACACACTCAAGGGCAAGTCTGTACTTGTTACTGGGGCGACCGGCCTTTTGGGAGTACATCTTATAGATGTACTTATGACGTTAGGTGGCGTAAAGGTATATGCCGTAGGTCGGAGCAAGGCAAAAGCTGAAAACAGATTGGGCGAGTATTATGCCAATCCTCTTTTCAAATTTGTTGAGCAAGATGTATGCCTTCCATTTGATGAGGATTTACACGTTGATTACATCATACCGGGAGCATCGAATACACATCCGTTGGCATATTCTCAATATCCTGTTGAAACAATACAAATAAATGTGAAGGGAGCAGAACATGCTCTGAACAAAGCGGCAGAATGTAAGGCAACTGTACTATATCCTTCTACTGTAGAGGTGTATGGAAATGCTTTGGGGCAAGATGTATTTGAGGAGGACTATACAGGCAAGTTGAATCTTTCGACTTCACGTGCATGCTACACAGAATCAAAGCGAGTATCAGAGGCCTTATGCCAGTCCTATATTTCCGAGAGGGGAGTTGATGTCAAGATTGTGCGCCTTTCTCGTATTTTTGGTCCGACCATGTTGGATTCTGACAGTAAGGCTTCTTCGCAATTTATAAAGAAAGCTGTCAATAATGAGGATATTGTATTGAAAAGCAAGGGTGAGCAATTCTTTTCATATTCATACGTATCGGATACTGTTGCTGCTATGTTTTATGTCATGTTTCATGGAGAATGTGGGCAGGCCTACAATATCAGTAATGAGAAATGTAACGTACATTTAAGAGATTTTGCCCAAATGTGTGCAGAATACAATGGAAGGAAGGTTGTATTCGAATTACCGTCGGAAACAGAACAGAAAGGTTTTTCTATTGCTATGCAAGCTATACTTGATAATAGCAAGTTAAAGTCTCTTGGATTTAAGCCAAAGTATGAAATGAAAGATGCTGTACATAGAACCATCGAAATATTGAAATAAAAGAGTATGAAATCAGAAAGTCAGATTATGAGTGAGCTTTCACATAAGACTCACTACTTAAGAGAACTTTCACCTGAAGAATCAAGGGCATTGAAAGATGCCATTCTTGATATATATAAGGATGTGGCAGCATTGTGTGATAAGCATCGGCTGACTTATATGATGTCGGGAGGCACTTGCCTTGGAGCGGTTCGTCATCAAGGATTTATTCCATGGGATGACGATTTGGACATTATGATGCCACGAAAAGATTATGACGCCTTGATCTGTTTATTGGAGGCAGGGAAGCTTGGTTCCCAATATGAATTTACATATCCGAATGCACATAAAGATGCAAATGCTATTTTTTTGAAGATTTTTAGAAGAAACTCAAAAGATATTGAGATTCATAATGTGAATACTCCTTTTCCAAAGGGAATATATCTTGATGTATTTGCTTTGGATGCTGTCCCTAAGGCAAAAATCATTCAAAAACTAAAAGGCTTCTTTGCAAATGCTATTCAATACATAGCAATATCAACGCTTTATACTCAATATCCGAGTAAACAGTTGAAGGAGTATATGATGATGGATTCCAGTTTGAAAAAGCGATATTATATTAAGAAAATCCTTGGAACTATTTGTGGCTTTGCTTCTCATGCAAAATGGATCTACTGGTATGACCGATTTGTTGCATGTTCGAAAGAAGGACATCAATGGGGTATTCCTACTGGTCGTAAATATTATACTGGTGAAATATTTGATAAGGATGTATATATACCTGTATCCAAAGGAATCTTTGAAGGGATTGAGGTTAATCTTCCTCGCGATACTGACCAATATCTGAAGAATCTGTATCGGAACTATATGGAGTTGCCTCCCGTAGAAAAGAGGGAAAGACATTTCATCTGTGAATTTGAACTTCCAAATGACTAAATAATCAAAGCATGCTTAGGGAAAAATTAAAGTGTCTATATTTCTATTTGATTAGAAAGTATTATCTTGTTAAATATAAAAGACTCTTTTGTGGGAGAAATACACAAATTTATCCATCAACCTCAATTGCATTTCTGTATACTGATAACAATAGTAAAATTGAAATTGGAGAAGATTGTAGAATTGGAACATCTGAAGGTAAGTATAGAATAGGACGGTATTATCCAACGCGCCTATCTGTAACGGCATGTGGTGCGAAAATATGGATTGGGGGCGCATCATTTTTGAGTGGTGTTAATATTCATGCCAAAAAGGAAGTCTTCATTGGGAGGGGGGGGCATATTGCTGCAGGAGTGCAAATCACCGATTGCAATGGACATATAGTGCATAGATATGATAGGTGTGAAATAGATAAACCTGAATCGGTCAGGATTGGAGAGAATGTTTGGATAGGACTGAATTCTGTTATTCTGAAGGGTTCTGAAATCGGGGATAACTCGGTTGTTGCAGCTGGAAGTATAGTGAGGGGCTCTTTTCCTCCCTTTTCTTTAATCGCTGGGAATCCTGCAAAACTGATAAAGGTTTTGGATAAAGGTAAATTTGTTTAATTATATAAAAGTTTAAATTTCAGTTTCTACATTCTCCACATTTTACAAGAAAACGATTCACAGGCATATTTCGCATTTAGCAAGTATGCTGTTTGTGTATCGTAAACCATATAGTTAGACCTCGTTAATATGGTACTTATACGATGTAAACCATATGATTTAATACTTTAAAGTTATGACTAACAATTCTTTTTCTGTGCTAATGTCGGTTTACAAGAATGACAATCCAGTTCATTTCAGGATAGCCGTTGAGAGTGTGACGATTAATCAAACTCTTCCTCCAAATGAAGTTGTGATAGTTGTTGATGGTCCTGTCCCGGATGAACTGACATCTACAATCAAGACTTTAGAGAATGAGATTCCTTATATAAAGGTTCACTGGCTGTCGCATAACGGAGGACTTGGTAATGCTTTGCGGATTGGAGTTGAGATTGCATCAAATGAAATAATTGTTCGCATGGATTCCGATGATGTCTCTACTCCCGACAGATTCGAAAAACAGATTCGGTATATGACTGAGCATCCGGAATGTGATGTGTTAGGAGGTCAGATAACGGAATTTGTTGATGATGAAACGAATATTGTTGGAAAACGTCTTGTACCTTGCAGTCATAAAGAAATATTCATGTGGTTAAAGGGACGGTGTCCCTTTAACCACGTGAGCGTAACCATGTTACGCTCACGTGTGTTAGAAATTGGTAACTATATGGACTGGCATTTTAATGAGGACTATTATCTATGGATAAGGATGGCTGAAGCTGGATTTAAGTTTGCTAATTTACCTGATACATTGGTGAATGTCCGTGTCGGTAAGGATATGTATGCAAGGCGCGGTGGGTGGAAATATTTCAAGAGCGAGAAGGGATTACAGGACTATATGCTCCGTAAAAGCATGATCTCTGTTCCACGATATCTGTATAACGTGGCTGGACGTTTTGCAATACAAGTGGCAATGCCAAATAATGTCCGAGGTTTCGTATTTCAAAAATTATTTAGAAAAAAATAGGTTATACTACCGAACTATTTCTATTTTAAGTTGGATTAAAATGATTCTAAAATGGATGTTTGATAGGGTTATTGCACTTATCGGACTGCTGGTGCTGTGGCCATTGCTTTTTGTAGTAGCCATACTTGTTAAGATAAAAATGTCAGGCGGTCCGGTAATCTTCAAGCAGAAACGTGTGGGGCGAAATGGTGAGTTATTTACGATGTATAAGTTTCGCTCTATGACCGTCGGACATGGTGGCTCATCGGTCTCTGTTGCAGGTGAAAGTCGTATTACGCCATTGGGGGCAAAGCTACGTCATTATAAGCTTGATGAATTGCCGGAGTTGTGGAACGTTCTAATCGGTGACATGAGTTTCGTCGGTCCTCGTCCCGATGTTCCCGGCTATGCTGATCAACTCAAAGGAGAAGACCGTGAAGTGTTGAAACTCCGGCCAGGCATTACCGGTCCGGCATCGCTCAAATATCGTGATGAGGAAGAACTGCTCGCAAATCAACCCGACCCGCAAAAATACAATGATGAAGTCATATTCCCCGACAAGGTACGGATAAACCGCTATTATCTTCATCATTATTCGTTTATCAAGGACATTCAGATGATATTCTGCACCGTCCTCGGTCGCAGGATGAAATATGGCAACGAAATAATATAGAAGAATATGCTTTTGCGTTTCTTACAAGGAAAGGAGGAACTGTACATGCTTGATGCCGTTGATTGTGCTGCCGCTTGTCCATTCATCAAGACTGACTACAAACTTTGGATAGCTATACTTTTTGCAAAGTTAGCAATTTTATAAATCATATCAAACAAAAATATGCGCGAACGAATTTATCTTTGTCTGGCTCACATGAGCGGTAAGGAGCAGGATTTCATAAAGGAAGCCTTCGATACCAACTGGGTGGTACCGATGGGTCCTAACGTCAACGGGTTTGAGAAGGACCTCGAAGAGTTTGTCAACGGGCGTGAGGACAATGCCCCCCTTGCCAAGTCCGTCGTAGGCCTGAGTGCCGGCACTGCCGCGGTGCACCTTGCATTGCTTGCCTGCGGTGTCGGACAGGGCGACGAAGTGCTGGTGCAGTCGTTTACCTTCTGCGCCTCAAGCCATCCGATAACGTATCTCGGTGCCACACCTGTGTTCATTGATTCCGAGAAGGACTCGTGGAACATGGAACCGGAACTGCTTGAAGAAGCTATCAAAGACCGTATTGCCAAGACGGGCAAGAAACCTAAGGCCATCATTCCCGTAGCCCTCTATGGTATGCCCTATCAGATAGACAGGATCATGGAGATAGCCGACCGCTATGAAATCCCTGTCATTGAGGATGCTGCCGAAGGCCTCGGCTCTCGCTATAACGGTCGGGTGCTGGGTACGTTCGGCAAGTACGGTGTGCTGTCGTTCAACGGCAACAAGATGATAACGACTTCTGGCGGCGGTGCATTGATCTGCGAGACCGAAGCCGACAAGCAGGAGATTCTTTTCTATGCCACTCAGGCGCGCGAAAGCTATCCTTACTATCAGCATGAGCACATAGGCTTCAACTACCGTATGTCTAACATCTGTGCCGGTATCGGTCGTGGTCAGATGACTGTGATAGACGAGCACATCGCCCACCACAAGCATGTGCAGGCCCTTTACTGCGAACTGCTGAAAGAGGTGAAAGGCATCACGGTGCATGGCAATCCCGGACGGGAGTATGATTCGAACTTCTGGCTCTGCACTGCAACCCTCGACCCGGACCTGAAGGTCAAGGGAGAGGAGAATGCCTACAGGCAGGTCATCACGGGTGCAGTGGGCGGTGCAGCGGGAGTTACCCATGCTGCCAAGACGGCCATTACCGACTGCCAGCCCAATGCCAACGTGGAGGCTCTCCGTGTAGCCCTCGATGCCGCCAACGTGGAAGCCCGTCCCTTGTGGAAGCCAATGCACAAGCAACCTGTGTATAGGAATGCCCCTGCATACACCAACGGCGTAAGCGAGGGGCTCTTCAAGGTAGGCATCTGCCTTCCTGCCGGGCCGTATGTCTCGGATGAGGATGTGTGCTACATCTGCGACGTGATAAAGCAGAACACCTCTGACAATTCTTAGTAATCCTCAGAAATAATAGGCGTAAGCTTAATTACGTGTGATTGCTCAAAATTTTTTCTAAGATTTTTTCGATTTCTAACGTCATCTCGTCACTTTCTTTGTAACGTGTTGAGTATAAGATTGTTCCGAGTGACGTTATGTAGTGACGTTTGTTTTATAACGTCACTGTTGCGTAAGCCGGTTATATAAAGGTCTGTTTCTTTGTCTTACTGTCTGAAAAACAGGGTGTTACTTTCTGTAAGTATAGTGTTTATCCTATAAAAACATGGTGTTTACGATGCATAAACATGATGTTTTCGTATGTGAAATATGGTGGAAGTGACGTTATAGTGACGTTTAGTGACGTTTCAAAAGCATAACGTCACCTTGCAACCTGTTGATAGATAATGATATAGGACAATAAGTGACGAGGTGACGTTAGAAAACGGAATTTTTTCTTGAAAAATGTACTAAGTGTTGATGCCTGACAAACATTGACCTCTCCGTATGTGTGAATTATGAATGAATGGAGGCTCCAAACGTATGGTTTGAAGGCTTCAAACGATGGGTTTGGAAGCTCCAAATATTTTTAGGAATTCTGGTTAGATGGCCTCCCAAATTATGAAAGAGTCTAAGCAATTGCGGGATTACCAGCAGGAGATGCTGGTGAGGTTGAGCCGTGCGTGGCGGAAGCACCGGAGCGTGATGGTGCAGATGCCGACGGGGACGGGGAAGACGCACCTGATGGCAGAAGTCGTGCGAAATTATGCCGATGACAATGTGTTCATTGTAGCACATCGCAGGGAACTGATTGAGCAGATAAAAGAGACGTTGGCGGTATTTTCCATAGGGACGGGCGAAAAAAATAGTACTGTCATCGTGGAGAGCATCCAGAAACTGTCACGCCATATTGACGAGATTAGCATAAAACCAAAACTGGTCATCATAGACGAGGCGCACCATGCACTGGCAAAGACTTACCGTTTGCTGTGGGAGAAGTGGCCGAAGGTTCGTTTCCTTGGATTGACGGCTACGCCATGCAGACTGAATAATGCACCGTTTACGGACTTGTTTGATGTGCTGTTGCAGTCATGGTCAATACAAGAGTTTATTGATAAGGGATGGTTGTCTGATTTTGAGTACGTATCGGCCAGTCCGCATAGCGAAGTTTTGAAACAGATTCGGTCGCTGAATAAACGGGGTGCAGATGGTGATTACCAGACGAAGGAGATGGCGACGGTGATGGATCGCCCTGAGTCGATAGAGCATCTTTTCAAGACTTACAAGCAGTTTGCGGATGGTAAGAAAGGTATCGTATATGCGATAGACCGGCAACATGCGCAGCATATTGCAGATTTTTATTATATGCATGGGGTGCGTTGCGCCATGATTGACTCAAAGACTCCGGAGGTAGAGAGGCATCGCTTGGTGGAGGAATACAGACTTCAGGCAATAGACGTTATTGTTAATGTTGATATCTTTTCAGAAGGTTTTGACTGTCCGGAAGTGGAGTTTATACAGTTGGCAAGGCCGACACTTTCATTGAGCAAGTACTTGCAGCAGGTTGGACGTGGTATGAGAGTGTCGGAGGGGAAGCCCCATGTGCTGATACTTGACAATGTGGGGTTGTATCAGACATTCGGACTGCCTACGGAGGAGCGCGACTGGCGGCAGACATTCTATGGCTCGGCTTCGGGTAAGGGCATGGCAGCCACTGGCCGTTATGTGGTGCTTGACGAGAATGGTCAGGAGAAAGAACTGATGAACCTGGAGATGGTACGTATCAAGAAAGGCGGAAAACGTGGTGCCGGACTGGAAATATTCCTGAAAGATGGCCATTATGGTATTCGCAACAACGGGCGTGTCAGTTGTCCGGCAAGATTCAAGGAGATTGTGAGACTAAAAGATCAGAGCGGGTATTTTGCAGCAGGAATATATGGCGCCAAACGCTCCGGTCGCTATGTTGAATATGCTTCGTTGATAGACCGGAAAGGTATTGACCTGAATCTGAAGCTTTTCAGGGATGTGGTGTGGAGAGATGGTTATTTCTATAGCTATTACAAATCGAAGAACTATCAGCAAGGCGACGGATTCTGGTATGTCTTCTGGGACCCGAAGGGTAACTGTTATTACGATAAAGATCCGGGATTCCGCATGATGGCAGGGGTGGAGGTGGCATATGCCGAAGAGCATAACAGTTGGAAACAGACCTGCCGTAAATTGCGCTATAGTACAGGCAATCTGAGTCCCCGTTTCTTTCTTAGCGAAATGTATTACAACAGGCATATTATCATTGCCCGTGATTATTTGGTGGTGAAACACGACAGGAATCATGCTTATCATATATGCGGATTTCTGGACGACACCGTGATAGTGCAGAACGATGATCGCTCTGTCTATTTACAGATATTCTTGGATGGTAAGATGGGGGAAGCCTATCGTACTTTGCCAAAGAACCTTATCCGCATATCGCCAATCTCGTATATCTATTATCAGAAGAACTTAGGATTGCATGGTGTAGGATAGTAATTGTGAGGTTCTGACAGACAGGTTCATGACAGCGAGACGCGCTTTCCCGGTTGCAGGGAAGCGCGTCTCGTTGTTTTTATAATTAGGTGTATGTGCTAATTGGAATATAAAACATGGCTTTTTTTGAATAAGGCATTGGCTTTTAAAATTAAATTTGTAATTTTGTAGCAAAATTCTAAGGCAATAGTGGAATGGTTATTGTTATCTTTAACTGCCATGTTGTTGTGTACTATAGAGAATATATGACAAAGAATTGAAGCAATGAACGAGACAGAATGCCGATTACCCCATCCGCTGGTGGCCGCAGTACCGCTGTTGGTGCTCATAGGATTGCTGGCTGTGGTGATTACGTTGTTTGGCAGCGATTCGCTCAGTGGGGGCAGCCAAATAGCACTGTTGATGGGACTGGCCACTTGTGTGGCTATCTCGATGCTGATCTATCGGGTACCGTGGAAAGCGTTTGAGGTGCAGATGACGAAAACTTTGGGCGGCATTGCCGTGACGCTGCTTATTTTGCTGGCAGTAGGTATGCTGTCGGGTTCGTGGATGGTGAGCGGTGTGGTTCCTACTTTGATATACTATGGCGTGCAGATTCTGTCGCCTCAATTCTTTTTGATCGGTGCCTGTGTGATTTGTGCTTTTGTCTCGCTACTCTCAGGCAGTTCGTGGACCACTATTGCTACTATCGGTGTGGCTTTGTTGGGTATTGGCAATGCTCTGGGCGTTTCGGAGGCCTGGACGGCTGGCGCAATTATTTCGGGCGCCTATTTTGGTGACAAGATGTCGCCATTGAGCGACACCACTATTTTGGCTTCGTCGACCACGGGTGTTGACATCTTCGAACATATCCGCTATATGATGCTGACTACGATACCGGCTTTCCTTATCACACTTGTCATTTTTCTTGTGGCAGGTTTGGGAATGGGCAGCGATGTGGTGGTGCAGGTGGAACAATACACGGAGGGGTTGGCTTCGACATTTAATATCTCACTGTGGACTCTATTGGTACCGGTGTTGACGGCTGTGCTCATTGCTCGCCGTATGCCGTCGCTTATTGCGCTGTTTCTTTCGGCCATGATGGCAGGTGTGATGGCTCTGCTTCTGCAGCCCCATATCCTCAGTCAGATAGGGGAAGGGGGCGATTGGCCTATTATTCGTGGGCTGGCTATCACCTACTATGGAGCTACGGCTGTTGATACAGGCAATGCTTCGCTCAACGATCTTGTGTCAACGGGTGGCATGACGGGGATGCTCAACACCATTTGGCTTATCATCTGTGCTATGTGTTTCGGAGCCGTGATGGTGGCCAGTGGTATGATAGAGAGTATTACTCGGCTGGTTATCAGTTGGGTGCGCCATCGTTTGGGGCTGGTGTTCTCAACAGCTGGCACAGGACTCTTTCTTAATATTGCGACGGGCGATCAATTTATCAGTATCGTGCTCACGGCCGATATGTTCCGTCATGTCTATAAGCGGCTGGGCTATGAACAGCGTCTGCTGAGCCGCACGTGCGAGGATTCGGCTACGGTGACATCGGTGTTGGTGCCTTGGAATACTTGCGGCATGACGCAGTCGACAGTGCTGGGTGTTTCCACGTTGACTTATCTGCCTTATTGTTTCTTCAATATTCTCAGTCCATTGATGACCATTATCGTAGCGGCTATCGGTTGGCGAATCAAACATACAAAAGAAAATGCATCGGCTGAGGGCTGATGCATTTTTTCTTCCGGTATCGTGGATTCTGTTTAGAAAGGCAGGTCGTCTGCCGGACTTTCACCGGTTACCGGCTCTTGGGCTGGAGGGAAGGGAGCGTTGGCTGCCTGAGGTGTTGCACCGGTGGTGGGCTGCTGCGGTGGGAATGGTGTGGCAGCGGGAATGGAACCGCCCACTTGCTGGCCGCGAATAATATTGTAGGCACGAATGTCGTTGAACCAGCGACCGTTGTACTCACGAGCATCAATGTCGAACTGAACGGTGATTTCCTCACCGGGCTGAATGTTGAACTGCTTGATGCGATCCTCACCGAATACATTGAACAACATTTTGCGAGGATATTGTCCAGGCACCTCAATAACATACTCCTGTGTCATCCATGGATTACCTGTGCGTGCAGAAACACCACCTCTTGCCTCCATGATGGCAATGACTTTTCCTGTTAGATCCATATTACTTTTATTGATGATAATGTTTGTATTTTTGCTAAATCGCTTGCGAAATTACTAAAATAGTTTGAAAACGAGTAATTTTTTCGTAAATATTTTGCCGCTGACGCACTTTTTTTGTATTTTTGTACCTCAAAACGAATACGTAAAACAATAGACTATATGAGATTCACTGTATCAAGCACAGCATTGAGCAGCCGGCTGACTGCTCTGTCGAGAGTAATTAACAGCAAAAATTCACTGCCCATTTTGGGTGATTTCCTATTTGAGGTGATTGAGGGACGTCTGAACTTGACTGCTTCCGATAGTGAGGTTATGATGAAAACTTCGCTGGAATTGACGGAGAATGACGGTGATGGTCGCTTCTGTGTAGGCAATCACGATCTGTTGGAGGCCGTGAAAGCTATTTCTGAACAGCCTATTACTTTTGAGGTCGATCTGTCTTCAAATATTGCTAAGATTCACTATCAGAATGGTCAGTTCTCGCTGCCTGTAGAGAATGCCGATGAGTTTCCACAGCCTCAGCAGGTTAGTGAGAGTGCCACTACTGTCAATATTGCTACGTCGCTGTTGGCTGAGAATATTAACCGTAGTATTTTTGCTACGGCTCAGGACGAGTTGCGCCCGGTGATGAACGGTATTTACTTTGATTTGACACCCGACTGTTTGGCAATGGTGACCAGTGATGGTCATAAGCTGGTACGCAATAAGATACTAACTATCAAAAGTGAACAACCGGCTTCTTTCATCCTGCCAAAGAAACCTGCCACGCTTTTGAAAGGTGTACTGGGCAAGCAGGGTGGTGATGTCGTGATTCGTTTCGACGAGCGCAACGCTGAGATCAATTTTGAAGATGGTGTTATTATTTGCCGTCTCATTGAGGGACGTTACCCCAACTATAACTCTGTGATTCCACAGAGCAATCCTAATCAGCTGACTGTCGACCGTCTGGGGCTGTTGGCTGCCTTGCGTCGCGTGCAGCCTTTCTCCAACGATTCGAGTAATCTCATTCGTTTCCACGTGGAGAATGGTACGCTGCAGCTTGATGCCGAAGACTATGATTTCTCAAAGACGGCTACCGAGCGTATGTCGTGCGACTATAATGGTATGCCGATGAGCATTGGTTTCAAGGGCTCATCGTTTATTGAGATCCTGAGTAACTTTGACTGTGATCAAGTGGTCATTCAGTTGGCAGATCCCAGCCGTGCCGGTCTCGTCCTGCCTTCAGAGCAACCTGAGAACCAGGATGTGCTCATGTTGATGATGCCGATGCTGATTAATGACTAAACAATGAAACTGAACCTGAACAAGCCGCTGGTCGTCTTCGATTTGGAGACGACCGGTCTTGATTTGGTGAAAGACCGAATCATACAGATATCTTATATTAAGGTGTATCCTGATGGACGTGAGGAACGTGTGAATCATATCGTGAATCCGGAATGCTTCATCAAGCCAGAGATAACCCAGTTGACAGGTATCTCCAACGATGATGTAAAGGATAAACCTACCTTTAAACAGTTAGCCAAAACGCTGAGCGATGCTTTCACCGGTTGTGACTTTGCCGGTTTCAACAGTAACCATTTCGATGTGCCTCTATTAGCAGAGGAATTTCTGCGTGCAGGTATAGACTTCGATTTCTCAAAGTGTCGTCTCATTGATGCCCAGACTATTTTCCACAAGATGGAACGTCGTAATCTGGCTGCCGCTTATAAGTTCTATTGTGGCCGTAAGATGGAAGACGACTTTGAGGCACATCGTGCCGATCAAGATACCGAGGCAACCTACCGTGTGCTGATGGCCGAACTGGATCGCTATACGGAAGAACAGCAGCGTGCGTTGGGAGAAGATCCGGAAGGACGTATTCTTGAGAACGATATGCAGTGTCTGGCAGATTTCTCGAAGGTCAATCGGAATGTTGATTTCGCCGGCCGCATCGTCTGGGGTGAGGCTAAGGACGCCAAGGGCAATGTGATTTTGGGCGATGACGGCAAGCCGCAGATGGTGGAGTATTTTAATTTTGGCAAGCACAAGGGTAAGACCGTGGCCGAGGTACTCCGTTTCGACTCCGGTTACTATGCTTGGATTCTTGGTGGTGATTTCACTTATAACACAAAACAGGTGCTTACTCGCATCCGACTGCGTGAGGCACAGAAACTGAAAGGTTAATAGCTTGGGGAGACCATGTTGAAAGGAAAGAAAATCGTATTGGGCATTACTGGGTCAATAGCAGCCTATAAGTCGTGTCTCATCATTCGTGAACTGGTGAAGCGGGGAGCCGAGGTGCAGGTGGTCATCACTCCTGCCGGCAAGGAGTTTATTACGCCTATCACGCTGTCGGCCCTGACGCAGAAGCCGGTCATTAGCGATTTCTTTTCGCAACGTGACGGCACTTGGCATAGTCATGTAGCACTGGGGCTTTGGGCTGATGCTATGCTCATTGCTCCCTGCACGGCCTCTACATTGGGCAAAATGGCCAATGGTGTGGCAGACAATATGCTGATTACCACCTATCTGTCGATGAAGGCACCTGTATTTATTGCGCCTGCGATGGATCTTGATATGTATGCCCATCCTGTCACACAGCAGAATATAGACCGTTTGCGATCCTTTGGGCATCATTTCATTGAGCCTCAGAGCGGCTTTCTGGCCAGTGGGTTGGAAGGTAAGGGTAGAATGGAGGAGCCGGAAGTGATAGTGGCTACCCTCGACAATTTCTTTGAGCAGAAAGATTTAGCGGGTAAGCGTGTGATGATTACTGCCGGCCCTACTTATGAGAAAATAGACCCTGTACGCTTTATTGGTAACTACTCAAGTGGCAAGATGGGCTTTGCCTTGGCTGAAGAGTGTGCTCGTCGTGGTGCTGAAGTCACGCTTATCGCAGGGCCGGCCAGTGCTCATCTCTCTTCCTCTTCGGCAGCAAATGGTCAATTACGACGTATAGATGTTGAAAGTTGTCAGCAGATGTATGAGGTCGCTGTTGAGACTTTTCGGAAGGTTGATGCCGCCATTCTTTGTGCAGCAGTGGCCGATTTCCGTCCCGTTGAGGTTGCTGATCGGAAAATCAAACGGGTGGGAGATGAGCTTACGATCCGTTTGGTACCCAATCCTGATATTGCTGCGGCCATAGGGAAGATGAAGTGTGATAATCAAGTGCTCGTGGGATTTGCCCTTGAGACTGACGACGAGCAGCAGAATGCGATACATAAACTGGAAAAGAAAAAACTCGATTTCATCGTACTTAACTCATTGCGCAATAAGGGTACTTGTTTTCAAAGCGACGAGAATCAGATTTCCATTATTTCGTGTGATGGTCAGAAAGACTATGATCGTAAGCCTAAGACAGAAGTGGCACGCGACATCATTGATGAACTAAGTCGGAGATTATGAAACACATACTGATTATTCTTGCTTGTCTCGTGTTACAGTTTGCAATGAATAGTGTCAGGGCACAAGAACTGCAGGCTAAGGTGACAATTAATCATCAGCAGATACAGAACACTGATGCCTCAATTTTTGACAACCTACAGGAGACGCTGGAACGCTTTATCAATGAACGGCAGTGGACGGAATTGCAGTTTCAGGAGAACGAACGTATACAGTGTACGTTCAATATCACTGTTACTAAGTACGATGCCTCCAACAACCGTTTTATGTGCACGGCTCTCGTTCAGGCTAACCGTCCTGTATATAATTCTGCCTATACCACCACCTTATATAATAATAGGGATAAAAATTTCGATTTCGATTTTGTGCAGTTTGACCAGTTGAACTTCAACGAAGAGGTCATTGATAACCAACTGGTGGCCCTCACTGCCTATTATGCTTTCCTAATTATAGGTATTGATCTTGATTCCTTTGCTCCGATGGGTGGTACCGATGTACTTCAGCGTTGCATGAACCTAACCAATAATGCCCAGAATTTAAACTTTATAGGTTGGAAATCATTCGAGGACAGTCGTAACCGCTTTGCTGTTATCAATGACTATCTTGATGAGGTGATGAAGCCTTTCCGTCAGTTGCAGTATGATTATTATCGTCAGGGGCTTGATGAGATGGCTCAAAATGTAGAGCGCGGTCGTACCAATGTGACCACAGCTATAGAGACCCATTTGAAAAAGGCATACGAGGACAAACCGCTCAGTCTGTTGCCTCAGATCTGGACGGACTATAAGAAGGACGAACTGGCTAATATCTATAAGGGTAAGGGCACGCAGAAAGAAAAGGAGTCAGTATATGATATACTTTTTGGTATTAATGCTGCTCAGAACCCCTCGTGGGAAAAGATTAAACAGTAGGCTCAAATTATGCTTAAACAATTATATATAAAGAATTTTACACTCATTGATGAACTCGATATTGAGTTTAAGGGTGGTTTCTCCGTGATCACGGGTGAGACGGGTGCCGGTAAGAGTATCATCTTGGGAGCTATCGGTCTGTTACTGGGACAACGGGCCGACCTGAAGGCCATCAAGCAGGGTGCCGACAAATGTATTATTGAGGCACACTTCGACCTGTCTCGTTATGGTATGGAGGCATTCTTTGAGCAAAATGAGATAGATTATGATGCTGGTGATACCATTGTCCGGCGTGAACTCACGGTGGCTGGCAAGAGTCGTGCCTTTATCAGTGATACTCCGGTGGCTCTGACAATATTAAAAGAACTTGGGGAACGACTGATAGATGTGCATTCGCAGCATCAGAATTTGTTGCTCAATAAGCAGGATTTTCAACTGAGCGTGGTAGACATTATTGCCGGTGATAACAGGTGTCTGACAGACTACCGACTGTCCTATGAGTCCTATCGGCAGAAACAAGCACAGTTGGAGGCACTGAAGGCTGAGATAGCGCAGGGTCAGCAGAATGCCGACTTCCTGCAGTTCCAATTCGATGAATTGCAGGCCGCTCAACTGGTAGACGGTGAGCAGGAGGAATTGGAACAGCGTTGTGAGACGATGACTCACGCAGAAGATATCAAACAATCTCTATATGAAGCAGAAACCCTGTGCTTAGATGAAGCGAATGGTATGGTTGGACGGAGCAAACGTGCTGTTTCCTGTCTGCAAACGATAGAGCGAGTCTACCCCGATATCAGGGATTTAGCAGAACGTATGCAGAGTGCTTATATAGAATTGAAGGATATGGCCGGAGAGATCAGTACTCGTCTGGAGAATGTTGATTTTGATCCGGCCGAACTGGATGCTATCAATGTCCGTTTGGACAAAATATACGACCTGCAGAAAAAATATCGTGTGGAGACTGTAGCTGATTTGCTGACCATCCGACAGGAGCTACAGCAGAAACTATCCAACATAGAGAATAGCGATGAGGCTTTGGCTGAACTGGAGGCGGAGTACCAGCAACAGAAAATTGAATGTCAGCAGTTGGCTGATGCACTGACTGAAAAACGAATGATGGCTGCTCGTCAGATTGAACAAGAGGTCGTCCGTCGGCTGGTGCCGTTAGGTATGCCCAACGTGCGTTTTGAGGTCGCCATAGAAAATACGGAATTGGGGCGCAATGGTCAAGATAAGGTGTCCTTTCTTTTCAGTGCCAATACCTCTACGGCTTTGCAAGCTGTGGCGCAGGTTGCTTCCGGTGGCGAGATTGCTCGTGTGATGCTTTCGCTGAAGGCGATGATTAGTGGGGCTGTGAAACTGCCCACTATTATCTTTGATGAGATTGATACAGGTGTGAGTGGCAAGATAGCCGAGCAGATGGCACAGATTATGGTTGAGATGGGTAGTCATGACCGTCAGGTTATCAGTATCACTCATCTGCCCCAGATTGCTGCTTTGGGTACAACTCATTATAAAGTATATAAAGAAGAAACGCTACAGGGTACTACCAGTCGGATGCAACGACTCTCACAGGATGAGCGCATTGGTGAGATTGCGCAGATGCTCAGTGGTAGCGCAGTGAGCGAGGCGGCTATACAGAATGCAAAAGAACTATTGAAGCTATGAGACGTATATATTTGTTGATAACAGTCCTGATGCTGGGCGCTGCAATGGTAGCACAGCCGGGATTGGTAAAGAAGTCCACGAAGTCGGTGTTTACGCTGAAAACTTTTAAGGCCGATGGCACGCTGTTGGGCAGTGCCAATGGTTTCTTTGTCGGCAGTGGTGGTGAGGCCATTAGCTGTTTTGCTCCTTTTAAGGGTGCCCAGCGTGCAGTGGTTATTGATGCCTCTGGCAAAGAGATGGCAGTGGAGTGTATACTTGGTGCCAATGAGACTTATGATGTAGTCAAGTTCCGGGTGGCAGGCGGAAAGGTGCAACCGCTCGCTATGGCTAGTGCCTTGCAGACTACTGGTACGCAGGTGTGGATGTTGCCTTACAGGGAGATGAAGAATATTCCGCAGGGCATCATTCGTAAGGCTGAGACTTTCAATGGTGACTATGGTTATTACACGGTGGCTCTACAGATGCCGGACGAAGCTATTGGCGCACCGTTGCTGACGGCTTCCGGTGAGGTGGTGGGCTTGATGCAGCAACCCGCCTCAGCACGCGATACACTGAATTATGCTGTTAGTGCTCTCTTTGCCGACAGCCTGACGACCAACGGCTTGAGCATAAATGATCGTTCGTTGCGACAGATTGGTATAAAGAAAGCACTACCTACCGATGAGGCTCAGGCCTTGTTATCGCTTTATATGGGTGTGTCGTCGCTTGACTCAGCCTCTTATGCTACGATGGTTGACGACTTTATCGTTCAGTTTCCCAAGAGTCATGAGGGCTATGTCTATAAGGCACAACTGGAGGCTAATGCCCATCGCTATGCTGAGGCTGACCGTCAGATTGCTCAGGCCCTGAAGGTGACGCAGAAGGCTGCTGAAGTGCACTACAGTTATTCGCGGTTGATTTACCAAAAGGCTCTGACTCATCCTGAAATTGATTATCCGTCATGGACGCTCGACCTCTCATTGAAAGAGGCTCAGGAGGCTTTTTCAATCGATGCACAGGCCATCTATTTGCAGCAACAGGCTTATGTGTACTATGCTCAGAAGCAGTATGCCGATGCCTCGGTCGTCTATGAACAGTTGTTTGCCTCACTACTCCGTTCACCGGAACTCTTTTACGAGGCTTCGCGTTGCAAGGAAATGGCAGGTGATACTCTGGGACAGTTGGCATTGCTTGATAGTTGTGTAGCGCAGTTCTCAAAACCTTATCTGAAGGCTGTTGCTCCTTATCTGCTGACTCGCTCGCAGGTACGGGCATCCTTGGGACAATATCGGGCGGCTGTGGCCGACTTGAACGATTATGAGCAACTGATGTCGGCTCAAGTTAATGCTCAGTTTTATTACTTGCGCTTTCAGTACGAGATGAATGGGCGTCTGTTCCAGCAGGCTCTCAATGATATCCGCAAGACCATTGAGATGGAACCTCAAAATGATATATTCTATTCAGAGAAGGCTTCTCTCGAAATACGTGTCAACCTGCTTGACGATGCTATCGCAACGGCCAATGAAGCTATCCGTATTGCTCCCGATCATAGCGACGGCTATCTGTTTTTGGGAGTGGCTCAGTGTTTGAAGGACCAAAAAGCAGAAGGTCTCAAGAATCTACAGAAGGCTGGCGAACTTGGGGATCCTCAGGCAAAGGAATTAATAGAGAAATATTCAAAATAGAATCCCTAATTTAAAAATATGTCTTGGCAATATATTCTTACGATCTTTGTTGGCGCCATTCTTGGTGGGGCTATTGGACTGGAGCGTGAATACCGTTCGAAGGAGGCAGGTTTTCGCACTCATTTCCTCGTTGGCTTGGGATCGGCTTTGTTTATGGTATTGTCGATGCACGGCTTCGACGGTTTTCAGGGAGAACCGGGTGTTATTATTCAACGTGATCCGGCGCGAATGGCCGCACAGGTGGTTAGTGGTATTGGTTTCATAGGTGCCGGCACTATTATCTTCCAAAAAAATGTAGTGAAGGGTCTGACTACTGCAGCCGGACTGTGGGTAACCTCGGCTATTGGTATGACGGCAGGTGTAGAGATGTATGATGTGGCCATAGCAGCCACCATCATGGTGCTTGTCTGTCTTGAGACGATGAACTTCCTGCACCATCATGTATTCAAGTCCAGAAAGCGTAAGTACGACGCTGACGAAAAGGAGGAAGACAGCATCGGCTAATTATTATCATCTTTGTCGTTAATATGTCGTTTTTCCTGCGGTAAAGTTGCAAAAGTGTTATTTATTTATAAATAGGTGACAAATTCAATATTTATTTGTACTTTTGTAAGCTGAAAGCAAAGGAATAGAGATTATGAGTGAAACTAAGACAAGGATAAATCCATTTTTTGAGCCTTATAATACACCACACGACACGGTTCCTTTCGACCGCATTCGGCTGGAAGACTACGAGGAAGCCTTTATGGAGGGCATTCGTCGTGATAATGAGCAGATAGAGAAGACTATTAACAATCAGGCGAAGCCGACTTTTGATAATACTATTATCAATGCGGATGATGATACCGAAGGGTACTATGACCTGCTTGATCGTGTGTCGACCGTCTTTTTTAACTTGCTCTCTGCTGAGACTAACGATGAAATGGATGCGCTGGCACAGAAAATACAGCCCATCTTGACGCAGCACGCCAACGATGTAAGGCTGAACGAGCGGCTCTTTGAACGAATAAAATATGTACATCGTCATCATCGTAAGCTGACGCCCGAGGAGAAAATGCTACTTGATAAATGCTATGACGGCTTTGTGCGTAGTGGTGCCCTGCTTGATAAGGAAGGTAAGGAGCGTCTGCGCCAGTTGACCGAGGAGGCCTCAATGCTTTCGTTGCAGTTTTCTCAGAATCTACAAAAGGAGCAGAAAGCCTACACCCTGCACATCACTGATGAGGCACAGCTTGAGGGATTGCCAGACACCGCCCGTGAGATTGCTGCTCAGGAGGCTGCTCAGCGGGGGATGGAGGGCTGGGTCTTTACATTGGATATTCCCTCGTATTCGCCTTTCATGACCTATAGCACTCAGCGCGAGTTGCGTCGGCAGATGTATATGGCCCGCAATACGGTTTGCATCCATGATAACGATAGTAACAATCTGGATATCTGCAAAAGACTTATTAATCTGCGTCGTGAGTTGGCTCAGTTGCTGGGCTACAAGACCTATGCCGACTATATGTTGAAGCATCGTATGGCTGGTAAAGTGAAAAACGTCTACCATCTGCTCAACGATTTGATTGATGCTTATCGTCCTACGGCCGTGAAGGAACTTGAGGAGTTAGGGAAGGGATTGGAACCTTGGGACATTGCTTTCTACTCTCATAAACTGCAACTAAAGAAATACAATATTGATGCTGAGATGCTACGACCTTACTTCCGGTTGGATAAGGTTATTGACGGTGTCTTTGGATTGGCTAATCGTCTTTATGGCATTACCTTTAAGGAGAATAAGCAGATTCCTGTCTACCATCCTGATGTGAAAGCCTATGAAGTTTTTGATCGCGATGGCTCTTATCTGGCAGTTTTCTATGCAGACTTCCATCCTCGTAAGGGTAAGCAAGGGGGCGCATGGATGACTCAGTATCAGGGGCAGTGGATTGATCGAAAAGGTGAAAATGTGAGGCCTCATGTCAGTGTTGTAATGAATCTGACAAAGCCCACTGCCGACAAACCTGCCTTGTTGACGCTTGGCGAGGTAGAGACTTTCCTTCATGAGTTTGGCCATTCATTGCATGGTATGTTTGCCAATACCCGTTTTGAGAGTCTGAGCGGTACCAATGTGTGGTGGGACTTTGTGGAATTGCCCTCTCAGTTCATGGAGAATTATTCTGTGGAGAAGGAGTTTTTGCGTACTTTCGCCTTTCACAACGAGACGGGCGAGCCCTTGCCCGATGAACTGATTCACCGTATTGTCCGTAGTCGTAACTTCATGGTAGCAACGGCCTGTCTGCGACAAGTATCGTTCGGTCTGCTTGATATGGCCTATTATACCCAAAAGGATGAGTTCACCGATGATATTATTTCTTTCGAGAAAAATGCTTGGCGCAAAGCCATAATCGGCAAGCAGTTGCCAGATACCTGCATGACTGTGCAGTTCTCGCACATCATATCCGGAGGCTATGCTGCCGGGTACTATAGTTACAAGTGGGCAGAGGTGCTTGATGCTGATGCCTTTGCGGTCTTCAAGAAACATGGTATTTTCGACCAAACGACAGCTCAGTCGTTCCGTGAGAATATTCTCTCAAAGGGCGGTACTGAGAATCCTATGGTATTATATAAGAGGTTTAAGGGTGGAGAACCCACCATTGATGCTTTATTGAAGAGAAATGGAATCAAACGAAAAGCAAAATAAACTCGACCAACGCTATCTGCGCATGGCTTGTATTTGGGCTGAAAATTCCTATTGTGTCCGCCGTAAGGTGGGTGCTTTAGTGGTGAAGGACAAGATGATTGTTAGTGATGGCTACAATGGTACACCCACAGGCTTTGAGAATGTCTGTGAGGACGAAAATAATGTGTCGAAGCCCTATGTGCTCCATGCTGAGGCCAACGCTATTACCAAATTGGCTCGATCCAATAACAACAGTGATGGTGCCACGATCTATATTACAGCTTCGCCCTGTATTGAGTGTGCCAAGCTCATTATTCAGGCTGGCATTAAGCGGGTGGTTTATGGCGAGAAATATCGACTGACTGACGGCATCGAGTTGTTGGAACGGGCCGGTATAGAAGTAGTATATTTGGAAGTATGAACAATAAAAATCGTTTTTCGCCCCTGTGGTTGGCGATGACAACTGTCATCGGCATACTGATCGGCACATTCTATGCCAACCACTTTTCGGGCAATCGTTTGAGCATCATTAATTCGGGTAGCAACAAACTGAATAATTTGCTCTATATTATTGATGACCAGTATGTAGATACTGTTGATATGGCCGACTTGGTGGAACAGGCTGTTCCACAGATTCTTTCTGAACTCGACCCGCATTCCACTTACTTATCGGCAAAGGATGTGCAGACAGCCAATGACGATTTGCGTGGCTCGTTCTCAGGTGTTGGCATTGAGTTCACAATCCGTACTGATACACTCCGGGTGCAGAACGTCATCACTGACGGACCTGCAGAGAAGGCTGGACTGTTGGCTGGCGATAAAATTGTGACGGTTGACGATTCTGTCTTTACAGGTAAGAGTCTGACCAATGAGGAAGCGATGCACCGACTGAAAGGTCCCGAGGGCACCAAAGTGAAATTGGGCGTGTTGCGTTATGGTGAAACGGAACTCAGACACTTCACTGTTACGCGTGGCGAGATTCCGATGAAGAGCATTACGGCTTCCTATATGCTTGATGAGCAGACTGGTTACATCCGTATTAAGAACTTTGGCGAGAATACCTATTATGAGTTATTGGTCGCGTTGGCACAGTTAGCTCAGGAGGGTTTCCAGCAACTGACCATTGATTTACGCGGCAATACGGGCGGCTATTTGCAGTCGGCTGTACAGATTGCTAACGAGTTTCTGCCTAAGAATCGCCTGATAGTCTACACTGAAGGACGTCACTCGCCTCGCGAGGAGTATCTCAGCGATGGTCGAGGCTCTTACAAGCATATACCTTTGGTGGTTCTCATTGACGAGGGGTCGGCCTCGGCCAGCGAGATTCTGGCTGGTGCCATTCAGGATAACGACCGTGGTACCATTATTGGCCGTCGTTCCTTTGGCAAGGGATTGGTGCAGAAACCCGTTGAGTTTGGCGATGGCTCAATGATGCGTCTCACTGTTGCCCGCTATTATACGCCCTCGGGTCGTTGTATTCAGAAACCATATATCAATGGACAGGATAAGGATTATGAGGAGGATCTTTTGATTCGTTATCAGAATGGTGAGTTCTTCTCGCAGGATAGCATCAAGCATACTGGTCCTGAATACCATACTCGTATTGGTCGTACCGTCTTTGGCGGTGGTGGTATTACCCCCGATATCTTCGTGCCGGAAGATACTACCGATTACACCTCTTATTATAAGGAGGCTTCTATGTCAGGACTTATTCTTCAGTTCGGTTATGATTATACCGACGAGAATCGTGACAAAATGAAAAGTTATACTGACCAAGAGACGTTGGTGAAGTATTTGAAACGGCAGAACCTGATTGATCGTTTTGCCCAATATGCTGAAAAGCGTGGCCTTAAACGTCGTAATTTGATGATTCAGAAGTCGCACCGTTTGTTGGAACAGTTCATAGAGAGCCGTATCATTTACAATATGCTTGACGAGGCTTCGTGGTTGCGGTATCTTAATGAGGATGATCCTGCCATCAAAGAAGCACTTCGTATCTTCAAGGCCGGTAAGGCTTTTCCTAACTCACCAGAGGAAGAGCAGCAGGCTGACCAGCAGAAGGTGGCAAAGGCTTATGATTACCGTTCTACCCATCGCTCGTTTGGCATAGTAGCCAGAGCGTAGAAAATAAGAATCTTTATTAGTTGAATCGTATGTCGGCAATTACTTGATTGCCGACATATTCATTTAGGCGGCTTACGAATTCCTGACGGCGCATAGAGAGGTCAGCCCTAAGGGCAGGGACGCTCAGTCGGACGCAAAGTGTCTGGTTATAGATGCGTACATCTGTAGTATAGCGAGCGATAGCCTCGCCAGCAACCGCAGGCCATGCCTCAATAAGGCGCTTCTGTAGCAGAGGTGTCTCCAGACCCTGAGTGCGAAGATTGCGCATAATCAGGTCGCGAATGGCTTGTTCTTTTCTCTTGAACATAGACTATGGCTGGTTTTCTGTTATCTTCCCGTCGGTCACATCGTAGAGCTTATAATCGAAATGCCCCTGACGGAGTATGCGATCGATATGATCACGGTTGGTATCGGTAATGAAGATTTGACCAAATTGATCGCTGGCCACTAAGCCGATGATCTTTTCCACTCGCTGAGCATCCAGTTTGTCGAATATGTCGTCAAGGAGTAGGATAGGGGTGGGGGCGGCAGCATGGTCTTTCCTCTTGAGGAATTCATACAGAGCCAGTTTCAAGGCAATGACAAAAGTCTTTTGTTGGCCTTGACTGCCCTCGCGGCGCATAGGGTGCCCGTCAAGCATAATCTCCAGGTCATCGCGGTGAATACCGTGCAGTGAGTAGCCCACGGCACGATCCTTGAAGCGGTCGCGTTGAATAATCTCCAGTAGCGGTCCGCGTTGACAGTGGCTGGTATAGTTGAGCGATACCTGTTCGTGTCCACCGGAAATAATTTCGTAGAACTGTTGGAAAAGTGAAATGAGTTGTTGCACCAGAGCATCACGCTTTTGGTAGATCATTTCTCCTTCGCGAGCCATCTGTTCTTCCCAAAGCGACAGAAGTTCCGGATCTGGTTCCTGATCTTCTATCTTCAGCATCGTGTTACGTTGCTGTAGGGCTTTGTTGTAGCGGTTGAGCGATTCAATATAAGTGCGGTCTTGCTGTGAGATGGCTACATCCATTAGCCTACGTCGCTCCTCGCTGCTTCCTTCTATTAGAAGAGTGTCGGCAGGCGAGATAAACACGATAGGGATGAGACCGATATGTTCTGACAAGCGTTTGTAGGCTTTCTTGTCACGTTTGAAGACCTTCTTTGTGCCACGTTTCATGCCGCAGGATACGGTAATACTGTTATAGTTACCTTCCAACATAAAGTAGTCCTCACCATGCCGGATTACAAGCGAGTCTTGAATGGTTTGTGCCGAGTGGCAGAACGACAGGAAGTAGACCGCATCAAGCACATTGGTTTTGCCTGCCCCGTTGTGCCCGATGAAACAGTTGATGTTGGGCGACAACGCAAGTGTGGCTTCTCCGATGTTCTTGTAGTTGACAATGGAAAGACGGTCTAATCTCATCCTCTTGGTTTCTATTTTTGTGCAAAATTACTGCTTTTGAGGTTTAAAAACAAAAAAGTCGACAATAAATTTCACTATCTGCAATATTTTCTGTAATTTTGCAGCGCAAAAATCATATACTATAGCATTAAGAATATAAAAAACAAGCAATAATGGCAGATACAAGAAACAATCAGAAGACCGCCGATGCTCAGGTGGTCAGTGATCAGAAAGAGGATTTCATCCTCAAGTACAAGACTCCTATCATCGGCTGTGTGGTAGCTTTGTTGGTATGTGTAGCAGGCTACTTCGTTTGGAAGTCGTTCACCGGCGGCAAACTGGAGCAGGCCAGCACAGAGATGGCTAAGGCTCAAGAATATTTTCTTACCGCAATGAATACCAATGACTCAGTGTTGTTTGAAAAGGCTCTTAATGGTGATAGTATCAATGCCGGATTCCTGACCATCGCTGAAGACTACAGTTCTACCAAAGCCGGTAACTTGGCCAGCCTCTATGCCGGCATCTGTTATGCCAGCCTCGGCAATATGGAGGAGGCTGCAAAATACCTCGAACAATTCGATACAGAGGATGATGTTCTCATTTCGCCCGCTGCTTTGGGGCGTCTGGGAAATGCCAAGGCTGCCTTGGGTGAATTAGATGAGGCTGTCAGTCTGCTGGTGAAAGCTGCCAAGAAGGCCGATAATAATTCTTTGTCGCCCCTTTTCCTCATTCAGGCTGGTGAGATTTTGGAGAGTCAAGGCAAGAAGGCTGAGGCCCTTAAACTCTATGAGCAGGTGAAGGCTGACTATGCCGATTTCCAACAGTTCAACCAGTATATGCAGGGCTTCAACGGCATAGATAACTATATCGAGCGCGTAAAGGAGTAATTCTTAAATATCAGTTATGGCTACTGCTCTGCATAACCTAAGCGACTACGACTTTTCCAAAGTGCCTGATGCATCAAATATGATCTTCGGCATTGTGGTGGCCGAGTGGAATCCTGAGATTACCGGAGCACTCCTTGAAGGTTGTGTTTCCACTCTGGAGAAGCACGGTGCACTGCCTGAGAATATTCACGTCAAGACGGTACCCGGTTCATTTGAACTCATTTATGGTGCCCATCAGATGACTCTCAATGATGGCTATGATGCTGTTATTATCTTAGGTAGTGTCATTCGTGGCGAGACACCTCATTTCGACTATATCTGTCAGGGTGTCACAGCAGGTGTTGCTCGTCTGAACGCTACCAGCAATATTCCTGTGATCTATGGTTTGTTGACTACTAACGATCTGCAGCAGGCGAAAGATCGTGCTGGTGGACGACTGGGCAATAAGGGTGATGAGTGTGCTGTAGTGGCCATCAAGATGGCGAAGTTCTAACAGATTGACTATTACTATACTTTAGTAAGTGAAGGCGAGTGTCCTTGAAACTGGGCACTCGCTTATTGTTTACTCAGAGGGTAACCGCGTTATAAGTTAGAAGTTAAAGAAAAAGAATTTTGTATCAATCAAGCAAGAGGGACGAGTAAGAGAATGATAAAGTTAATTAGTTGGAACGTGAACGGGCTACGTGCCTGTGAAGGAAAAGGATTTAGTGAGGTGTTCCGTCAGTTGGATGCCGATTTCTTCTGTCTGCAGGAAACGAAGATGCAGGAGGGACAGCTTGACTTGCTGTTCGAGGGATATGACTCTTTTTGGAACTCTGCCGACAAAAAAGGTTACAGTGGTACTGCTATTTTTACGAAGCACAAGCCGCTTAGCGTCACCCGAGGCATCGGCATCGAAGAGCATGACCACGAGGGGCGTGTCATTACCTTGGAGATGCCAGACTTTTATCTTGTTACCTGCTACACGCCCAATTCTCAGGATGAGTTGAAGCGACTTGACTATCGTATGCGTTGGGAGGAAGATTTTCAGGCTTACCTGAAACGCCTCGACCAACAGAAGCCCGTCATTCTCTGTGGAGACCTAAACGTGGCCCACGAAGAAATAGATCTTAAGAATCCTAAGACCAATCGTCGCAATGCCGGTTTCACCGATGAAGAGCGTGGGAAGTTCTCGCAACTACTTTCAGCAGGCTTTACTGACACCTTCCGGTGGAAGTATCCCGAACAGGTTACTTATTCCTGGTGGTCCTATCGTTTTCAGGCTCGCCAGAAGAATGCAGGTTGGCGTATTGACTATTTTGTTGTCAGCGATCGCCTGCGTTCCCGCACAGTTGATGCCAAAATCCATACTGACATCTTTGGCAGTGATCACTGCCCTGTAGAACTGACGTTGGAATAGGTAATAAAGAATTTAGTGGATGTTCTTGAACGGAAATAAAAAGATATCGTTTTGCTGTTCAAAAGATAATCAAATCGCGACTGAGAGATAATCGAAAAAATATAATCGAACATGAGTTCGACATAAGAATTAAGCAATAAACCCAGCAATCAGATTTATTGTAAAGTTGTCATTGGGAGTGGGTGTTAATTATATCTTTTTGATTATTACCTATAAAGGTACAAAAATCTGTTTCGATGCCAACCAATTTGATCAGGCAGAACTAGAACGAGAGGCGTGTGTCATTTCCGCAGATAAAGGAAACCGACAGATTTTAGGTTTTATGTTTAAGATCAGTCGGTTATAATTACTTTATCCCCATAAAATCACTTAACGGTTTTATTTTTGCAATGTAAGTATTTATGGATTCTTTCAGATTCGGTAACTGCTTATAAGGGATTGACTTAGTATTATCAAAATGTAAAACAATATAATATGGAGCATGAGAAGGTTCAAAACCATATTTCTCAAGTGTTTCTTTGGTCCAAATATTAAAATGTCCTTTAGACTTCAATTTGAATAGTTGGCAATCTTCTCCATTAGTATGAAGGAGTACGTATGACAATCTTTCGAAACCAGGAGTGATACAAAGAGAACCTTTGGAGTCTCCAGCTCTCAGATAGCAGATACCGGTTTCTATCATTTTGTCTTTTAATCCTTTGCGACAATGATTAATCATGACTGTTAACTCTTCGTGATTTTCTGCCATCTTCTTCAGGATCTTTTCTGCTATGAGAGGGTCTTCAATCTCTTGTTTGCGACGAATACCATATGCCAAATAGTAAATACTTTGGTCTATACCAATAAACTTACGGTTTAAGAGTGTTGCGGCAATTCCTGTTGTACAACTTCCTGCAAATGGATCGAGTATAGTTTCTCCTTCTCTTGTTGATGACAGAATGATTCTATAAAGTAAACGAAGTGGTTTTTGTGTTGGATGTTTACCACATTTCAATTCCCAAGAAGAAAGGAACGGGATTCGCCAAACGTCAGACATTCTACTTCCTCCATTGAGTTGATCCATTAAGTCACAATTGAAGAAATGTTTTCCTTTCTCATTTTTACGAGCCCAAACTATATATTCTGTGGTAAAATTAAAATAATTTCTTGACAGAGTTGGTTTGGCATCAGACTTTTGCCATACTATTATATTTAGAATTTTATAGCCAAGCTCAATCATACAAGTTGCTACAGAGAAGATGTTATGATATGTTCCTGTAACAAAAATAGTTCCGTCATCTTTTAGCACATTTCTGGAAGCAGATAACCATTTCTTATTAAAAGAATTAATATTCTCTTGGGAAGTAACTCTATCCCATTCTCCTTTTTCAAAGGATTTCCAAGTACCGTTAATACAGGTAGATATATTTTTTGACAGGAAATAAGGAGGGTCAGCAAATATCATATCAACTTTCTTGTTGATAGATCCAATAAGTTCCATCGTGTCACCATGATATAATGTAAACTCTTCATTTCCTGTCTGATATAAAGGTGTCATATTATGCAAACTCCAGTGCTAGTTCAAGTTGTTGCTCAGCATGTATTTTTTCGTGAATTGCAGGTTTTTGTAAATCAAAGTTGAAGACAAGGGCTTCGATCATAGCATGACGATTTTCTATACGACCACCACCATGATAGAAATGTTTTTGGCTTTCCACATTAAAGTGATTCCAAAAACGATCCATCATGTCATTTGCCCTAAACTCGTTATGATGCCATGTAGAAAGTATGAAGTGAGCAGGAGTATGTTCTAAAGCGTGGAAAAGTGCCTCTTCATCTTCTTCTGTCCAACCGTTATAATAATCAACATAGCGACCAAAATATGGAGGGTCACAGTATATCAAATCTCCTGCTTGTGCATGGTTTATTGTTTCAATGAAGTTTTGATTATGGAACTCCCAATGATTCTGATGAATAACTCTTTGTGTAGCAGCTATCTGATTACATATCTTTGTTACATAGGCTGGGGCAAAACGTTCTGGTTTTTTACAAAATGGAATATTCCACTGTCCTCGCCTATTAAAGCGCATCATACCGTTAAATCCTGCGCGAGAAAGGAATATAAAATCAAATGAACTGTGCTCTGCATTAAAACGATCTTTGACTGCTCGATAATGAGCATATCCATTTTCGTCTGCTACTGCTAACAATGCTCCTTCATGTTCCAGATATTCGCGCATGTTTTGTGGGGTAATTTCCCCATGGAGAACACCATTGTAAAAATTAATTATATGAGGATTGCTATCTGCAATATATCTATGGCCGCCAACAGGTGCGTTAAGTCCAACTACTCCTGTTCCAAAAAAAGGTTCAATCCAGTTGGTATTTGGCAAATCTAACCCAGCTTGCAAAATAACATCATTTATCCAAGGCACAAGTTTTGTTTTTATGCCTTGTGATTTAATTGGAGGTACTATTACTGGCATAAAAATCAAAGTTTACAAAATAGATTTTTCTGACTCTCAAGATATTGCTTGTATGTCTTCAGGTTGTTATAGCGTGGTGTTCCAATTCCAGCCGTGCGAGCATCTACCTTATTGAAATAGCCTTTCCAATAATCATCAAATACATCCTCGCCTAGATCGGCAAAAGGCCCCTGACCGTTGAGGAGTTCTTGGATATTTGTATGCCACCGATATTACGGGTGTTACCACTTCCTGGGATATCATTTGCAATCTTCCATTTTGGTTGTACAAAGAAGATAAACTTTTCAATAACAGAATGAATGGCGGATAGTTCATCTACAGAATAAACATCTTTTTCACTTGCATCTATGATACTTTGTTTATAGAGCATACCTAATACAGTATGTGAACTGTAAGAATTGTAAGTGTGATCCATATTTTTGATGGTATCTCTTTCTCTGAAATACCCCCAATAAGACCCAAGGGTGAGTCCATTTACAGAATCCCCATCATAATAACTAGACTTAAAATCTACAGCAAACAAATGACCTTCATTATCTTTAAATGTGAGGTCAGGATAAAAGTTTTGTTTTGAAGGCAATTCTAATTTAAGCCCATGATCACGTGCAAACTTGTCCAACTTTGGAATTAGGAGTATTTCAATAATCTTTGAAACAACCTTAGTGTCATTTGTGATGGTATAGACATTCTTATCTATATCTATAAATCCTTTGACAATCCAATCTTGGCTATCTGTTTCTAAAAAGGATTTATATGTTTTAACTTCTTCAGTAAGTAAGTTAAAGAATTCTTCCTTTGTCATAATTTGATATTATTATTTAAGTTCTGATGGAGTAAGTAGATCTCGTTTATCCACTTCCAATAACTGAGCTATTTTTTCTAACGTCTGAAGATCTGGCTGAGCGGTATTAGAACACCAACGACTTGTTGTGGTAACACTCACTCCAAGTTGCTCGGCCAACCATTTCCCAGTTTTTCTTTGTTCAACTAGAACTACCTTTATTCTATTAAGTTCACTCATTGTTAAATTATTTAAGTTAAATGCAAAGGTATTGACAATAATTGGAAAAACAAAAGAATTTTATAATATTTATCATTTTATCGTGCATATTTAACGTGAGATACTGTATTACCCACCCAATTTTTATCATAAATATATCTCTTATATAGAATTTTTTTTTCTGTTTAAGATGTGATTTTTCTGGAATTAAGTTGTAAAGTCTGCCAGCACATGAAGGAAGAGCTTCCCCCATATCGTCTCGTACAATCGCTTTTTGGAGTGTTAGGCTGTATTGCGAGGAAACCATCAATGAACATTGAAATCATTGACAAAAGCAAAATTATTGCATAATTCTTATATCGAACTCACGTTCGATTTATTTAATTTTTGACCACGTCCATTTTTAGTGGACACTCTTGAACAGAAACATAAAAAGATATCTTTTTGCTGTTCAAAAGATAATCAAATGGGGGGTGTAGAAAAATTGATTATCAAATGGTCGGCATTTGATAATCAAATGACTTGGAAAAGATAATCAAATGCCGAGCAAAAGATAATCAAATGGAAGTGAAAAGATAATCAAACCGAAGTGAAAAGATAATCAAATCGCGACCAAAAGATAATCGAAAAAAATAAGTGCAATATTCTTGACAGTAACAGTTATGTTTTGACGTTGATTTCTGGGTGAATGAAGGCTCCAAACGGGTGGTTTGCAGGCTTCAAACGATGCGTTTGGAGGCTTCAAATGGGATGTTGTGATAAAGTGCTAATGCAAATAGGATTCTATTGTGTCAAAGAAGGATTTGGAATAGGCTTCTTTTGTAAACTGCTTGGCAAGGTGATTGCCTTTGTAGTCATCGTAGTTTTCCTTGATTTTCAGAATGGCGTCAGCAATAAGCTGGGGGAGATTGCCCTCTTTGTCTATTAATATATGATTTTGGCCTATGAGAGTTTCCGGGATGCCTCCGTCGTTGGTAGCGATGATTGGCAAGCCCATGGCCGCAGCCTCGATGCAGACCATGCCCAGAGCCTCGTTGATGCAAGAAGGAATGACGGCCACATTAGCAAGGAGATGGTAGGAGGGGAGCTTTTCGTATGGAACGAAACCTGTGAAACAGACCTTTCCCGTCATCTGACGACCCATTTCATGAAGTTCGTCTAAATATGGATTGCTGTTGATGCTGTCAGCATAATTGTTGCCTCCAACCACCAGCAGTTTGATGTCGGGCTGGTTGCTGAGCAGTTGGATTGCCTGCACAAGTTCCTTTACACCTTTTTGGGGAACTATGCGACCTGTATAAAGAACTACGAAATCGGTTGGGCTAAATCCAAAGTCTTTCCGACTGATGTCCGTCTTGCTATTGGCATAGAATCGCTTGTCGTCCAGTCCGTTGTAAACCACGTTGGCTTTGGTTGGCATACCGACCGATAGGGCCTGCTGCTTGATATAGTTAGAGACACAGATGAACCCTTTGGTCGTTTTTATGATGCTTTCGACTTGTTTGGTTTGGGGATTGACGATGTCGGTATGGATGTGTGTGATGATGGGAGTGGTTATGCGTTGGCTTAGTTTCAAAGCATAGCCGGGACGGTTCTCAAGGATAATCAGGTCAAACGGTTGTTTCTTGAGTTGGCGATAGGCTTGCTCAAAGAAGTACTCTAACTGGTAGTGATAGTATTCGTCCTTGTGTAGATAGCCATAGAGCTTGGCCATGAGTCGGGCTCTGCGGCTATACCTCTTTATATATATATAGTGATTCACCTCAGACTGAAGGGCTGGGTGGCTTTTTACGTTTGGATGATAGACACTGAACACCGTGATGTCGTGCAGATGGTGTCGGTTGTTGTATTCCAGATAGAAGTCGATGAGATTCTCAACTGCTCCACCTTGCACGGCAGGAACTGGCAGGATTCCTGATGTCAGTATGGCAATTCTCATTGGTGATGCGTGGTATGGATGAATTCTTTGTTCTTGGGTTTTATGTGTAGGATATTCGTCAGCATACGCCATACAAGCTTAGGAAGGGTTAACGCCTTGCCGAGAATGGCTTTGTTGCGGAGTTGCGGAGGTATGGCGATGATGAGAGAGAGAGCCAGACAGGCTAAGAGAACCCACCACTTGAGAGGAGAAAAGAATGAGATGAAAGGTGAAAAATAAGAAGTAAGAAGTGAGAGAATTGTGGCAATGAGGGTAAAGAAGGTGGTGAATACCAAGAGAATCGAGCGGGGAATGAGTGCTTGCTGGATGGTCTTGTCGATATAGTTGATGTTGAATGTTACGAGGGCTTTGGGAATGTATGGCAACATTCGGAACAAGGCCAGCACCTGTCCTGTCATCCAACGTAGACGCTGACGCTGGAAATTATCGCTGCTGTTGACCTTTTCATCCATCACGTAGATGTCGTTGGCATAACGGATAAAGATGCGTTGCTTCAGGAACAGGGCTTCGAGCTCGCGATCCTCAACGGCAGAGTTGAGGAAATTCACGTTATTCTTGAACCAATCGTAATTGAAGCACATGCCGGAACCAATGAGGGCGGAGGACATTCCGATGCGATTGTGACCGCACCGGAAAATGCAGTTGTTGATTTCTTCGCTGATACCGTCAAGGGCGGCAATGTCGTTATCGGCATTTTTTGCGGTTCGGTGGCACTGGATGGCCTCCTGTTTATTGGCAATCAGAGCAAGCCGTGACAGGAAGTCGGTCGCCACCACGTTGTCTGCATCGAGGATAACCACATAGTCGAACGCATCACAAATGCTTTCCATGGCATACTGAAGAGCTTTGGCTTTGCTGCTTTTTTCGAAAGTGGGCTGAAGCAGAGTGATGGGGAGATTGGCCAGTTGGCGATTAGTCTCTGCACTCATGTGGTCAGAGATAATGGCTACTTGATATTGTTTTGGGGGATAGTCCTGTTGGAGAAAAGTTTTTACGGAGTTGACAATTACCGCATCCTCATGGTAGGCAGGGAAGAGAATCAGAAAGCGAGGGTGTGGATTCTGGTTTTCTTTTGATTGCGGATGTCCTTTGGTTGGGCCGTGAGATGAGGAATGAGAAGGAAGAAGTGAGGCCAAAGAGAAAGTCAGTACATAGAGCGTTGATGCTGCCATGAGGATCCATAGCAGAATGTCGACAATGTTTATGATAGTCTGTAGGCTCACTTTTTATGTTTACTTTTGGGGGTTAGTCTTCTCAAAATGTTACCGAAAGTACCCAGACGGTTTCCGACTTCGTGTTTTCCTGCACGGAAAATGTTCATCAAACCGCCAATGGTTATAAATGGGACACGCAGAATATCCCTGTCCCAGTTCTTGTCTACCAAATAGTCGGGCGTAGCAAAAGAGTAGGCTAAAAGGACTATGGCTGCCACCACCCACCATTTGATAGCTATCGTCAGATAAATGAAAGGCAGGATAATACTCATCATCATGATGAGACCCATCATGATGGTTCTGGGAATCAGCATCCATTGGATAATCTTATCTGCCTGATCGTAGCGGCTGTTGAATAATGCGCTGGGTAGTAAGTGGAAGTTGTTGACCAAAGCATGTAGCTGGATATAAATCCAGCGGCCACGCTGATTGTTGAAGTCCTTCACCATATTTGTCTTGATGTCGTAGACATGGATGTGATCAAAATAGTCGATATAAATGCCCTCATGGACAAGTATTCCGGCTAATTCCTTGTCTTCGCCTACGGAAGCGCGCATTTTCATGATGTTCTGCTTGAACCACTGAAAGTCGAAAACCATGCCGGAACTGTTTAAGGATGAGGACAGACCAACGGCCAAATGGCCTAAACGGAAGACGGAATTGTTGATTTCTTCGAAAACTGCGTCCAAACGAGCGATAGCGGTATCATTGTTACGTGCCAGACGATGGCATTGGATGGCCTTGGTTCCTGCACTTTCAAAGGCATCGTTGACTTGCTCCAGAAATTCCGGTTCTACCACATTTCCTGCATCCAGAATGACAACTGCATCGTAGACTTTAAACTGCGGCAGGCTCAAAATGGCATATTGCAACGATTTGACTTTGGAACTTTCTTCGAAGTTGGGAGTTAGCAAGGTTATTGGCATCTGGGCCAACTGCATGTTGGTCATTTCTTCCATGTGGTCAGAAACCACTACAATATCGAAGTTACGCTGTGTATAAGTTTGTCCGAGAACAGAGTTTACGGTATCCATAATGATTCGATCACTATGGTAGGCCGGTATCAAGACAATGAAACGCCTGTCTTGTTTGGCTTTGTTGGGTATTTCCCGATGCCAGAACATGGCGGCAATAGAGAATACTAAGATGTATAGTACTGTCAGTGCTACGGGGATAAACAGCAACCAGTCAATAATATAGAGTATATACCAGGCGTCCATTATGTACTATAGTTTTAGAAAGTTAACGATTCCACGAATAGCAGATTTCAGCAAAGGCCACTGGCCTGTGAGGCCATATTTGAATATGTCTTTTGTGCCAACAACGCCTATCAGATAGGTATAGGCCAATAGTTTGTCGATGCCGCTTCTGTTGCGTTGGGCGAACAGAAGACGGTTTCGGGTGTTATAATAGATTTTGAGCGGGCTGTTCTGACCGGTTGCTTGGCTTTCCTTGTGATAGATAGTGCAGGCTGGCTCGTACCAGATGTCGTAGCCGGCACGGATCAGCATCATGGACCAATCAAGTTCCTCATAATAGAGGAAATAGCATTCGGGCATAAGTCCGGCCTTGTTGATGGCTTCCCGTTTCAGCATCATGGCTGCACCATGCGCATAGGGCGTTGGATGGGCAGTATCATATTGGCCGCAGTCCTCTTCGCCATACCCGATACCTCGGTTGCGAAGTGTAATGGCAGAGAGTGGAGTATAGCCGGCAAACTGAATGGGATGGGTTCCCCATGCAAAGCGTATTTTGGGACAGACAGCCCCAATCTTGTCGGATGATTCCAGTCTGCGGATAAGGGCATCGATATGTCCGTCTTCTTTAAGCAAGGTATCGTTGTTTATCAGGAAGATATACTTTCCACGAGCAATCTTGATGCCGAGATTATTGCCACCGGCAAATCCCAGATTCTTGTCGCTGCGGATAACCCTTACCGCAGGGTAACGCCTTTCTATTTCTTCGGCTTCGTTTTCCCGAGAAGCATTATCTACCACAATCACCTCCATAGAGTCATTGAAGGTGATGGAGTCAATTAATGAACAGGTGTCTGCCAGTCCATTATAGTTGATGGTGATTATAGATACTTGTATATCCAACTGTACCAAGGCTTTACTCTCATTTTCTCTATCTTTTCCAGACAGAGGCGTTTCTTTTCTTCATGCAGGGCATACCTGTTGTTCTCATCGTCAATGTAATCTTGCTCAATGGCCGGTAGCAAATAGACGATAGACATTCCGCCATAGAACAAAATAATATTGGGATATTGCAGCAAAATGTGGTTTGTATAGCCACCTGCCTGAATAGCAAGAAATGCACAGCATAATCCTGCAGCAATGCCTTTACAACTTTTGCTCCTTAATCTGAAAAGGGTAATGAAGCAACCTCCCACTAATATGATGATGTTCATCGCGGCAAATACATACACACCCACAATGCCAGTGCGTTGCCAGAAGAATACATAGGTAGAGTCATTGGATGTTTCGTAGACAACCTTGAATTTATTGAAAGCTGGAATGCTACCCTCATCAACATTGATGCCCATACCGAAAGGTGCATCTTGCAGATATTTCTTGAGTGCTTCTTTATTCATATCGCGCACATTCTTGGAAGCATCGTTTGTGTCGAATGCTGTTCTCATGCGTCGTATCTGCATATTGCCGTTGCCAATATTTGTTCCTGCCAGTAAAAACATAAACAGGCCACCAGCCAGTAGAACGGTGAGTGTTAGTTTTACAGACTTTGCCAAAAATACATACAAGAAAATGCCAACCATAAAACAGACAAGGCCAGATCGGGTGCCGGAAGCAAAAAAACCGAAAGTAGAACATGCTCCGGCAATTCCAAAGAGAATCTTGTCTTTCTTAAGTTTTGTGGTCAATGCCATGATATAAAAGGCCGCTGCTACAGCACCCATGTTACAGCCAAAAGTAGCTGCATCGGAGAAGAAGGAAAAGTAGCGAATAGAACCACCGATAATATGCGTTCGCATACCACCTCCCATCAGCCATCCCCATTCCGTATTATCCCATCCAAATGTCTTCTGTCGCCAAGCCCAAAATGCTGCCGCGATAGAAAAGTAGGCCCAAAGACGCAAGAAACGCATGATATTCTTGGGCGTATTGACAATCTTATTGATTAGGATATAGGTTAATATGAAATAAAAGGCATAGAAATTCATGTTGGCCAACCAGTTGCCAACACTGATGGGTAATCCACAGGTTTGGTTAAATAGTTGCAGCACCAAATATCCAGTCCATAGAATGATGCCAAGCAACATAGGAGTACCCATGTTGTTCTTTCCATTGCGAGGAAAGATAAGGATGGCTATCAGCAGGAGTAATTGAGGAAGAATGGTGACGACGGTTACAGGAACGGGGATGTAGCCATAGCGTTGCAGTCCCATTACAAAATAGTTCATGGTAAAGATATACCAGAACAAGGCATTCTGATGCTTGAAAGCCAGATAGAGGAAAATGACAACGGCTGGTATCATACACACGGCTGCAAAGCCGGTGAAGCCTATTGACGAAAATTGATACAGGGCCAGCAGAAACAGGAGAAAGAGCATAATCACTCTTCCTCCATGATTTCTGGTGTATGATGTAAAAGCCCCAGTCATGAGTTGTCGTTATTTGGCGTGGTTGTGCTCAACGGCCGTTAGACCCAATTGTGAGATACGGTAAACAAAGTTATTGAACTTCGTGTACGGTGGCAACTGTCCAACAAACTCCTCTACGGCATAACGACTGGATTCGGTGAGGTACATAAAGAGTGAGTCTTTATTTTCCAGTCGAGCCTCCAATTCCTTCAAGGCCTTCTGGTCAACATCCTTCCACGTACGGTTTGCACGGGTAATCATTAAGTTGACCGTTCCTAAGTTCAGGAGGGAAGAAGGAATAGAGTTGTCATCCAAGTTCGGGTATTCGATAATGGCAATCTCGTTGGGCATCAAGTCTGGGCAAAGGTCTTTGATGTCCTTGGCCATCAGGTAATGGCTATCTTCTGCAAGGAAGTCCTCGTCATAGGTCAGGCGACGGACTTGCAGACCGATGCTGATCCAGTAGTTTTCCAGTTCCTGTGCTAAGTAGCTCTTACCATTGGCTGCGTCTGTTGATAACAGGTTGAGCACGTTCTGCTGACCTTCCTTAAAGTGAGGCAGGAGCGATTTACTCAACTGTTTTAGGGCCATATCGTTAATGGTCTTATTGAAACGTCGGTAGCGCAGTGAACTCTCCTTGGGATAGCAGCCCATAACAGGTATTTTGGTAATCTTTTCGGAACGCATACGATCTCGGAGTGTGCGGTCGAGCATTTCGATGATGAAGAAATAGAGAGCCGTCAGCAAGAATGTCAGCATGAAGGATGCCAACAAAATCATCATGCGGTTGGTGGGCTGTGCATTCATTGGGAACATCGGTGGGTTCAGAATGCGGAGCACGGCTGTAGACATCTGTAAGTTGCGCTGGCGCAAACGGGCTGCATTCAATGCCTTCAGCATTTCCATATAGTTCGCTTCAATAAAGCCGATATGGCGGTCTTTACGATCCAATGTGGCTCCAATTGGCGAATAGAAGATAAACTGGCGGTCAATGCTTGAACGCATAATATCCTGTGCGCTTAACTCTGCCTTGGTCTTTTCCAAAAGAATGACTTGCTCCAGCCATCTGTCTAACAGGTCTTTTGCTTTGACACCTGTATCAGTATTATAGTTTGCTGCTTCGATGCTTTGAGTCAAATCTTTGACCTTCTTAGTCGTTTCATTCAGCTGGCGCTCTGCCTTGGCCAGTTCAATTTGTGCTTCGTTGTTGTTGCCGCCATTCTCGCTACTCATCAGTTTGAGGTTGGCAATACGCGACTGCAAACGTGTGATGTCTCTGACTAAAGCGGTAAATTCTTGATTGGATTCAACAATCTTGGCACGATCGCCAAGCTGTTTCTTCAGATAGGCGATCAAAGCCTCCGTAGTTGCTATGTTCATTCGCAACTCATTGTCCTTGGTCTGCTGTCCTGCCTCAAGAATTGTCAGCTGCTTGGTCTGCTCGCCATAGTTGATGATGCGATGCTTGACATTGTATTTGATGAGGTCGTTCTCGGCATTGGTCAGCACCTTGTAGAGGCGGGCCACCTCCTTTTCAAAGAACCTGATGACGTTGAGGGTCTCACCATAGCGCAACTCCTGATATTTATTGGCAAACACTTCATTGAGGATATCCAGAGTATTGTAACAGATACCGGGATCGTTGGTTGAGTAAGAAATATCAATAATGTCACTATGGTTAAGTTGCAACACTTTCAAGCGACTGGTAATGCTGTTGATGCTGAAATAGGGGTGATAGTTCAGCAGGCCAAACAGATAGTTGTCCTGTGACGGCTTTTCGTATGCCTTCAGGTTTCTGTAGGTCTCCTGCTCATTATTATGATTAATGAGTGCCTTGACATCAGCGGGTACGCTGGCATTCAATTGACGGAAATGCTCTGCAGAAATATAGTTGTTGTCTTTGTTGGGATTACCATACATCATGCAGCGGGCAAACAGACGAAGTGCAACCTCGTGAATCGTATTGTCTGTCTGGATAATCAGCAGCAGGTTGGCCATATTTGTCTGGGGATTACCGATAGTACTGGAACCTCCTTCGATGGTATAGCCGGTAATCATACCTGTATAGATGGTGGTACGGGCATCGTAGACCCTCTCCATGTTGCGGGTTAGGAACCAAGTTACGACTAACGCGATGAGTGGCAGAATGACAAGATACCAACGGATCTTGTACAGAAACCTTACTAAATATCTGAATATATCCATAGTCTTAAGTTGATGTGTTATTTTTATTTAGCTTTCTTGGCTTCTTTTTCAGCCTTTTCTGCCGCTTTTTTAGCCTCCTTTATTTCTTTCTCTTCTTGTTTTTGCATCTTATTTTCGAGCTTCTCTTCTTCTTCAGCTGCCTTTTGGATGCGTTTTTCTACAGCCTTGTTTTCTTTGGCAAGTTGCTTAGCTGACTTTTCAACGGCTTTGTCAAGAGTTATCTCAGTCGTTGTATTGGTGATGATTGGCGTGTGGGTCAGTATTTCGAGGGTCACAATGTCTGTCGTTATTTGAGTTAAAAGCCCTTGATAAGTATCTACCGAGCCTTGACCGCGTTGGCCTGTCCATGCGTAGTCTTCGATTTCCATATTGCCATGATGGAACTCTACTTCGTTCAAGGAACTTGCACCTTGGTAGGCAGCAGCATTCTCACCGGCAGTCTTCAGTGCGGTCAGATTGTTCGTGATTTTGATATATAATGTCACGATCTGAAGTTTCAGTTGGTCGAAAGCAGCATCCTTTTGTATCTGGGCTTCCTCTACAAGCAACTTTTTACGCTTGACAGACGGCCCCAAATCCAGAATATCCTCTAAGGGAACGCGAAGGTTGACACCAACATTCCAATAACTCTGTTCGGAAGAATGGGGCTGCCAAATCATACCGCTACCATAACCCGACGATCCATCCCAGATGTCTGACTTACCGTAACTGTAGGCGGCATTACCGTTGATATAGGAAAATATATGTTTTTTCTGTTTTGCCACTTCTGCCTCGGCTATCTCTTGACGTTTGGCCAACTGCAGGATGTTTGGATTGGATTTGGCATTCTCGAACAGAACAGCTAAAGGTGGCAACTTAAACTCAGAGAAATTGATGTCTTTCTCCTTACTGGAGTCAAAGAATCCTGCGCTGATGCCACTATCATCGGCTGTCTGGGCCCACATTGTGCCACTTACCACCGATAATGCAATCGTGTATAGAATCTTCTTGATCATTGTTTATGTATGGGTCTTATACGTTTTCTTCTTGTTTAAATGCGAATAGGGTACGGAAGATAATCTTCATGTCGAGGGCAAAACTATAGGTCTGTCCATACTTGATGTCCAGTTGCTTGCGCTCTTCTGCTGACATCTTTCCGCCCTTTCCACGGTCTTCTACTTGCCACAGACCGGTGAGACCTGCCGGAGCCATAAAGCGGTCAATGCTGCTGTCACCGGTCAGCTTCTCTGCTTCGTAGAGTGGGAGTGGGCGATTGCCGACAATAGACATATCGCCTTTCAGGATATTGATGAGTTGAGGTAGTTCATCAATGCTATATTTACGGATGAAACGTCCCACCTTGGTTACACGGGGATCGTTCTCTATTTTGACAAATGCATTATTGATATCATCCTCTTTCTGCTTGCTGAAATCGCTTTCGGCCACCACAAAATCATCGCCTATCAGCATCACCTCCTCGTCACTGATCAGCATCTCTGATTCCACACCCTGATCGTGCATTTGCTTTTCGGCCTCTTCACCGAGAGGCGAAATGATGGCACTCATTGGTTCTTCGCTATGATGGGTGGCATATTGGTTCTCCGTCTTACTCAGTTCCTTGAGTCGTTTCTCGGCATCTGTGTACATGGAACGGAACTTCAGGAAGTCGAAAATGCGGTAGTTTGTACCAATACGCTTTGATTTGAATAAGGCCGGCCCCGGACTTTCTATTTTGATGGCCAGCACTGTTAATAGCATAATTGGTGAAAGGATGATGATGGCCAGAAGTGAGAATACGATATCGAATGTACGTTTCCACACGGGAATCTGAAAGTAACGGATTTTCTTCTTCGATATTTTGTTCCCAAAAAGTTTTGCCTCGCTCTCGTAGATAAATTCCAACTTCCTGTTAAAAGCAGTTACCGAGGCATTGATGTCAAGCGTATCGCTGACGTTACATTTTGTATAGACCTGACGTTCTTCGTCTGTCAGGTGTTTGGTCAAGAGTATGATATAAAGGTTCTTGCAGTTTTTTCTTAGGTAAGTAATCGCAGTGACGTCTTCGGCCAAAACGTGTTGCTCCAAAAACAAAATAACATGGTTGCTGAAGTTTAGCGTTTTGCACACTCCAGCAGCCTCTTTATAGCTTTTGGCGAAAATAACCTGTCTTCCCGGTAGGTATTTTAGACGCTCTTCTGTTTGAGGATTGTTTCCTAAATAAACAATACCTATCATATCATATTAGGCTCAGCTCAATATTTTCTTGACTCTGACTTTAAGTTCCATTGGGTTGAACGGTTTGGTGATATAGTCCTCGGCACCGACCTCCAGTAGACGGATGCGCTCGCTGGTAGAGTCCTCGCTGGAAAGCATGATGACGGGGATATGGCGGAACAGTTCGTTCTGCTTGATCCATTCCAGAAAATCGTCACCGCGCATTCCCGGCATACGGATGTCGGAGATAATGAGGTCTGGAGTGTTGCCGGCCTGAAGCCACTTAACGCCTTCCAGTCCGTCGGGCAACCATTTCACGTCGTAATTACTCATGAGATAAATGGTGAGTACCTTTGCAATGGTCTCTTTATCGTCTAAGATTAAGATTTTCTTTTTCATATAATATTGAGGTTCTCTTTGTTTCAAGTCAAGGTTTTCAATTAATGTGCAAAAGTATAAAAAAAAAAAAAAAAAAAACAATGAAAAACAAAAAAATTGTTTTTTTTTAATAAAATAAT
>CAMWKM010000003.1 GCA_947174835.1 uncultured Prevotella sp.
CGAAAAAAACGATAGGAGTAAGCCGACAAACAATCTTTGCAATCAAAAACAACAAGTTTGTTCCAAGCACAGAATTGGCATTAAAACTTTCTGCCTTTTTCGGAAAGACAGTGAATGAACTATTTTGGCTAACAGAACAGAGCTAACTATTTCATTTCTTTATCATAGATAGGACAGCCTACGAATGCTGTCCTATCTATGTTCTTGACAGACGAAGGTAGGCTGATATGCTTTAAGCTTTTGCAGTTCTGAAATGCATACCTGCGATCGTCTCAATGTCTTCATAGAGGTTAACAGCAGACAAACGACAGCATCCTGAGAAAGTGCCATAGGCGATAGTATTCACTGGAGCAAGAATCTGTGCTACAGCAAGATTCGCACAACCACTAAAAGCATAGATCCCTATTGACTGTACTGAGCTTGGTATGATCACTTCACACAAAGCATTACAGCCATTGCAAGCAAAAGAACCGATGGTTCTGACTGTCTCTGGAATATAAAGGACAAGGTTAGAATACCTGCCCGTAAAAGCATTGTCTTCTATCCTCTCAATTCCTTCGGGAATAATCGTTGTACGACAGCCCAACAGAAGAGTTTTACCGTCCCTGCTCAATATAGCATTTGATCCCTCCGGAGTTATATAAACCGGATTATCAGATGCGACATGAATAGCATCAATCTCATTACAACCTTCAAAAGCATTACCTGAAATCTTTACAACTGAACGTGGAATGTCAAGTGAGTGAATAACTGTACCACTAAAGCAATAGCTGTCAATAATACAGATGTCATTACTTATAGTGGTTGTCCTACAAGTTGCAATCAATGCCGAGTCTGATTTCCTGACGATACCATTACAGTTTGAGCGTGAATCATATATTGGGTTAGCACTGTCTACCACTACGGACGTAAGATTATTACAAGCCCTAAATATATTACCTTCACTTATTTTTGCAACATTCTTAGGAATCACGATTGAAGTAAGCGAATTACAGCCAACAAAGACCTCTGACCCGATGGCAATAAGCGATTCAGGAAGACTTATAGACTTAAGACTACTACATCCGAAGAATGCATCATTACCTATTCGTTCTACACCTTCAGGAACAACCAATTGCTCTATCATGTTGCAATGATAGAATGCATTGTTACCTATAGACTTCACGGATGAAGGTATCTTTGTTGAAGAACACGCCACCAATAGCTCATCGTTGTCAGAATCAATGATGGCATTTGAGTTTTCACGTGAATCATAGGATTCATTCTCTGCATCTACCACAACAGATACAAGATTATAGCAACTGCCAAAGAGCTCTTCACCAAAGTCCTCTACCGAAGCAGGGAAAGATATTGACTTCAAATTTGTACAGCAGTCAAAGGCATAGTGGCCGATTTGCTCAATTCCTTCATCTATCACAACTGACTGAACCTCTGTAACATCTTTAAAAGCCTTGCTTCCAATTTGCTTTGCAAAATAGGTGTTACCATCATGCGTAACAGATGCAGGAATATGAAGTGGCTGTGAATAGTCTACCTCTGGAATTGCCTGATAACTTGTCAATGAAAGTGAACTATTATCTTTCATTATTGTATATGTAAACCCATTCTCACAGAATGACCCGTCAGCAAATGCCTGGATAGCGACTGTCAGCCAAAGGAAAAAGAAAATTGCCTTTTTGTACATACCATATTAGTATTATGTTATTAGGGTGATACAGACATTGCAAATGTAATACTTTTTCTTTCAAATTCAATCAAGTGACCAGCAGAAGAATACATTTTTATATATTTTTAACCGTAACAAGACTCGTCTCGGTATGGCAGTTTCAGAAACTTTGGCTATCTTTGCCAACAAATTAAACGTAAGAAGAATGACACAAACTGAAAAAACACAGACAGAAGAACGCATCGTCGATGTGCTGAAAACGGTCTACGACCCAGAAATACCTGTTAATATATACGATTTGGGAATGATCTATAAGATTGACGTGCAGGACGATCAGACAGTCGATCTGGACATGACCTTTACTGCTCCCAACTGTCCTGCCGCCGACTTTATATTGGAAGATGTGCGCACAAAAGTAGAGAGTGTTGAAGGCATTAAATCTGCCAATGTCAACCTTGTCTTCGAACCAGCATGGGATCAGTCTATGATGACAGAAGAAGCAAGAGTTGAACTGGGTTTTGATTGAACTAAAGACAAAGAGATGTGAAGAATATATATTTCTTATCAGATGCCCATCTTGGTTCGTGGGCCATTGACCACAGACGGATGCAAGAACGTCGGTTAGTACGTTTCCTCGATAACATCAAGGAAAAGGCTGCTGCCGTCTATCTGTTGGGGGATATGTTCGATTTCTGGTACGAATACAAATATGTGGTGCCACGCGGCTATACCCGTTTCCTTGGTAAATTGTCGGAGTTGACGGACATGGGCGTTGAAGTGCACTACTTCACCGGTAATCACGACATCTGGGCCTACGACTATTTGGAACGCGAATGCGGTGTCATTCTTCACAAGAAGCCTCAGACCGTTGAACTCTACGGCAAAGTATTCTATCTGGCTCACGGTGACGGTTTGGGCGATCCCGACAAGAAGTTCAAACTTATCAAGAGCATCTTTCATAACCCCATCTGCCAATGGGCATTCTCCACCCTCCATCCCCGCTGGGGTATGTGGTTCGGCCACACTTGGGCCAAACACTCCCGCATGAAACGTCCCGGTGGTGAAGAACCGCCTTATATGGGTGAAGATCGCGAACATCTGATTCTCTACACGAAGAAGTATATCCAACATCACTCCAATATTGATTACTTCATCTACGGCCATCGGCATATCGAAGTAGACCTCCAATTGACGAAAAAAGCCCGCGTCATCATTCTCGGTGACTGGATCAGCCACTTTTCTTATATTGTCTACGACGGTGAGCATCTCTTCATGCAACAATACATTGAGGGCGAAAGCCAAGTGTAGACAAACCTAAAAACACAATGCTCCCCCGCTCATACATCAGCGGGGGAGCATTCATTCTCTGTGCACAATAGTGCTGTTTACAGCAAGTTCATCGTGTCGGTGGCAATCATCAGTTCCTCATCGGTAGGAATGACGACAACCTTCACCTTTGAATCATCGGCCGAGATAATGGCCTCTTCACCGCGAACACTGTTCTTCTGTTCATCAAACTTGACACCGATAAATTCCAAACCCTTGCACACCTCTGAGCGCATACTCACCTGATTCTCGCCAACACCGGCAGTGAAGACAATGACATCAACACCACCCATAGCAGCTGCGTATGCACCAATATATTTCTTGATACGATAGAAATACATATCCTGAGCCAACTTGGCACGAGCTTCACCTGCCTTGGCAGCATTCTCCACGTCGCGCATATCACTCGAACCACCGGTAATGCCAGCCACACCACTCTTCTTGTTAAGCAGATTCGACATACCATCTGCATCCAAACCAAGTTTCTTCTCAATAAAGGTTACTGCACCGCCATCAATGTCACCCGAACGGGTACCCATGACGAGACCCTCCAGTGGAGTAAGACCCATTGAGGTGTCTACACACTTGCCATCAACGACAGCAGCCAATGAACCACCATTGCCTATGTGACAGGTAATCATCTTCGTACCCTCAGCCTTCATTCCCAAAAACTCCAAAGCGCGAGCCGACACATAGCGGTGAGAGGTACCGTGGAAACCATAGCGACGCACACCATATTGCTCATATAGTTCGTAGGGAATGGCATACATATAGGCCTTAGCGGGCATGGTCTGATGGAAGGCTGTGTCAAATACACCCACCTGAGGTAGACCAGGTATCAGTTCTTTCACTGCATTCACACCTTTCAGGTTGGCAGGATTGTGAAGTGGAGCCAAATCAGAACAGGCATCAAAAGCATCGAGCACCTCGTCAGTGAGCAACACACTCTTATTAAACTTCTCGCCGCCATGCACCATACGGTGTCCAACAGCATCAATCTCTTTCAAATCTTTGATAACACCTATCTCAGGATCTGTCAACAGAGAGAAGATGAATTCCACACCTTCGGTATGCTCGGGAATATCGTGCATTATCTGCTTTTTCTCACCATTGGCCAACTTTACCTTGACGAAGGCACCATCCAAACCCACCCGTTCGGCACCACCACTGGTCATCACACTCTTATCGTCCATATTGTACAATGCGTACTTGATAGAGGACGAACCACAATTCAATACTAATATTTTCATCTTATCTTATTTACTTTTTTTAGCGTCCATTGCCTGACAGGCGGTAATGGCAACGAGGTAGTAGATATCTTCAACCGAGCAACCGCGAGAAAGGTCGTTCACAGGACGGGCAATACCTTGCAGAATGGGGCCAACAGCAATAGCACCAGCCAAACGCTGCACCAGTTTATAAGCAATATTACCCACTTCCAAACATGGCATCACCAGCACGTTGGCCTTGCCGGCAATCTCTGAACCGGGAGCTTTCTTCGAACCTACTGAGGGCACCAAGGCGGCATCGGCCTGCAATTCACCGTCGACCTTCAAATCAGGATCAAGTTGCTTGGCCAAACGTGTTGCCTCAACAACCTTGTCGACCACTTCATGAGAGGCTGAACCTTTGGTTGAAAAACTCAGCATAGCAACACGGGGATCTTGGAAGCCAGCTACCGAGCGGGCGGTCTGAGCCGTACATACAGCAATTTGTGAAAGCTGATCGGCATCAGGCATTGGGGTTACTGCCACATCACCGAATACGAGCACACCATTCTCACCGTATTCCGGCTTGTCGGTAATCATCAGCATTGCACCACTGACACAGGTGATACCTGGGGCACATTTGATGATCTGCAGAGCCGGACGAAGAGTCTCACCAGTGGTAGACAGAGCACCGGAAATCTGGCCGTCAGCCCCCTCGGTCTTGATAATCATACAGCCCAGATAGAGTGGATCCTTCACCAACTCACGAGCTTTCTCAATAGTCATGCCTTTCTTTTCGCGCAATTTCTGCAACAACTGAGCCAGTTCCTCACTTTTCTCATAGTTTAGCGGGTCAATGAGCGTGGCCTTGTCGATATGAGTAAGTCCCTTCTCTTTAGCCAGTGCATACACCTTTTCAGGGTTACCAATCAGAATCAGGTCGGCAATATCGTCGGCCAACACGCGGTCGGCGGCACAGAGAGTGCGTTCCTCTTCTGCTTCAGGAAGCACGATGCGTTGCTTGTTGCTCTTGGCACGCGCAATGATTTGTTCAATTAATCCCATAGAATGTTTTTGATATAATGTTTAGTAAATAATTTATGTTTGCAAAAGTACAAAAAAATATCGGAAACCCAGCGTTAAAGGAGGATAAATTTTTCCATCTTAAATAAAATGATTAACTTTGCAATCCTAAAGAAATATATATCATAAATGAAAAGACTTATATTTACCATACTACTGACAATCACAGGTCTATTGGCCAATGCCATTCCTGCTAAACCGGACTGGCAAACGCTCACTCTAAGCGACGGAACGGAGGTCAGAGCCCAACTGGTCGGTGATGAGCATTTACACTACTGGCTAACGGAAGATGGAAGACGAGTGACCATGAAGGGCGAGCCTCTTACGGAAGTTGACATGAACCGTATGCAAATAAGAGCCGCCAGTCGACGCACTGGTCAAGAAAGCCTTTGCAACTCACGAATGGCGGTCAGTATGGATGAACGTACCTCGTACACAGGCCAGAAACATGGTTTGGTCATTCTGGTACAATTCGCCGACGTAAAGTTCAGAACGACCAATACCCCTACAAAATTCAATCTCATTTTGAACGGTGAGAACTATAGCTCTGCCGAAGGTTTTGTTGGCAGCGTGGCCGACTACTTTAAAGCCCAAAGCGATGGACAATTTGAAATTGTTTTCGATATGGTCGGTCCCTATACTATGCCACAGAACCAAAAGTACTATGGAGAAAACGATGCGGATGGATATGACGTAAGACCCCATGAAATGATTGTAGAAGCCTGCCGTCAGGCTGATGCAGAAATAAATTTTGCCGACTATGACTGGGATGGCGACGGTGAAGCCGATCAGGTTTATATCATATATGCGGGCAAGGGCGAAGCCGACGGAGGAGTTAATGTCGCCAATACGATATGGCCTCACATGTGGACACTTCACGATGCAGGTACCACGCTGAGGCTTGACAACACGATCATCAATACTTATGCTTGCAGCAATGAGGTTGATGCCGGTAACCGCATCGAAGGCATTGGCACTATCTGTCATGAGTTCAGCCACTGCTTGGGCTATCCCGACCTTTATGATACTATTGGAAACAACTTCAGTATGGGCAGTTACGACCTAATGAGCGGTGGCAACTACAACGGCAACTCGTTTGTCCCTGCTGGCTATTCCGCCTACGAGAAATGGATGGCAGGATGGATCGACCTGACAGAACTGTCGACCCAGAGCGTCAGCATCACCGACCTGAGACCCGTCAGCGAAGGTGGTAAGGGTTACATCATCTACAATGATGCCCATCATGACGAATATTTCATCATAGAGAACCGCCAACAGACAAATTGGGACAAATGTCTGCCAGGTCATGGACTGATGGTAACTCAAGTGGACTTCGACAAAGATATCTGGCTGTGGAATATTCCCAATGGCTTTGTGACTCTCAACGAATCGAAGGATGAGAAAAGCCCTTACTATGGCTATCCTGTCAACGACCACCTGAGACTGACCATTATTCATGCCGACAACAAGGCAAACGCCTACAACGAAAGCAATGATCTCTTTCCGTATGGAATGAAGGACAGTCTGACAGCCTACTCCACCCCATCAATCAAGTTCTACAACGATAACCTACAAGGTACTAAATACCTGCCTGGCGCATTGCATCATATCGCTGAGAATGCCAATGGCACGATGCGTTTCAACTATGTGGCAAATAACAGTACCAGCAGCATCAGTGCAGTGAAAGGCATCCAGCATCAACTCCCATTCTATGACCTTCAAGGCCGTCGCATTCAGCCGTTCCGTAAAGGACTATATATCCACAACCGACGGAAATACAACATTTACTAACTATTATATTTCACAATTAGCATGAAGAATTTATTAACCCGAACCACTATCCGAAAATATGCTGACCGAGAAGTCAGCAATGAATTGCTAAACCGATTACTTAACGAAGCGGCACGCACCCAGACCATGGGCAACCTACAACTCTACAGCGTTGTCATCACCCGTTCCAATGAGATGAAACAACGACTTGCACCAGCCCATTTCAATCAACCGATGGTAACTCAGGCTCCTGTAGTGCTAACCATCTGTGCAGACTTTAACCGCACCAGCCAATGGGCTCGCTGTCGAAAGGCCGAACCTGGCTACGACAATTTTCTCTCTTATCAAAATGCAGTTACCGATGCCCTACTCTACACACAAACACTTTGCAACCTGATGGACGAGGAAGGACTGGGATACTGCTACTTAGGTACTACAGTTTATCAGCCCCAGTCAATCATTGATACGCTACAACTGCCACGATTGGTAATGCCCGTTGCCACGCTCACCGTGGGCTGGCCTGCCGAAAAGCCTTCCCTCTCTGACCGGCTACCCCTGAAAAGTTTCGTTCATAACGAAACATACAAGGATTACACACCATCAGATATCGACACCTATTATAATTATAAAGAACAATTGGAAGAGAACCAACACTTCGTGGAGATCAATCACAAAGAGACACTTGCCCAAATCTTCACCGACATCCGTTATACCAAACACGACAATGAGGTTATGTCGGAGACGTTCCTTGAGACATTAAAAAAGCAGGGATTCCTTAATTAAGGAATCCCTGCTTTTTGTTTTTATTATTTCATATTACTTTACTCCACCACAATGGGCTTATACTTCGGCACAAGGGTCTTCATGATAAACCAACCGATAAGGTAGGCCACAGCGCAGATGCAGAAAATAATCATATAGCCTGCGGGCTTACCATTGAAGCCGAGTGCATGGAGTGGTCCTTGCTTGATCTCGCAGCCATGCTGCTTGAAAGCGTCAGCCAATTTGTCACCATCAGCCGATAGCGTCAGAAATTCTTCCTTATTGATGGTGTTCACCACGATCTCAGCCTTAGCCAGTGTCTCCCTGCGCTGAGTGAGTTTAGCATCCATCTCATTTAGGTTAGGCAAGGCATTGTATTTATTCTCAATAACCTCAGCATCTCCTTTCTCTTCCTGAGTAAGTGCGATTCCACCAAACTCCTCTATCAACAGAATCTTCTCTGCATACTCATCAAAGAAAGAGCCACCACGCTTACGGTTCTTCTCAAAAGAGACAGCAGCCTTCTCCTGATCAGCCAACGCAGCAAAAGAAGCAGCTACTTGCTCATCGCCCTGACTCACCAATTCTGTAGTCAACAGCTTTTTGTAGTTACCAACACTTATCTCCTGAGCGTCAGCATCTGGAGCACTGCCAGAAAGTACGTAACTACCAGCGGCAAAAGTAAACAGCAAACCAGAGCCTGTATTGATAAGGAACGACCCTACACCACCGGCCATAGAACCGATACCCGTGATGGTACCAATAGTCGACTTAGGGAACATATCACCCACGGTCGAAAAGATGTTAGCCGACCAAGCCTGATGACCAGCACCCAGCAAACCGATAATAATAGCAGGCCACCACACACTGATACCGCCCATAGGCTGTGCAAACAGACCCAACAGAGGGAAAAATGCAAAGATCAGCATAGCACGCATACGGCCAACATAGGGATTCATGCCCCGCTTCTCAACAAAATATTTGGGCAAATAACCACCACCGATTGACAGGAAGGTGACAATGGTATAAAGGGTCAGAATGAGCAATATACCCATAGTCGAGTCGGAAGTATAACCATACTGATCGGAGAAGTAAGCGGGAGCCCAGAACAGGAAGAACCACCACACACCATCAGTCATAAACTTACCCACGATGAATGACCAGGTCTGCTTGTATGTAAAGCATTTCCAGAAAGGTATGGTTTTCTCGTCCTTCGTTTCTTGCTTGTTCTGCACCCCAGCAATGTCACTATCCTGCTCAATATAATTCAACTCAGCCAGATTGACACGTTTGTTCTTAGCAGGTTTATCGTAGAGCCAAATCCACAGGCCCATCCATACGAAACCTAAAGCACCAATGACAATAAATGCCATCTCCCAGCCCCATGCACGAGCCAACAGAGGAATAGTGGCAGGAGCAGCCAATGCACCTACAGATGCACCACTATTAAAGATTGAGGTAGAAAATGCACGGTCTTTCTTAGGAAAATATTCTGCAGTTACCTTGATGGCAGCAGGAAAGTTACCAGCCTCACCGACTGCCAGAATCAAACGGCAAGCCAGAAAGAGCCATACAGAAATCGTGGTCAGTGCCACAATACTGCCACCAGCCAGTCCTATAGCCCCCCATCCACAGAAAGCGTGCAGACAGGCACCCAGCGACCATACGAAAATGGCGATGAGGTAACCCTTTTTGGTGCCCATCCAATCGATAAACTTACCAGCAAAGAGGTTGGCCACTGCATAGAAGATAGAGAATAATCCCGTGATGTAGCCATAATGGGCGTCAGTCCAATGGAAATCGATGGCAATGAAGTCTTTCCATGTCAACGACAGTACCTGACGGTCCATGTAGTTGATGGTGGTTGCTAAGAATAGCAACGCACAGATTACCCAACGGAAGTTGGACATCTTTGTTGTTTTAATAGGTGTCATAATATCTATATTTTAGCATTTTAGATCTCTGTTCCTTACCATCACGGTCATCATCGGATATCAATAACAGGAATGTTGTCCTTGTCATTATAATAAAGGTTCTCACCGGCCATACCCCAAATGAAAGTATAGTAGTAAGTACCTGCGGCAGCGTGCATACTCCATTCGGGCGACATGATTGCCTGCTCGTTGTGCAACCATACGACGCGGCTCTCCTGAGGTTCACCCATTATATGAGCAATCGTCTGCCCCTCAGGTAGGTTGAAGTAATAATAGGCTTCAATGCGACGACCATGAGTGTGAGGTGGCATCGTGTTCCAAGCTGCACCCGGTTCCAACTGTGTCAGGCCAAGTTGCAACTGACAGGGGCCTTCCTCCAATACATCATTCACGATAAGTTTATAGACAGTACGATTATTACACTCTTCCAACGAGCCAACAGGTCCCCAAACGGCAGCCTTCAGCGATCCCTTACGACCATCAAGGGTAATCCACTGCGTCTTGTAGTGCTGGTGAGCCGTGGCCGAATTCAGATAAAATTTAGCAGGGTTGGCCGCATCCTTCGAGCGAAACAGCACTTCCTTATTCACATCCCGATCCTTGCCGATATGACCACGACCAATATATAACGCCTCCTTCGGTGACAATGCATACTCCTTGCCATCAACGATAACCACACCATCGCCTGCACCGCAGTTCACCACACCGAGTTCACGATTATAGAGGAAATATTTATCCTTGATAGTCGGGTCTACATCAAGTCCCAATTCCAGAAAATTTTCCAATTTGAGGGTCTTCGTTACAGGCATTGCACCGCCAAAGATAAAACGATCATAGTGGGAATAGGTCAGATGAATCTTGTCAGCCTCCATCACCTTTTCCATGACAAAGCGATCACGCAATGTCGGTGTGTCATAATGTTTCACATCCTCTGGATGACAAGCAGTCTGAAATTTCACATCCTGTTGAGCATTTGCTCCCAACGCGGCCATACAAAGGGCCATTGTTAGAATTACATTTTTCATTATTCTTCGATTCTTTAATTATTCTTTTCAGATGCAACGATACGCATACGATTCCACACCACCATAGCAATGGTGATGATGGTGAGTATGCCCATACCTATCCACTGAAGATACCTTACACAGGCATAGATGACATAGCCAAAGAGTGATGAAGCAAAATCCATTGCACCAGCCTGAAAGTTCTCTGGAATCTGAGCAGCCTTATCCTGAGTGGCTTCAAAAACGGTGTTAGCAGCCAGCGTAAAAGCCGGAGCCATATCGGTAACGAAATAGAGGCCAATAGTTACTGCCACCAGACCGATGATGAAGGTCTTCACCACATTGCCTTTCGTGTAAGGCAACACCATTACAAACACATAGAACATACCGGCCAGTGATGCCAACGGCAGGAACTGGTTGCCAGCCTTCGAGAAAGCAATAGCCAAAATCAGTGTCACGGGAATCAGCAACAACGATACTACCAACGTAGTAGGATGGCCAATAACCAGAGCAGGCGACATTCCAATATAAACTTTCTTTCCGTGGAACTTCTTTTTTACTACCTCCTGCGTTTTCTCAGAAATAGGCATCAGACCATCAATGAAGAGGCGAGTAATACGAGGAATCAGTTCCATCACAGCACCCATCGTCACACCCAAGAAAAGCACTGATTTCACAATACTCATTACAGCATCAGTTGTCGAACCGAAACCTGCGGCATAGGTAGCAAAGTTTGTGAGGTGATCGAAGTGTGCAGCCACACCAATCAGTGCACCCACAATAACACCCAATACTAAGGGCTCACCCAGCACACCAAACTTCTGCTTCAGCCCCTCTGCATCAATATTGAGTTTCGAAAAACCGGGAATCTTGTCCAGTAGCCAGTTGATGCTAATAGCAAAAATCGTAAAACTCTGGCAGAAAGGTTGTGGAATGGAAATACCATCCATATTTTCATAATACCCCTGAAACTTATCAGCCGTCAGATCAGCCATCACCAGTGTAACAATATAGCAACTGATGGCAGCGAAATATCCCCACAACAGACTCTTGTCCATCACGAAATAGGCTACAGCACCGATGAAAGCAAAATGCCAATAATTCCACAGGTCAATATTGACTGTGCGTGTACACTTCGTAACCAGCAGGAGGAAATTTATACCCAGACAGATAGGAATGATCAGCGCACCTACTGCTGTATTGTAAGCTACAGCGGCAGCAGCCGGCCATCCCATATCAAAGACCTTCAAATCAAGATTAAAAATTTTGGATATGGCATCAAGCGGGGCATTAAAATTAGTAGTCAGCAAAGCCGTCACGATACCCAAGCCAACAAAGCCGACACCCACATAGAGACCGCTCTTAAGCGACTTTCCAAACTTCATGCCGATGCAAAGGCCAATGATGGTAAAGAGGATCGGCATCATAACTGATGCTCCCAACTGGATAATATAACTAAATACTTGCTCCATGTTTATCGATGATTTGTTTGTTTTTAGTGTAGTTTGGGTGCAAAAGTACACATTTTTTTCGAAATATCCATGCGTTTTGTCTAAAACTTTTATGGATCAGTCCTGAAAGTAGATGCGTTTCACCCTGTTCGACACTCCTGTCAACACCTCATAAGCGATGGTATCAAGCGTATCACTGAGCACAGTAACAGGAAGCCCCTTACCAAAAATTTCCACACTATCACCTTCCTGACAGACGACATCCGTCACATCGACAAGAGCTACATCCATACAGATATTGCCCACATATTCTGCTTTCTGTCCATTCACCAGGCAATAGCCGTGACGGTTGCCCAGCCTGCGATTCAAGCCATCGGCATAGCCAATGGGAATGGCAGCAATACGGCTATCACGTTTCAGAATCGTACGACGACTGTACCCGACGCTCTCACCTGCCGGCACTTTGCGAATCTGCAGAATAGTAGTCTTCAGCGTAGAGACAGTGGACAGATGAGAATTGGGATTATATGGATCAACTCCATACAGACCAATGCCAAGACGACACATATCCAATTGTCGCTCAGGGAAATGCTCAATGCCAGCAGAGTTATCAATATGACGGAGGATCTTATGCGAGAAGGCAGCTTGCAACTGTCGACTTGCCTGATCGAAGGCCTCGAACTGCCGTTTCGAAAAAGCATTGAAGTCATCGCTGTCGGAACCCACAAAATGAGAAAAAACAGAACGGGGGATGATAGCCGATTGATGTTTCAGACGATCAATCAGTTCAGGAATGTCAGAGCCTCCTGCATTCTCCGAGATATTAAATCCCAGCCGACACATACCCGTGTCGAACTTGATATGAACAGGCCAACCTGTGATACCCTGATGGTGAGTTGCCTTGATGAGTGCATCCATCAAACGGAAGGAATAGACTTCAGGTTCCAAATCATAGTCGAAAAGCGTCTTGAACGATGACATCTCAGGATTCATCACTATAATATTCTGCGTAATACCAGCCTTGCGAAGTATCACACCTTCATCGGCAACCGCCACAGCCAAATAGTCCACACGATGATCCTGCAACGTCTTGGCAATCTCTACGGCTCCCGCCCCATAGGCATCAGCCTTGATCATGCAAACCATCTTCGTCTCAGGTTTCAAAAATGAACGGAAATGGTTCAGGTTGTCAACTACGGCATTGAGGTTCACCTCCAATATTGTCTCATGCACCTTCTGCTCTAACAGTTCACTGATGCGTTCGAAGCCATACAAACGAGCCCCCTTCAGCAGTACAACCTCATTGTGAAGGTCCCTAATAGCAGGACTTTGCAGGAAAGCCTCGGTATTCGCAAAGAAAATCTTTTCGCTAACATCAAAGACCTGAGCATTAGCCGAAAGCTCAGCACCGATGCCTATCAACTTATCAATGCCACGTTTCTTTAACAGACAAGCCACCTCACCATAGAGTTCCACAGGCGACTCACCAGACTGACATATATCACTCAGAATAAGAGTCTTACGTTTTCCTTCCCGTTCCGGACGGCGGTTCATGAAATCAAGAGCGATATCAAGCGAATTGATATCACTATTATATGAATCGTTAATGAGTGTCAGTCCACGCTGTCCTTCCTTCACTTCCAGTCGCATGGCGATAGGCTCCAGACAAGCCATCCGCTCGGCAATCTCCTCTGGTGAAAGTCCCAAATGGAGGGCTACGGTAGCACAAGTAATAGAGTTCTCAATACTGGCCTCATCGAAGAAAGGAATTTCATAATGCCCTTCCACACCTTTATATACATAGGACACGTTTCTACCCTCAGTCCTGACATACATTGGAGCTTTCTCATTGAAGCGCGACCAACCGATACGTTCCCCCTGATACTGCAAGCGGCGGATGCAACGGCTAATGGTATCGTCGTCAGAAGGATAGACAAGGACCTCGGTATCGCGAAAGAGCTGTAGCTTCTCCATGCACTTCTCGTCAAACGAACGAAAATTCTCCTGATGAGCAGTGCCCAACGAGGTCAATACACCAATAGTAGGTTGGATAATATCGTGCAAAGCCAGCATCTCGCCTGCCTCACTGATACCTGCCTCAAAAAGTGCCACTTTCGTATTCTCGTTCAATAGCCATACCGACAGAGGTACACCAATTTGCGAGTTGTAGCTTTTGGGCGAGCGGGTCACCTTCATCGATGGCATCAGAATTTGATAAAGCCACTCCTTCACCCAAGTCTTGCCATTCGATCCCGTGATGCCTACCACTGGGATGCCAAACTCATCGCGATGGCGCTCGGCCAGACGCTGCAAAGCAGCCAACGGAGAGGGCACCTTTAGGAAATTGGCATCAGGGAAAAGTATCGGTGGCAAGGTGTCCACTACAAAATTTCTGACGCCTCGTCTATAGAGTTCGTCAATATACTTATGTCCGTCATTACGCTTGGTACGCAAAGAAAAGAAAAGAGTCTGTTCCGGAAAACAAAGCGAGCGACTATCGGTCAACAACCAGCCGATGCTGGCCTCAGCCTCGCCATAGCGTCGAGCTCCGATTAGGGTCGTTACTTTCTCAATGGTATATATCATAGTACCTGACTAATTTGTTTTTTTATTTTCAGAATGCAAAGGTAAGAAATAATTCTTAATTCATAATCCATAATTCATATTTATTTTGTACCTTTGCAGGCAAATTAAAAACTTATACATATTTAGTTAAGGTATTATGATTCTCTTCTTCAAGACTCCATCAACGAGCGTAATCGCCACTCAAGTGGACCATCAGCTCACACAAGACGAAGTAAAGGAACTATGCTGGCTCTACGGCAATGCAACGCTGCTGGAGGCTCAGACATTAGAAGGTTTTTTCGTGGGACCTCGCCGCGAAATGGTTACCCCATGGTCAACCAATGCCGTGGAAATCACCCAAAACATGAATCTTCAAGGCATCCAGCGTATTGAGGAGTATTTCCCCGTAGCATCGAAGGATGCCGACCACGACCCAATGCTTCAGCGTATGTACGAGGGGCTGAATCAGGACATCTTCACCATCAACATCAAACCAGAGCCCATCAAACACGTAGAGAATCTGGAAGAATACAACGAACAGGAAGGATTGGCCCTCTCACCCGAAGAGATCGAATACCTGCATGGCTTGGAGCAACAGAACGGTCGTCCACTGACCGACTCCGAGATATTTGGCTTTGCCCAGATCAACTCAGAGCACTGTCGCCATAAGATTTTCGGTGGAACATTTATTATTGACGGCAAGGAAATGGAAAGTTCGCTCTTTGCCATGATTAAGAAGACGACACAGGAAAATCCGAACAAGATTCTCTCTGCCTATAAAGATAACGTTGCCTTTGCCCAAGGACCTATTGTAGAGCAGTTCGCTCCAAAGGACCAATCAACCAGCGACTACTTTGTCGTGAAGGATATTGAGAGTGTCATTTCACTGAAAGCAGAGACCCACAACTTCCCCACAACGGTAGAGCCGTTCAACGGTGCTGCTACGGGAACAGGCGGTGAAATCCGCGATCGCATGGGCGGTGGTGTCGGCAGTTGGCCCATCGCAGGAACAGCAGTCTATATGACGGCTTATCCCCGCCTTGACGATTCCGAAGTTTCTGGAATCTCCAGAGACTGGGAGGATATTCTCCCAGTCCGTAAATGGCTATACCAGACACCGGAGCAGATTCTGATCAAGGCTTCAAACGGTGCCAGCGACTTTGGCAATAAGTTTGGCCAGCCGCTAATCTGCGGCTCAGTGCTAACCTTCGAGCATCAAGAAAAGCAGAACGAACAATCAGAAGCTCCCACAAAATATGCCTACGACAAGGTTATCATGCTTGCTGGCGGTGTGGGTTATGGCACTAAACGCGACTGTCTGAAGAAAGAGCCTCAGAAAGGCAACAAGGTTGTTGTCGTTGGTGGCGACAACTATCGCATCGGATTGGGTGGTGGCTCTGTCTCATCTGTAGATACCGGCCGTTATAGCAATGGAATCGAGTTGAATGCCGTGCAACGCGCCAACCCCGAAATGCAAAAGCGTGCCTACAATCTGGTGCGTGCCCTTTGTGAAGAGGACGTGAATCCCGTTGTATCTATTCATGACCACGGTTCTGCCGGACATCTGAACTGTCTATCCGAATTAGTTGAGGAGTGCGGTGGCGAAATTGACATGACCAAGTTACCCATCGGTGACAAGACACTCTCCTCAAAAGAAATCATCGCCAATGAAAGTCAAGAACGTATGGGTCTTCTTATTGATGAGAAACATATCGAACACGTCCGCAAGATTGCCGAGCGTGAGCGTGCCCCGCTGTATGTAGTCGGTGAAACTACTGGCGATGCCCATTTCTCCTTCAAGCAGGGCGACGGTGTAAAACCGTTCGATCTGGATGTAGCACAGATGTTTGGCCACTCACCGAAGACCATCATGCGCGATACTACCGTGGAGCGACACTATACTGACATTGATTATTCTGGTAAAAACGGAAAAGCTGAAGTGTCCAACTCTCAACTCAACGAATATCTACAGCGGGTATTGCAACTGGAAGCTGTAGCCTGCAAAGACTGGCTGACAAACAAAGTAGACCGCTCCGTGACAGGAAAAATCGCTCGCCAGCAATGTCAAGGTGAGATTCAATTACCACTAAGTGACTGTGGTGTAGTAGCCCTTGACTACCGCGGAAAGAAAGGTATTGCCACAGCCCTCGGTCATGCACCGCAGGCTGGTCTGGCTGATCCTGCCGCAGGTAGCGTCCTTTCCGTGGCAGAAGCTCTGACGAATATCGTCTGGGCACCTATGGCCGAAGGGCTCAACAGCATCTCGCTTTCTGCCAACTGGATGTGGCCCTGCCGCTCTCAGGAAGGCGAAGATGCCCGTCTCTATACCGCCGTAAAAGCTCTTTCTGACTTCTGCTGCGATCTACAGATCAATGTGCCAACGGGCAAAGACTCGCTGTCACTCTCACAACAGTATCCCAATGGTGAGAAAATCATCTCCCCGGGAACAGTTATTGTCTCAGCAGGTGGTGAGGTGTCAGACATCAAGAAAGTGGTGAGCCCCGTCCTCGTCAACGACAAACACGCTTCACTCTACCATATTGACTTCTCGTTCGATGAACAACGTCTTGGCGGTTCGGCCTTTGCACAGAGTCTCTGCAAGGTGGGAGACGACGTGCCGACGGTGAAGAATCCCGAATACTTTGCCGATGCTTTCAATGCCATCCAAGAACTTATCAATCGCGGATGGATTCTCGCTGGTCACGACATCTCGGCCGGTGGTCTCATTACTACCCTACTGGAAATGTGCTTCGCTAATACTAAGGGAGGCTTGCACATAAACCTGCACGACCTCTGCAAGGATGGCGACATCGTCAAATCTCTCTTTGCAGAGAATCCCGGTGTGGTTATTGAAGTGAGCGATGAACACAAGTTCGAGTTCAAGGAGTTTATGGAGGACAACGGTATCGGCTATGCCAAGATCGGATATCCTGTAGAAGAAAGCAGACAGATAGTTATCACTGCCGGAGATTCCGATTTCACTTTCGATATTGATGCCCTGCGCGATGTATGGTATAAGACCAGCTATCTGCTCGATCGCAAGCAGAGTTTCAACGGCAAGGCCAAAGAACGCTTCGAAAACTACAAAAAACAACCTATCGAAATGAAGTTCCCCAAGGGCTTCACGGGCAAGCTCACACAATACGGCATTTCTGCCGGCCGTCGTGAAAACACAGGCATCAAAGCTGCCATTATCCGTGAAAAGGGTACCAACGGTGAACGTGAGATGGCCTACTGTCTCTATCTGGCCGGTTTCGATGTGAAGGATGTGATGATGACCGACCTAATCAGCGGTCGTGAGACACTGGAGGACATCAATATGATTGTCTTCTGCGGTGGTTTCTCCAATAGCGACGTACTCGGCTCGGCCAAAGGTTGGGCTGGTGCATTCCTCTTCAACCCGAAAGCCAAAGAGGCTCTGGATAATTTCTATGCCCGCAAGGACACCCTGTCACTTGGCATTTGTAACGGCTGTCAGCTGATGGTGGAACTCGGACTTACCGGTGCAATAGGAGCAAAAATGCTGCATAACGACTCTCACAAATTCGAGAGTGAGTTCATCAGTCTCAATATCCCCCAGAACAATAGTGTGATGTTCGGCTCTCTGAGTGGTTCAAAACTTGGATTGTGGGTGGCTCACGGTGAAGGCAAGTTCTCACTGCCAGAGGCAGAAAATACCTATAATGTGATTGCCAAATACAACTACCATAACTATCCTGCCAACCCCAACGGCTCCGACTACGATGTGGCTGGTATCTGCTCTGCTGACGGTCGTCATCTCTGCATGATGCCTCATCTGGAACGTGCCGTCTTCCCTTGGCAGAACGCATGGTATCCCACAGACCATAATCAGGACGAAGTTACCCCATGGATTGAAGCCTTTGTAAATGCCCGCAAATGGGTAGAAGAAAAGATAAAGAAGTAAAGACTAAGGTGAAGAATATCTATTGGGAAAGCTTTAAGACCTTCTTCAAGATTGGCATGTTCACCATCGGTGGTGGATATGCCATGATTCCCATCATCGAGACCGAAGTGGTGAACAAGCACCACTGGGTCTCGAAAGAGGAATTTCTTGATCTGATAGCTATCTCACAAAGCTGTCCGGGGGTGTTCGCCATCAATATTAGCATCTTCATTGGCTATAAACTGAAGAAGATTCCCGGAGCCATTGCTACAGCTCTGGGCACTGCCCTCCCCTCGTTTCTCATCATTTTGGCCATCGCTATCTTCTTCCATCAATTTGAAGATAATCCGGTTGTAGCAGCCATATTCCGTGGCATCCGACCTGCCGTGGTTGCCCTAATTGCCGTGCCGACATTCAATCTGGCTAAAAGTGCTAACATTACTTGGGCTACCTGTTGGATTCCCATTGCCGGTGCATTGGCCATCTATCTTATTGACGGATTCTCGCCCATATACCTTATTATACTTGCAGGCATCGGTGGCTGGGTATATGGCAAATACGTCAAACCAACAGAATGAATTAAGAGTCAAGAAAGATGGATGCAATACTAATATATCTTCAACTATTCTCGACATTCTTCATAATCGGGCTATTCGGTTTCGGAGGCGGCTACGGTATGCTGTCGCTCATCCAGACGAAGGTTGTACCCACATGGATAACCACTGCTCAGTTTACCGATATTGTGGCCATCAGCCAAATGACGCCCGGTCCTATCGGCATCAACTCAGCCACCTACTGCGGCTACATGGCTTGTCATAATGCCGGTATGGGCATTGTCGCCTCTGTATTCGGTTCAGCCATCGCTACGTTTGCCCTCGTGCTGCCCTCACTCATCCTGATGATTATCATTGCCAAGCTTTTCATTAAGTATATGAATACGCCTGTCGTCCAGTCGATATTCAATGGTCTCCGCCCTGCTGTTGTCGGACTCCTTGCAGCAGCCACGCTACTACTTTGCAACAAGGAGAACTTCTCGACACCAGGCGAGAACACTTGGCAGTTCTTGATTAGCATCGGCCTTTTCGTTGCCACCTTTATCGGTACCAAAGTATTCAAGGTCAATCCCATCAAAATGATTATCATGGCAGGCTTTGCCGGTCTTCTACTCCTTTATTAATAAAGGACTAAGCGCAAATCACAAGCAAGAAAAAAGAATGGAAAATAAATTCAATTTCAATACGATCGGTTTATTTACAACCGACAACAAAAAGACGGTAGAGTTCTACCGTGACATCATGGGCTTCTCCACAGATTGGAACGGCGAGGATCCTAACGTGATGATGCGTCATGGGAATATGTGGCTCATCATGTTCCCGCGAACGGCTTTCGAACAAATGACAGGGCAAGCGTATGGTTATCCACAAGGATTGAACGGTACGGTAGAACTGGCTTTCCATGTGGCGACATTCAAGGATGTAGACGAGGAATATGCAAGAGCCACCGCACTTGGAGCCAAATCGGTATTCCCTCCCCAGACAATGCCGTGGGGGCAACGCACTTGTTACATATCAGACCCTGAGGGTAACTTGATTGAGATACACTCGTTTACAGAATAAAAAAATGACAAGGGAAAATGACTAACGAGATTTTATACGTTTTACTTCCTGATTTCGCATCACACGAGATGGTCTATCTGATGGAGGCCATTAGCTGTGACGAGCAGCAAATAAAACCTGATCCCAAATATATCAATAAGATTGTAGCTCCAACATTGGAGCCAGTCACTGCTATTGGAGGATTTAATATCATTCCCGACTACTCATTCGAAACGATGCCGGAAGAGTTTGCCGCCCTTGTCTTGATTGGCGGCTACGGCTGGCTGACACCATTGGCCGATGCGGTCATTCCCATTATGAGAAAAGCCTTAGATGACGAAAAGATTATAGGGGCAATATGCAATGGCGCATCGTTCATGGCAAAAGCCGGTTTTCTTAACAACGTAAAGCATACAGGAAATGGTCTTGACCAACTCAGGCTTTGGGGTGGTGACAATTATACTAACCCAGATGGATACATTCATCAGCAAGCAGTCTCTGACAACAACATAGTTACTGCCAATGGATCCGGGGCTTTAGAGTTCACGAAAGAACTGCTTCTGCTTCTTGAAAACGACACGCCTGAGCGTATAGAAATGTATTATCAGTTCAACAAACAAGGCTTTTGTGCATTGTTCCCTTAATAATTGTTATGCCATATATATCCATTGAAAGCGGCAAACTGACCGCTGAACAAAAAAAGCTACTGATTGAACGGCTCACACAGGTAGCCTCCGAGATCACTCATATCCCAGAACAGTTTTTTACAATCACCATTAAGGAATTATCCAACGAGAATTTTGGCATCGGAGGCAAGTCAATCGGTGAAATAAAGAACAACTATAACTCGTAGAAATGAAATATTTAGCATCTATATTACTTATTTTTTGCATTACGCTTCTCTCTTCTTGTAGTCACTCTACGGGAGATTCAAAACAAAGTATTGCCTATGAAGACGAACATCCATCATTAGCCAATACCGATGCAGACAGAACACCTAAGATCCTCCTTGCAATAACAAGCGACAGCCTATTGACCTGTTACAACAACTCCAACGGCAGCGATGAAGATCCTTTAATACTTGACACAACAAATCCAGGTCTAACTGATTTTATGGCACAATGGATTAATTCAATGGATTCTGCTCAAATCAACGAATTGAAAAACACCTCCACACTTCATATAACAGTTGGAACAGGTGTCAGTGATGATACACTTGACAAAGTTAAAACGGCTGTAAAAATATGTGGGATAGAAAAATTCTCCATATCCAATTTCGATATCAAATCTAATTTATAAGCAGTAAGATTTACCCTCGAACAGGTAATACCTCATATACAATCTGGAGACATTGGGACAATAGATCAATAAAAACTGAAACAGGGAAATGAGAAAGAAGAGCAGAGAAATGGATGCCGTCTGGGCACTTGAAGCAATGGACAAGGCACCATATATGACAGTCAGCATGACGGATCTTGACGGAATGCCATATTCCGTTCCTTTATCATTGGCTCGCACAGACGAAAAGACCTTCTATTTTCATTGTGCCACCGAGGGGAAGAAACTCGATATCCTCAGGCAGAACCCTTGTGTATGCCTGACTGCTGTATGCAAATGCAAACCGACCGTTGGTCCCAAGGATGGCAGTTTCACATTGGAATACAAATCCGCCATTGCATTCGGCAAGGCTGAGATTATAACAGACGAGGAAGAAAAAACAAAAGCCCTTCGCGCCATCTGCCAGCGTTTCCTTCCAAATCACATGGATGCATTTGACGCAGCAGTGAAACGGAGCATGTCGCGTACAGCCATTGTGCGCATCATACTCACAGAGCCTCCTGTCGGAAAGCGCAAAGAGTATAACGCAAATGGAGATGAACGCTGATATATACGCAAGTTCAAATAAGAAAAAATGTTCAAAAGTTATTTATAGGACTCGCTTCAGGTTAATAAAAGTAGAAGGTTAATTGCCATCGCTGCCAATGCCTACTAATGGTATCCTGCGATATAGAAACAACAAAAGATGCTATTTACGATTCGTAAACATGATACTTAGCACCCGTAAGTATGATACTTACACTGTGTAAACATCATAGTAATATATTTTAAGACTTATGCCTCGCATACGCAGCCTATAAAAACAAGATAGGGAGAACACACTTATAGCGCATCCTCCCTATTGTTGAAAAGGGGCTTTGAATTATTTAAAGATATATTTTTTGCCGTTTTTGATGTACACTCCCTTACTCGGAGCCGCAACTTTCTCACCACGGAGATTATAATATACATCATTTTCTTTATCAATCTTGACATCATTCACACCAGTGCTATTACCGGCAAGATAGCAAAGTTCGCTATCCTTAAAAGAGTAGTAACCTTGTCCTCCCTGAAGAACATGTCTGTTTGGTGTGGTCAAACCAACAATATCGACTGATAAATTTAAAAGCATACATCCCACGACATCACCGGCTTCTCCCTCTGCCGTAAACGTGAATTTTGTAGTGGAATTTGCCGGAATCTTCAACATTTCCACGGTACTTCTCCAGCTATCGTTTGCAGAGTTATATCTTTGAATATAGAAATACCCTTCGTAATATCCACCATCGTTTCTGATCTCAAACAGAAAATCAGCCTTCGTGTCGTTCACCTTATCCATCTCTACCATATATCCTTTATAAGAGCCAAAGGCCTTTTCTCCCGACGCATTTGCGCATTTAATTGTAACAAACGACAATTCCGGAGCTTCGCCAGCCTTGAATTCTATGCTGCTTTTGCCTATTTCATTGTAGTTACAATCAAGAATCCAGAAATTATAGGTGCCTGCAGACTCTGGAGTATAGGCAAAATTGAATGTCGAACTTCCGCCAACAGGAACTGTGATGCCGGTAACGTATGTATTTTGTCTCGGCATACCAGATGCCTCACTCACTTTGATATACACTTTTTCATAATACTCCCATTCACCGCTGTTGCTCACTGTGACATTTATCGTATTGCTCATTCCAGCATATCCACCGCTGTTACCATCAATTTCAAACATGGCCGTGAGTGGTGGAACATCGTAAGAGTTAACTTCACTCACAGTGCCATCCTGCACCTTAATATCATAAGAAGTTTTCGCGCTATATTTAGAGCTAAACACCCAGTTGTTTTGGTCAGTACTCTCTATTACAGCCAATCTATAGATACCGTCCACGCAAGGGAAAGACATTTCACAATTAACCCAACTACCGTAACCCATACCATCTGTATCTGCAGCTTTTATTGTTACAGACTGAGGAGCGGCAACATTCTGTATCTGAAAATTTTCATCCATATATCCGATACTCACATATCTTGTGTTCTCCACAGGATTGAAATTGTATATAAGAATTGATGGCGTTGCCGTAACATTGCCGTTATTCACTGCAAGATCAGTTAAATATACCGTACGTTCCGTAAATACGGGAGCACAGCACTCGTCCACTACACCATTATCGGGCTGAATACCTATGATCATACCATTGTCCTGACTGTAACCGTCTTCTGTGGAACTTGCCCCAGTACCGGTGTTGCTATCCGGATTAAGAAGAGTAATATCAAAGTAACCATCACAATAGCCACCCCATCCCCAGTTCACGTAATACAGGCCATCTGCATATCCATGAATGACAAAAGCATGGCCTCCACCGGTGGATTGACCGTCATAATATACCGGACGTCTGGCCGTCATCTCTCCATATAGCATGTGATCCCATTCTGCAATCCGATAACTCGCACGAGCGTAATGGGCAACATAATCTTTATCCATTCCGAAGTATTTGGTAAAAGTTTCCGGAGTAGCATAGGCACCGGACGTTGCATCATAATCCATTCTTAAAGCACAGCCCACATGAAGCATCAGTTTTGCAACGGCATCATTCTGGGCTTGAGTCTCTGAACCGATATATTCATCCGGCATATTCCCCCAATCATACTCATCACCGACCGCAATTCCCGGCATATCAATCCGATTAGTACTCGTTGTATAGGCAGGAATATCTGCCTTCAAATTTGCGGGATATCTATAATAATGGAGTATCTGCGCCACGGCTGTAGCCACACAACCTGTGGCTGATTTCTTGCCAGGCTCATATTCCGGACACATATTATTATAGGGTGCCCCCTGATTCCATTTTGCATCCATAAAAGGCTCCACGGCATCGTGGCTGGAAACCTGCGCCTTCCAGGCCGATACTTCTGCAATCTGCTCATCGGTAATATTATCAGCAAAGTCCTGATAGGCCCGCATGAAATTTGCAAAATTCTCCGGAAGCTGACCATACTCAAAATCGCCACTCTTCGAATAGCCTACGATTGCAGGCAACCGGTCGTCGCCCGAAACGATGGTAAAACCGCTATTCTCTCCCGCCGAGAACACATAATAACAAGGAGTGGTATGCCTTCCTGCCTTTGAATACACTAACCGTGGACCGTCTGTTGGCAAATACACCTGTCCTCTCACCCCGTTTACTCCATTTTTCATTTGCTGCAAAGCCAATTCCCTTGCCTGCTCAACACTACGAGGTGCAGCAATACCCGCCACGGCAACAACCATCAGCAACACTGCCAATGAAATAAAACGCCTAATAAGAAAATGATTCATCACTATACTAAAATATTAATATTTTTGCAAAGATAATCATTATTCCTTTATCTTTCATCCACATAATTCTTAAAAATTCCAAAACTATAAAATCTTTTCATCCAGCCTGATATGGTTGAATCTCTTCCGCGTAGGTTTTCCACTTCTTGATATTTGCTTCACAGGCAGCGCGGTCGGCCTCGCTCTGATTGGGATGTTCCTCCATAAAACTCTCAAATAGTGCTGCTATAGCTTCGGCACCCTTCCAATTGCCACAGATATATGCCTCGCTAAAATAATCCACAGCTTTATCAAACGACTTTTCGCAGCCAATACCATCTGCATAAATCCACCCCATTCGATAAGAATAATCCTCAGGGCTGAGACGCGCAGCTATCGTAGTCCATTTGAAAAGTTGCGCAGACCATTCTTCATCTTCAAAATATTCAGGCATTATCAAGTTCCAATAATAATCGCTCAACTTGCCGGCTGCCTCTGAATTGTTTTCTGCAATAGATTCGTAATACTCAACACCAATATCCGGATCGCCCCCTTGTGCCATATCCATATAATAGTCTCCTAACCACAACCGAGCAGGTTCACGCCATCGGCTGTCTATATTTGCACATCTTTCATAGAATCGCTCGGCATCATAGTGATCATATTTTTGACGTGGACCGCCTTCAGCCTGATCGGGAGTCTCGGCATTATCACACATATAGCCCAACAGGAAACAGCCGAGTCCATCATTCTCATTTGCCGCTTTCTCTGCAAGTTGGAAACTTTTATCAAGGTCAACAGGCACGCCTATCCCTTCATGATACAGATAGGCTTGCAGACCTATACGCTCAGGTGTGACGGGAGACGCGAAAACAAGCCGTACTATTTCTTGGACAGCATCCGGATCGGCTTCTTGATCAGCCAGTATTTTTATGAAACGGTCGGTCAATGTAATCATATCAGTCAAACAATACTCGTGGATTCATTTGTGCCGGGGAACGCCATTCTATCCCATATTTCTCTTTCAATAAATCTCGCTTCACGCTCCAAATGCGAAAACACAATCCCATTTGGCGAGGAGCATTCTGAAAACGGGCATCAAGCTCTGCCTCCATATCATAGTAAATACGTTCCCATTCCCAAGTATATTCCACCGGATCACGGTTCAAGTGACCAATTCTCGGATTCGATATAATATGCATCAATTCTTCTGAAGAAAAGAAACGACTAAGAGCTTTCTGAAAATCCTTATTCCACTCCTGTTCATACCATTCGTTATAGTCAAGCAATAAGTAAAGCTTCACAAGTTTCTTTACGTGTGGTTTGATGGATTGATCGTCGGGATTATCCTTAAGCACACTCTTTACATACATGAGCAGAATTTCAAAGAGGGCATGATTATATACAGAGTTTCCTATAGCAGACGCAAGTCGCGGGATAGTCTCCTTATATATATCGGAAGACGTCATTCTATCACGCATCAGCCGAAGCACTCCGTTTGCTAAATCGCCCATAGGGCGATAATTATCCGCATCATCGTATGCCTCTGCCAATAAGACGTAAAGCTGGAGCATGGTTCTATCGCGACTATGATCGTTACACTCCTGCCACAGCATATCCAACAATGCGGAATAAACAATCATGTTTTTCTCACCCGCATCTTTATCGTCTTCCGCAGGGCATAAAACCAAAGCACCTTCCAACCGCTCTTCAATAGTCTTTGAAATATCACCGACTATCAGTTCAACAGTTTTTTTGAATTCCGTTTTGTTCATTGTTATGTATTCCCAAAGCCTCCAATTATGACAAAACCTTCTTTCTCCAACTCAGCCTCAAGGTCAGGCATTTCATTCAGTTCTTTACTCTTGTCTTCAGGCAATACATTCCTGCTGTCAATTTCTGCCATAATATCCTCATTATGCTTGATGATGTCTTCCAGAGACATATCGGTTTCCACATTTATCTCCTTGATATAAAAGCACTCATTTAGTTTACTGACCACATCGCTTGTGAGACCTTCATACCCGATAGAGGAGACATCCTCAATAGCTCCATCCTTCATTGCCTTCCACACACGAGAGTTTCTTATGCACCGCCCTCGTATCGCCTTAATAACAGACAAACCTTGAGAGATAACCGCAGGACCTCCTTTTACATATTTGGCAAATTTAAGAGCATCCCATCCTAATTGCGGCAATGTCAACGCCGCTGAGGCTGACATGGCTCCTGCTTCTGTCATGTCCATGATAATTTTTCCACTTTCCGAATATGCTTGCGCAAACTGCCAATTCACACGTGAGCGAGAGACAAGATTACCGTTTGCATCCCTCATAGAACACAATGCATACGTTTTGTCCCCCAAATAAATCGTATCCTCCTTGATCGTATAGACATCAAAGTCTACTTTATACGCCTGTACCTTTTTATATAAGCCATCAACAGTACGAAGGTAATTGTCTATATCTGCATTTTTTGACAACGTACCATCCCAATCCCACTTCAATTCCTTCTTATCTTTTTTTCCTTTCTTTTGGGCAAGCACTTGCATCTGACTTCCTAATGTCAGCATCATTAAGGCTATTAATATATGTTTCATCACACTTTTGGCAATTATCAATCTTTAACAATAATATCCAATACGGTCTTGTCGGGTGCAACATAATGCGCATCGTCCTTTTCACCCGTTACATATATGTATAAAGGATTCATGCCGTTCGGCTTCACAACGCTATAAGTACCGTCTGCCTTTACTTTGCCTATCACCTTAGCATTCTTTATTTTTTTAGAAGATGAAGCATACACTTTCATCGTTTCAAAAGGAAAGGCCATAGCTTCATTCTCGAAACTAATCTTGCCACTAATCGTCCGGCTTTTTGTCCATTGCTTCAGTCGTTCATTTAAAGAATCTCGAAGCGACACGAAACTTTTAATTTCAGGATGCGCTTTCAGAATGCGCTCTACAAAAGCGATCTCACCTCCCAAATACTTACCGACTTCTTCACTGCTAAAGCCCTTTTCTGTTTCATACTGCTTCACCTTGGCTTCTGCAGCTTCCACCAGATAAGTGCTCCTGCGCAACACAGCCATCGTGTCATGTTCCGCACGCAGTGCGTTACGCATATCTTGCGGACAATCATTGTGTTTTATAACATTCTCGTATGCTATGCGGGCAGCATCATAATAAGCACTCTCCGTATGCGACGGATAATTTTCGTAATACTCCTTGGCTATGGCAAACAAGTCTTCATACGAATCCCCGACAATCGGCACCTCAAGCACTACCTGATAAACGCATTGCTTCTCAATAGGCATGGTAAATTCTATCGTTCCGGCCTGATATTTCTCATGATGAAACTTTATGCGCTTAGTCCGTTCCGGCACATACACGCCATATTCACCAGCCTGATACTTTGCCTCACCTTTAATACCTTTAAACTCCATACCCTGTACCCTCGGAGCCAAAATCCTGACATAGGCACAAGGATTACCGTTATTGTCGAGAACCGGATTGCGTCGTGCCTCAAGGTCATTTTCCAAATATGTGATACTTTTTATAGTGATCTCTTGAGCAAACCCGCCAAGCGAAACCATTGCCAATAACAAAAACAACAGAAGTTTTTTCATCTCCTTAAATTATATATCAAAATCACTCAGACTGAATATCTCACTCTTCGGAATACGTTGCTTACTGCCCGTACCATTTTTGTCATAAGCATCAGGCTGCCATGTGCGCACATGAATCTGCGGATGTGTCTCATCCTTGAAATCCCAAAGCAGAAACAGGTAACCATCGTCATGATAATTATCAGCAGTGTATCCTTGATGGAGTGTCACGCCATATACATCGGCATCTATCGGATGGAGCATCACCTCTATCTCGTCAAACGTGACACGTATCTGTTTGTTTTTGCTGAATATAGTCTTCAGTCTATCCAAATAATCACGTTTGGTATGTTTCGTGTATTCTATCTTATCGGGAAGTTTTACGCCATCCCTTGTCTTGCGCGTTATCACCTTTCCTGTTATAATCAGAGCATCGTCGCTGAAAATAGCTTCCAGAAATTCAGAATCCTTTTGGTTGTAAGCAGTGCGAAACTGTTCCACATAATCAAGAATAAGCTGTCGACGACGCAGGTCAACCAACTCTATATTACTCTTGATAACATTCATATAGAGATTAGTACTGATGGCAAGACGGAAACTGGTCATATTTCCCTGCGCGTCGAAATTGACGACAGCCTCCTGATAGTCGTCGCCCTCCTCTGCTTCGACAAGTTGCAACGGCAAGTTGCGAACCTGATAACCGGACGAAGTGGATAGGCATCGTTCTACAATCTCCGTATCAAGACACACGAAAGGGGAGTTATCCCACAGCATGGCAAGACTCGTCTGCACTTCGTCGCTCACACCCAAAGATGCATAATTCATTGCACGCTGTGCCTCGTGAGCGGCATTCGCCTCTGTAAATAGAGTGGAAATCTGCCGTTCCATCTTAGCTTTTACACTTGGGTCTTCCACACCATCGGAAATGGTGACGGTAACAACATCGCCGGCATTCGCGGAAATAGCGAATCCGACTAACGATAATAACATCAATATCTTTTTCATCGTTCTATTATATGTTTTCATCATTTAACAATAAACCAATATGCTCCACACCCCTTGTAATTGTCAAAAGTATCGACGTTTCCCGTCGAGACGTTGGTAATGGCTCCTTCATCAAACTTAAGACAGGCAGGCACCTCGCCAGCCGGATTGTACACCAACAGATAATAGACCCCGGTTTGCGGGCGGTCTTTATATTTGCCAAACTTCTCTATGCCATCCGACTTCACAAAAGCCTCTATCTCCCCTGCCTTCTTCACTTGCAGCATCTGCTGCTCAAAAGCAGTAGGCATATAAATAGGTTCTATTTGAGTTTCCACGACCTGTTCTGCTTTTTCTTTTTTCCTTTTTCCTGTTTTCTCTGTCTTTCCCAAAACAGGCTCTACCGTTTCACGTTCCACTACCATAGTTTTTTCCGTCTTACGGTAAGGAATTATTTTGTTCTTATCTACATAGACAAAAGCCCTGAACATTTTGCCCCGCGTAGTTTGAATGCGCAGACATTCATCATTGGTAGGCACAATAGCTCCCGTAACACCGGTTTGCTTTTGGCTCTCAAGCCAATTCTGTATTTCCAAATAGAGCAAAGCCTCTGCATTCTTATAAGCATCTTCGGCACTCCTCGTGGACGTGCAGTCTGCGTACACATAACAAGTATCCAGTTTGATTTGATTGATTGTCTTCATTGCGTCGGCAGTCGACAACTCTTGTGCATTTACCGTAAGCACACACAAGAACAAGAAGACGAAGCATGAGATGTTTAGTTTCATAATTGCTTCTTAGGTTTATTTACGTATTGCTGATAAAGATCTTTCACATTGTCTGTCGGGATGAAAGCATTAAGTTTGGCTTTCAATACCGCATTCTTCTTCTCCGTAAAGTTATCGGGAATGACAATCGACAAGAGATGGTTAAAACCGAGATCTCGGTTTTGGGCAATAAGCAAGGCTTTCAGGCCGTCTTCTCTTTCATCCTCTATGGCATAATAAACAGTGAGATTATTCTCCTTACAATAGTTCAGCCACCTGGCAAGAGGAACGGTATAGGTCTGTTGATTGAAACCATATAGATTCTGCTCCACATACAAGCGATAATCGGCAATATCAGCTATCAATCCTTGAAACAGATTTGCGGACGAATACCATTTTTGCTTGGAAGAGAACACAGGAATCATAGTCTCGCCAGTTCCTTTCTGATAATAGGTAGCAGTAGTGAGACTCTCTACATAAAATTTAACAACGGGGGAAGAACTGAAGTAACCATCAGATAATGCTTCATAAGACGAAGCAAGATTCCTCGCTTCGAAAGAAGAACTATACATTTCCAACAGTTTGGGCATAGTCTTTTCTATGTCCACCTTGGGCTGTCCCAACAAGAGTTCATATTTGATCGGAAACTGAAGCCCCAACAGAATGTTACCCGACTCATCCGTCCAACTGACATCGTAAGCAGCATCCTCGTGACGCAAAAGGGAGAAAGGAGTATTCGGAGAGACACGTTTGATATTGCTAAGACTACCCGACGTGACGAAGACCTTATCGTCTGCCATTTGCTGTTTCAGCATAAAACCATCCGTAGAATTGCTGACAGTGTAAAGATAACGCTCCAGAAAATCATAAACGACAGACGGATAGTTCGTTTTCATCTCGTCATGAAACAAATGCAATGCACCATTCCTTGTCTGCCCTAAAAGGGTCAGACAAGGAAAGCACATCACAAGCAGGATCAGTTTGCACCGATTCATATATTTGCTATTTTGATTCATAAACACCGTCAGGAGCACCGGCATTGATAGTTCCGAGAAGTTCACCCTGAGCATTGTAATGTTTACCAATCGTTATAAAACCATTGACAAACTCACCTTGCACATAGTCTCCCGGTTGAGCAGTACGTCCTTTGGAATCGTACTTGCTAATCTGACGGGTGGTCTTGTACACCAAACGGCCTTGACCATTGGGATAACCGTCTTTGACGGCTCCTGTGTATGTACCATAACTGAGGGAGAGAGTTCCACTGGAAGACTGAGTAGGACGAGAAGGTGGAACAGGAGTCGAAGGAGTTTGGGGCTTTTCCTTCTGAACTTCAACTTTGGTTTTCTCTGTTTCAGCCTTTACTTTTTCCTTCTCTGCTTCCAACTTTGCCTGTTCTGTTTCTAACTGTGCATCATTGTTTTTCACAGAATCCTGTACTCCCTTACCTATTGAGTCTATGCTAATCGAATCGGAAGGTACTATTGTCGAATCGTTTGCACCGCCACCAAAGGCACCCGTAAGCCACAGCACAGCGGCAGCAATGATAACAATGACAGCAACGACCGCTATCGCACCCCAACGCGGTGGATCGGGTGGAGCCGATTCACGCAACGGCTTGCCGCATTCCGAACAGACAAGTTCTTTACGCATTGGAATCTGCTGTACTTTCTTTGACTTGCACATCGGGCACTCATCATTCAAGCACACTCCATACTTGAATCGTCCCGCATCACGAGATGTTTTTCCCATATAATAATAATGTGTATAAGTGATAATTCTGTTAATTGTTTGTTCTCCACGTTTATGCACCGGGCATCGGTGGCATAGACGGAATGGAAGGCGGCATACCAGGTGTCTGTGGCGGTGGAGGTGTTGCCGGAGCAAAGAGCGATTGTAACTCAGGAACTTGTTCTGCCGGTGTCCATGCGGCCATACCTTGTTTCCATACCAACGTCTGGGGAGTAAGTTGTCCCGTAGGAACCAACTTCTGCAATGTCGGATAATCGTAAGGTCCGTACTGCTGTCCCCCGATAAAGACAAACATTTGCAAGCTCAATGGTGGTGGGGGCGGAGGAGGTACAATACCTCCCTGCGACTGTGGCATACTACCACCGGGCAGGCTTTCCGTGCCGACACACCCCACAGGAGCAGTATGAGTACGATGATCCACGACGAACAGCGATGGGAGAGTTGATCCGTCGCCCTCCGTATGCAGCAATATCGCATTGTTGCGGTCGGTCAGCTTGTTGCCGGTATTGAGGAATCTCTCATACTTCTCCTTGTAGCTCTTCAGCCAATCGGCACAGCGCATCGGATAGCAATAGCTTATCGTCACGATGCTCAGTTCGTTCTCGCGAGGGCTGCTCATGTCAAAAGCAAGGGTCGTAATGGCCGTTCCCTGCTCAAAAGAAGCCTTGAACGCATTCTCTAACTTATCCGCAAAGGCTTTCTGGCTGTCAGTCTTCGGCTTGGGTATCGACACGAGAATTGCCTTTTTGTTGATGCTGGCAGGGTTCGAGGGCGATCGGTCTCCCTCGTTGTTGCGCACATGCAACTGTATCTCGTCGTTGTTGAGCCGGAGATAGACACCGCTTTGCTGAACGATCTTATATGCGAAGCCCTTGATATCCTCCTCGGTCTGGAGCTTCTGCTGCAGCTGGGTTATGATGTTCATGCCCAGTACCTTCTTGTCGCTGTCGGCTTTCTCGTTGTGCTTGGCCCTGACGATGTCCGTCAGACGGAGGTCGAAGGCATCGCGGATGTCGTCTATGCTGATGTCTGCTGCCAAACGGCCGAAGTTGACGAACGGAGTCTTCGGGAGGATCTCACGGCGAAGCTGCGTGGCAATGCCGGGCATTTCCATCTTGTCCAACTTCAACTCAACCTCGAACTCCTGCATCGTCTCTTCCTCACTGACCTCAACGATGGCACCGCGCAGGTCCTCAAGACCCTTGTTGACCTTCTGCTGCGCACTGATGAGCGCTTCGGTATCGGTGATGGCCTTGTTGATCACCTCCGAGAATGCGCTAATGTCCGCGTCCATGTTCTGTATCTCGTTCAGCAGCTTCAGCGCGAGCGACTTGGCAAACTGGAGAGCAACGGCCATCGTGCGGGCCGTGTAGAGGTCACCGAGGTCGGTCTGGTGACGGGCATAGATGCGGTTACCCACATTGGCAATGCGCTGCAGCAGGTTCAGATCGCTCCATTCCGAGACATTGGCATGGCAGTCATTACTGATGGCATCAATGTCCTCGTCCGTCTTCTTGATCTCATCCTCTATATGGGTGCGGATTTCCGTGACCTTCTCTATCAGCAGTTTGGACACCTTCTGCAGTTCAACAATACTGATGTCGCCCGACTCCCAGCGTTCGTACAGTTCCTGCTCAATACCATGTCGGATTTCGCGGACCATGTCGGGAATGGCCTTGACCTTGTCACGGTAGTAGGTCTCGACGCCCACGCCGCGGAACTGCTTGGCATAAAACTCCTCACCTAACAGGGAGTCGAGTTCGTTGAGCGGGCACGATGCCTTCTTCACGCTCTCATCGTTGGCATAGCCCAAGGCCTTGTCGTGCCAGTAGGTATCGATGCTCGGATGATCCTTGTCGTTTGGAAGGATTTTCGTATCCAGGGTCAGATGGTCGTCATCAAGCATCCACTTCTGCAGGTTCTTGTCGTTCAGGTAAAGCTCGCGGTAATCCTTGTTCGCCTCCTCGTTGACAAAGCCCATGTCCTCGCGCCAGTTGTTGTACTTGAATTGGAGGAGGATGCTCTCACCGACGGTATAGGTAATGTGCTTCAGGACTCTCAGTTCTGGGTACATCACACGCTTGATACCGAAAGAATTCACTTTCTTTGTGCGGGCAATGAGCGGTTCGGCATTTCCGTCCGACACATCGCCCAATTCATCGTACTCAACCTCGAAATTATTCATGTTTTCAAAGTTGTAACCACGAATAATGTCTTCACATACTTTGTTTTGAGCATTGATGAGGAACACACGCGCAAACACATAGTCGCTAACCACTTTCGGAAGCTCTTCAAGCGAATTGATGCTTTGCCCATTGTCGTTCACGTTACTATAGAGGGTGATTCCATCCGCTACACCGTGTACCTTGGCAGACCAAACATCCGCCTGTGCTCCCGCACCCGTCACATCGTGTGGCACATACCTGCCGGCTTGGAGCGCGTTCAACTCGTTGATGGCTGCATAGCCGTTCTGGTAGTAGCGCCCCTGATCCATGTTCGCCTTGGGCAGATTCATTTCCGGAACCATTGCATAGACACTGATGACGGCATCCTTATAGAGTTTACGTGCCTGCACGATAGCATCAATGATGGAGCCAGAACCCGTGCCACCGCTCAGGCCTGCAAAGATATGAATATATAGCGCAGATTGATTACCCGATTTCGAGGAACAACGGGCAAAGGCGTTTTGCAACGCATTGACAAATGCAACGGCATTGCTGGCAAAAAGCAGGCGGCCGGCACGACGCATCTGGCCTGCGGCCTCGCCCAAGTTACCGATAGCCGATTTCACCGCAGAGGCATTTTGAACAATCCCTTTGACTGATGGATAATTGTCTATGTGATCAAGAACATGACCGACATCGTTGCCCTTGATGAAAAGAAACTCATCATTGGTAAAAGACGCATCCTGACCCATCACACGGAAATCAGCACGTGGCCTACCATCTTTCGGCATCATTTCCTTGGTAGAGTCCACATAGAGCAAAGAGACGGACTGTTTCTCTCTTTCCTTCACGTCGGGGAACTCTTCAAACATACGCATTTTGAAAGCACGCAGGATTTTGCCTCCAGTACCGCCTAATCCTATCAGGATATGGTTGGTGTTACAATAGCTTGTTGTCATAAATCGTAATATTTATTATAATAATTAATAGGTACAAATGAAATTAAAAACGATGTCGCCTGCCACCACGTCCAAGATGACGGTCTGAAGTGCGGACGGTTGCACGTCTGCCTGTTGACGAGTTTGCCTTTATATTCCGTTTGTCGGCAAAAAAAGTAATGAGTACAGCAACAACAATAAAGACACTGCACCAGCCTATACGTCTCCAAATATAAGCATTCAGATAGTCATGTAGTACCACAGCCATTTCTGTCGCAAGGTCTTGAGCATTGTCAACCTGTACATTAGTTATGTTCACAAAAACACCCAAGAGCGGAACTTCCCGAACAACTATGTCAAGCACATTCTGAACTTCTTCGATGTTCAAGGCTTGGCTGTACGCTCCTATTTGTTGCTGAATAAGTATCTCTGCAGCAGAAACCATATCGTTCGCTTTGAATGCTGCAATGAGAAATGTATCTTGAACGACAAGCAAAACGGCCAAGACTGCCATCGAAATATAAAACGGAATGGTCTTAACACAGGTTTTACTTATCATCTGCAAAACAAAATACATAATTGCAATGGTAACGGCAGCGAGCAAAACTCCATAAAAGAAGCTTTCGAACGCAACGGACAACAATTCAAAAAATATCATATTCCTAAAAGTGCAATTTTATTTACTCATCCAAATCTCTTAGTAGGAGATTTGGATTACAAGTAATATATTAATTATTAAGCACTTAAAACAAAAAGCATATTAAATTTGCTAAACAATTCTCTACTTTCATAGATTTGTTTTGTCACAATCTAAGAAAAAAAGATTGATAAAATGCTGTAATTCAGAAATTATTCGTATCTTTGCAACCAAATTAAGTATCTCCTACTAAGAGATTTGGATGATTCTTACTATAATTTTAAAACATTTTATTCAATCTAAAAGCCCATTGTAATAGCACGAAATACGCGCGTACCTTGATATTTATATATGATGCTATTAAGCAGAAAAATATCCTTTCTGTTACTCAATCATTTTCTTCGATTATCTTTTGGTCGCGATTTGATTATCTTTTGACTTCGGTTTGATAATCTTTTCACTTCCATTTGATTATCTTTTGCTCGCCATTTGATTATCTTTTTCAAGTCATTTGATTATCAAATGCCGACCATTTGATAATCAATTTTTATACACCCCCCATTTGATTATCTTTTGACCCCTAAAAAGGCATCCTTTCGAGAATATATCTCTCTGACAGAAAGGACGACTAAAAACCCCTCTGTGAATGATTCTATTTAAATGAATCCCAAAAAGAGATATGCAGTGGTTAAATTACCCTAATTCCTTTTTACTTTTCGCTGTTTTTTGCATCATATCAGTAATTTTGCATCCAAAATGAATCATTAACAAAGAAAAGAGTCATGAAAAGAAAAACGTATTTTATTGCTGCCTTGGCAGCTATGCTGCTAAGCAGTTGTGCAAGCAAGAAAGAACTGGCCAGTTGCCGTGATGAGAATAAATCACTGACTTCGAATCTACAGACAACAAAGGAGGACTTAGCCGGTAAGAACGCCCGTATCACTTCTTTAGAAGAACAGTTGGCCGCCCAGAAAAAAGCCATTGCGGAGCAGAAGGCCGCTTACGCTAAATTGCAGGAATCGCTGGACAAAAGTCTCTCGAACGCTTCACAGAACAATGTGTCGATAGAGAAACTGGTTGACCAGATCAACGAATCGAACCAGTATATCCGTCATCTGGTTGAGGTAAAGTCGAAGAGCGATTCACTGAATATGGTACTTACCAACAATCTGACCCGCTCACTCTCAAAAGAGGAACTGAAGGAAGTAGATGTGCAGGTGCTGAAAGGGGTGGTCTACATTTCATTGGCCGACAATATGCTCTACAAAAGCGGCTCATACGAGATCAACGACCGCGCATCGGAAACCCTGTCGAAGATTGCCAAGATTATCACAGACTACAAGGACTATGATGTGCTCATTGAGGGTAACACCGACAACGTGCCCATTTCGCGTCAGAACATACGTAACAACTGGGATCTCTCTTGTCTACGTGCCAGCAGCGTGGTGCAGGAACTCCAGACAAAGTATGGCGTCGACCCGAAGCGTCTGACCGCCGGTGGCCGTGGTGAGTACAACCCCTTACAGAGCAACAACACAGAACTGGGCAGGCAGCGCAACCGCCGCACACAGATTATCATCACGCCCAAACTCGATGAGTTCATGGATCTTATCGGTGAAGCACCTGAAACCGAGAAATAGATATAAAGGAAATGAAAAGAAAGTTTTCCCTGTTATTGGCCATGATCGCCACACTGGCCGTCAATGCACAGAACCCACAGAAAGGCGACTATGGCTATCTGTACTGCCACATGAGTGACAAGGGGCAGTGGACGGCCTATGCCGTGAGCCGTGACGGCTATCACTATGAGGACATATTGGGCGGTGGCCCCATCATGGATCCCAAGGAGCACGCCCGCATTGAGGGGGGCCAACGCGATGCCTTCATCTGCCGTTCATGGGACGGCAAGGGCTATGTAATGGTAACCACCGATATGAACAACTCGATGACCAAAGCCCTTGGCAAACAAAGTGAATGGGACAATTACGGCATTGACCTGCTAAAAAGCGACGATCTCATCCACTGGACCAGTGTCAGTTTCGACTATCGCAAAGGCACTGAGATCTTCAGCAATCCCAATGATAAGAGCGTCTACAAGGAATGGTCGACCATCAACCGCGTATGGGCACCGCAGATATTCTGGGATCCTGACTATGTATGGGAAAATGGCGACAAGGGGGGCTACTTCATCTATTACTCAATGCTGAACCGCCCGGAGGAAGGTTACGACCGTATGTACTATTCCTATGCCGACAAGACTTTCACTAAACTGACGCAACCCAAGCTTCTGTTCGACTGGGGCTATGCCACTATCGATGCCGACATCAACCTACTGGCTGACGGCAAGTACCACATGCTCATCAAGAAAGAGGGTGGTAAGCGAGGCATATTCACTGCTATCAGCGACCATCTGTCGTATGGCTGGGGCGAGCCTGACGAGGACGACTATGTGTCGTTTGAGGGCAAAAAGAACTGCGAGGGTTCAAGTGCCTTCCAGTTGATAGGTGACTCTACATGGCGCGTGGCTTATATCCAATACAGCGATCGCCCGAGGCACTACCGAATCTGCAAGGCTGACGAGAACCTACGCAACTTCCATGACCCTGTCGACATACAAGGTGTCACGGCACCGCAACATGGTTCCTTTATGCGACTGACCAAGAAAGAGTACAAGCGACTCGTCAAATGGTCGAAGAAACAAGGGAAGAAATAAAGAAAGAGGGTCGTGCTGACCCTCTTTCTTTTTATCTGTTTCCTTGCTGAATCAATATCATTACTTCGCGATTGAAGTCATCAGCCTGCATCAGTTGTTCAATGGTCAAGTGCATACGATAGCGCCAATAATGACGTGGATTGGCAGGAATATTGATGCGCTCGCCATTCTCATCAGGCAGACGCAACTGCTCGTCGATGGAAAGCCAGTCCTGTAACGACAACAAACAGAGCATGGAGGGCGACATCAAATGGCGAGCCACCACCTCCTTGCAGAGCCAACCCGGCATAGGGTGAGGAGCCACACCACTGCAATGCAGTTCGTTGTTGAAATAGTCCTGCGTACGCTCCTCGTCCTCGTCCCACCACTGGCGAAGCGTTGACATATCGTGAGTGGAAATGGTACACACCGAACGATAGGGATTGCGTTGCAATTGCCCGAAGCGCACACCGGGATCCTTCGGCATCGACTGGATCTCAAGCGAGAGAATGCGCAGTTCGTTCATCACCCAAGGCACACAGTCGGGCACCATGCCCAAGTCCTCAGCACAAACCAACATACGGGTGGCCTGAGTCAGACGAGGCAGTTTCTTCATCGCCCCATTGTACCAAAACTGATTATTGCGACGATAGAAATAGTCGTTATATAGACGGTTAAAAGCATCCTTTTCACCATCATTGAGCCGTTCGTAAGCCTCTTGATACTGCACGGCAATACGCGGATGCCAGCGATCGCTACGCTTATGATCAACGAGAAACAAATCATCATGGCCATAGATGCCGTATGCTTCAATCTCCTCGCGGCTCATACCCAAGGCCGGACTGAACTGTCCTTTCAGCCCCGACTTCTCCGGCACAGGTATCTCCCAAATGCGGAAAAAGCCCAACACGTGGTCAATCCGATAGGCATCGAAATACTCTGCCATCTTGCGGAAACGACGCACCCACCACGAACAACCATCGGACAACATCTCATCCCAGTTGTAAGTAGGAAAGCCCCAATTCTGACCATCGGTAGAAAAAGGATCGGGCGGTGCACCGGCCTGACCGTTCAAGTTAAAGTAGCGCGGCTCCATCCAAGCCTCCACACCGTCACGGCTGACCCCAATGGGGATGTCACCCTTCAGGATGACACGTTGCTGACGAGCACGTTCATGGGCTGCTCGCATCTGCTGGTCAAGGTTATACTGCACGAAATACCAGAAGTCAATCTGCGGCTGCAACCTTTTAGCTACCGGTCGCTGACTTTCCGGCCACTGGCGGAAATCGGCTGTACCATAGGTATCGCGGTTCACACAAAACCGGGCATAAGACTCCAGCCATATTTTATTGTTCTCGAAAAACTTCTTATAAGTTTCACGACGCTTAACACTATTCCATTCTTGTTTGAAGATCACCCGCAGATAGTTCATCTTAGCCGCAATCATCCGTTCGTAGTCAATCTGCGGCAAAGCATTCAACTCCTGACGCAGCGCCTCAAACTGGCAGCGTAGACCTTCATCCTTCATAACCGGCAACTGACGCAAGTCCGTGTACTGGGGATGCAGGGCATAGATGCTGATGCTGTTATAAGGATAGGAATCCTGCCAAGTATGGGTACTTATCGTATCGTTAATAGGCAGAATCTGCAATACACTCTGATTGGTCTTGGCACACCAATCAACCATCATTGCCAAATCGCCAAAGTCACCCACACCGAAACTGCCTTCACTGCGAAGCGAAAAGACGGGTATAACGGTGCCGGCACCCTTCCACTGTGGAATAGAGAATCCGGCCTGCTGTAACTCGAAGACAATCACCTCGCCCTGTTTCATGACAGGCTTAGTCAGTACACGGTTCTGACCATTCTCCCAGATAGGGGCAAACTGCGGATGGAGAATGATAAACTTGAACTCCGTCACATCAGTCAGACGGTCTGCATTAAGGCTGACCACCCATTCGTGACACTCATGCTCAACCATAGGCAATGCCTTGGCGCAATCCCAATTGCCCAGATAATCGGACGAGCCGACCAAAGCCAGCCGTTCGTCACTGCGCAACTGAGGAGCACGCACTTTCAATCGGATAGTACACTGATATTCCGTCTCCGTACTCATCTGGCGTTGGCGAGCCATCACACAATCGGTGAAAGCCGATGAATACATATAACTGTCCTCTGGCGTGTCGATCCAGTAGTCATAGACTATATAACGAGTACCCTTCACGGCAGCCAGTTCCAACCGATGCGGTTCTACCAGCCACTCATGGCGTACTTCTTTATCGCCACACACCACACTATAATAATAATCCAGACTGGATCCACTGGGTTTATTACAGGGGATATCCACCGACCAGTTCTGTCCGTCGAGCGTCGACATGGCATAAGCGGTCACGGTATCACCCATCATATTCAATACCAGTTGCTCACCGAACCCAGTCTTATACTCCAAATTAAAAGATAGTTTCATCATATTCAAATTTCTCTGCTCGTCTTTATCAGGGAGACACTCAGTGCGTTTTGACAAACATACGCACCACAAACCAGACGTGCATCAGTAAAGTTGACAATAGGCCATAATGGCGTCGCATCACATTGAACCGCTCCTTCAGCGAGGCGCGGTGGTTCTGCGTGGTGGCTCCTTCTTTGGTATAATTAGCCACTACCATACCTATATTATATAAAGAAAGGCCCATACGCTCGGTTTCACGCATGACGCGGATACACCAGTCGACATCAGCCGAAAAGCGGTAACGGTTATCATATTGCAGATTCTTGGCAATATCAGTACGAGCATAAAAGGCTTGGTGGCACACCAGCATACCATGACGAAACGAGCGCCAAGTCAACTTGATCGGTGGCTGCAAGCGGCGGGGATACAGAAAACGCCCGTCGTTATCCACAATATTCGTCAGTCCATAGAGCACACCAGGCAGTTCGTCTGACGGACTTTCCGTAAGTCGGCAATGACGTACGATCTGTTCAAGTGTATCGTCCTGCGGAAAAAAGTCACCGGCATTCATATAGACGATATAATCGCCTGAGGCCTGTGTCAATCCTTTGTTCATCGCATCATAGATACCGTGGTCGGGCTCCGACTTGATAATGACCTTATGCCCCACCTCCGATTCGTCAGATTGCTGCTTATAGGCATCGGCCATCGCCATCGTGGCATCGGTTGATGCCCCATCAATAATCAGATGCTCCACTCCTCCATAGGTCTGCCTAAGCACACTCTGCAGCGTCCGTTCCAACACTGCCTCAGCATTATAGGTGATGGTGACAACCGTGAATCGTATCATAACAACTTCCCTCCCAACAATTGATCGTAAAGTTCCACATATCGGTTAGCCACCACACTTTCGGCATAGCGACGACTGACGCTGCGCCGCAGTTCCCGTGCAGGAATGGGATGTTTGAGAACCCACAGGATACCATCAGCCAGACTCTCGGCAGAAAGACGATCGGCCAGATAACCATTCTTCAGATGGGTGATGATGTCAGCCTGACCACTACCACTGAACGATACAGGAATGCTGCCGCAAGCCATCGCCTCAATAAGTGTCTGACCAAAGGTCTCGTAAAGCGACGACGAGATAGTAGCATCAGATGCGGAATAGACCAGCGACAGCCGATCTTCATCGTCCAAATAGCCCAAATGAGTATAGGGTACCGGCAACTGACAAAGAGCCTCCGGGTTACGCACGTCACCGAACAAGAGCAGACGCACATCGTTTTTATCCAAACGTCCATTATCTATGAGTAGATGCAGTGCTTCCACCAGATAACTAAACCCCTTGATAGGATCATCAATGCGGGCTGCACCAAAAGTTAATACATGAGGCTCGTTCACATCCAGAGCCGTGCGAGCATCTATACGGTCAATAGCCTTGAACCTTGATAATGAAATGGCATTAGGAATTACCTTGATTGGCAACCGTCCGATAAGTGCACTGCTGCGTGCCTTATCTGCCAACCACTCGCTGACGGCCACGAAGGTCAGATTACCAGCGGCAGTCAACAGCCGTTGTTTACGATGGAACACACGGTTCGACAAGTCACCATGAGACGGATGTTTCAACAGCGGGCAATCCATACATACCTGTTCGAAGCGACGACACTCATAAGCATGATGACAGATAGCCGTGGCCTCCCACATATCATGCATCGTCCAAACTACCGGTTTACCGCTCTGCAGAATCTTTTCAATGCCCTTCAACGACAGGAAACCCTGATTGACCCAATGCAGATGAATGACATCGGCCTCACGAAACTCGTGTGTATCGGTTATATCAATGCCCACATTGGCAATAGACACCTTAAATAGATTAGTACGAGAAAAACGATTGCACAACCAGATGATCAATCGTTCATAGAGAAAGTACCACTTTTTTTGCAACAAGCCACCCGTAGAAGAGACATAGAGCGACGACGGCCGTCCCTCGGCCCGCTCAGAGTTACGCACCAGCATTTTTGCCTTCACACCATTGTTGATCAGTGCCTCTGTCAAGCGGTTGGCAGCCACAGCCGCTCCACCCTGTCGTTCGCTCGTGTTAATAATGAGAACTTTCATTGCTTTGGCAAAGGTACAAAGAATAAACGAGAAATGAAAGACAAGAATTGATAATTTTATTGTTCGCGAACACAAAGGATTGATTTGCATCAAGAATGAAACATCTTTACGTACTTAATCAGCAAAGATTCTTGTTAAAATCAGGAAATCGTCATACCTTTGCATCGTCAAAAGATTCAGAGATTGTTTTAGGTTAGTAGTAATATTTATAGTTTTAGGTTTTTAGTTATTGGTAAAAAAAGAAAGTTTTCAACTGTAGGATAACAGGAGGTCGCTGTGAAGCTCCCTTTTAAACTTTCAAATTTTTAGTCCTATTGGACTGAAAATTTCTTGAACAAAAAAGGATTTTTAGTTAAACATAGGCTTGTTTCGCTGTAGCTCGTGAGAGTTGCAGCGAACTTTTTATATTGATAATAAATCAATCAGTTACTTTCTCCAAAAGAGCAACAGCATAGGCACTGATACCTTCCTGACGCCCAGTGAAACCAAGCTTTTCGGTTGTGGTAGCCTTGATAGAAATCTGGTCGGGGTCGCATCCGATAACCTCAGCCATTGTCTGTTGCATACATGGAATATGGGGATTCATTTTAGGTTTCTCGGCACAAATGGTTGCATCAATATTACCCAGACGATACCCCTTGGTTGCGATAAGTTCAATGGTCTTCTTCAAAATAATCTTGCTATCCATCCCATCAGTCTCGGCAGAGGTATCAGGAAAGTGGTAGCCGATATCCCGCATATTGGCTGCTCCAAGGATGGCATCGCAAATAGCATGAATCAGCACATCGGCATCGCTATGCCCCAATAGTCCCAAAGAATGTTCCAATTTAATGCCACCCATCCATAGCTCGCGACCTTCTACCAACTGGTGAACATCATAGCCAAAACCAACACGTACACTCATCACTTCTTAAGTTCTTTCTTATCTCTTAAACAGATCCTTTATGCCATCCATATCGAAAGCAAGGGTAAAACGCAGTGTCTGATCAAGCGGATTGCTCTGTGCCGTCGAAATGACATATCCCACATCAAGCGAGAACACATTCATACGAAAGCCCCCACCTACGGTAAAGTATTTACGGTTACCCTTGGACTCCGCCTCATGATGATAGCCGGCACGTAGCGAGAACTGATCGTGATAGATATATTCAGCACCTATACTCCACTGTATCTCCTCCATCTCCTCCTTAAACCCGCCAGGAGCATCGCTGAAACTGGTAAAGATACCTTTGATACTACTCATGTCGGAATACTCACGACGTACACGATCCTGATAGTCGGAGTTCGACTCATCCTCCATCTGCATCGGTACGGTAGGCACCAACAGTTTATTAGCATCAGCGGCAATGCTGAAACGGTTGTACTCATCAAGCGGAATCATCAGCGAAGCACCCAGACGCAGGTTGGCAGGAATAAACTGGCTCTCCTCATCGCCATAATAGGATATCTTGCTACCTATATTGGTGGCTGCAAGACCAAGTCCCAACTGACACTCGCGACTGCCCAGCATCATATAATTGTTATAGTACATAGCAATATCGGCTGCAAAGGCAGAAGCCGGCTTCGAATCTTCCGAATAATCGTAGCGCAGATCACTATAGATCCACCTCAGACCAACACCCAGAGAGAAGTGTTCGCTCAGCATACGTGAATAGGCCACATCAAGTGACATCTCGTATGGCTTCACGATGGTCGATTCGTCTTCACCGGCAGCATCGGTATAGACATCACCCAGCGAAAAGTAACGCAGTGAGCCTGACAAAGCACCATAGTCACCGATACGATAGTAACCGGCCAGATAAGCCAAGTCGATGTCGTTGACCAACTGACGCAACCAAGGGGTATAGTTAAGCGATATACCAGCCCTGCTGATGCAGAAAGGATACTTAGCCAAATTCCAATATTGTGAGTTCACATCAGGATCAGTAGCCGCACCCACATCACCCATACCAGCAGCACGGGCATCGGGAGCAATGGTCTGTGAGATAATGGCATGCTCCACTGGGTTGAACGTATTGAGTTTATAGTTCTGAGCCTCAGCTATGCCTACAATGAACTGCCATAGGCAAAAGGCAAAAAATAATCTGTTTATATTCTGTTTCATCATCATAGAAAACGCAAGAACTGTCTATTTATTGCCTACTACAATCAATTTCTTGGCTTTTGTGGCCTGTGTGCTACCGTTGTTACTGATCAATACACGGTAAAGGTAAATACCTGTATGCAGTCGGGAACCATTGCCGACACAAAGATCCCAGTCTATCATATATGTATGGTCGGTAGGTACACCCGATTCTCTCTTCTCCCACAGCTTACGTCCAGAGGTATCAAAGATTTCCAGAATCACATCCATCTGACTGCCCGCACGGTCGTGGTTGATAACGAAGCGAGCGATATCTTCTGCGGGATTATTGGTGCAGAAGACATTGATAAGTGTCGGTTCCAGTTTCGGGTCGACAATGAAAGTCAGTTCAGCCGTAGAGGAATTGTTCAGCACATCCCAAGCACGGAACAGCAATTTGTGCTGACCCTCAGGCAGAGCGGGGATGCTAAAGCCTACCGTACCATTATGATAGTCACCGAACTCATACTTGAAATATTCATTCAAGTTATAAGTGCGGCTCATCTGGCCGTCAATAATCAGTTCCAAATCATGTCCAATACCACTGCCGGCTGCATTGATGCCGTCGTTGTCGGTCAAACGCGCCACGAAGTAGGGAGTGGAATTTACCTTGCCGCCATTAGTAAACGACTCGCTATTCAGATAGCAATAGATCGACGGGCCTATGCCATCATTATTGATGTCCGCCGTACCCGAAAGGGTGAAGTCCCCATATTTACCATGCCCCTCCAGTGTCTTCTCATCGTTCACCACATAGATACTCATCAGACCCCTCCCATTAGAATAGCTGACATCCTTAGGAACGGCAAAAGAAAACGAAAAACGGCTGTCACGAATGCTGTCGTTACCCACATAGATGACATTGGGACGATCCTTAAAAGTAATGGGTGATGTTGCTTCAGCGTCGTACTTATGACCAACGATTGTCTCTTCCACATCGTAGACAGTAAGCGTTGCCACCCCGTGGAAGTCATCCAATCCGACCACATGACCACTGACCCGGGCATTGGATCCAGCCGGCAAGGCCCGTATGTCCTCTCCTACAGCCTTGCCATCGATACTATCAATAACTGCCTGCAAAGTTGGAGCCTTCAGCACCAAGGCCGGATCGCCCAGCAACGTAAATTGCAGTTTATTGATCAGCATAGAAGAAGTACCTGCCGAAAAACTGTTCTTTGAAAGACGAGCAGCCTCACCTATCGAATTGCGCTTGCCATTGGTCGATCCCAGTACGTTGGCCATATATATCTGATTCATGAGGCGATTGTAAGAAGAATAGACCGTGCGCGTGGTTCCAAAGAAAGCGATGGCACCGCCGCTTTTGTTCATCATGGCCGTCTCACCAATATTCTCCTCCTGACCATCAAAAGGCATGACATCGCACGCAGCAGTCAACCACAGAGGCAGTCGCATCAATGTGGGTACGGCAAAGTCAGACAATTGGATTACCTGTTCATACGACAGACAATAGGGTGCGCCATGACCAGTATAGTTCATGATAAGGGCTCCCGACTGCATCTGCTGCCTGATAAGTCGGGTCGCATCCGGAAAACTATAGCCCGTTGACGATGCCTCCCTCGTATAAGCATCCCAGTATATCTTCTTGTACTGATAGGCAGGATAGACCGCTGACACACTTTTATATACCGCTTCTGCATCGTTCATGTGCAGGTTGCCATCGCCGTCATCGGCCATGAAGCATACGACATTCTGCCAAGCACCAGCCTGATCGTTGTTATAGTAAGCCTCAATCTTGTCAATCAATATCTTGGCCTCATCAAGGTTACGGGCCGGCAGACGACCAACGGCAACATCGAACTTATCCGACAGCACATTGCCACCCTCTCCATCGTCAAGCAGACAGAAATAGTCATCGGTGACATAGCAACTCACCTCACTGAACGAGTTCTCACTCTCGTAACAAAGCAGGAAATCATCAGGTGACGTTTTGCGCCAGTTCTCAGACAGCATACGATTATCCCACGCACCATCACCAAAAAGCAACAGATAGCGTGGCAGAGCCTGTTCATCCTCAGCCCTGTCATAAAGCATCTTCAGATAACGACGATAGGCATTGGCGTCAGGCGTCCCACTGGAGAACTCATTAAAAAGTTCATCGGCAGGCACAATATTCACTTTCATGCCATCACGTGTCTCGTGCAAGGTCTTCAAACGCTCCGCCTGACTGACGAACTTCTGTGTCGTGGGGATGATGATGACCATATCGGCCTGGGCATCGGCATGATGATCCTGATTCGTAATACGATAGACAAACTCCGGTGCAGGCAATGTTGCAGTAGACAAGTCAGGCTGTGGTTGGGGCTTATCGCTGATAATTGTAATATAGTCCAAACGCATATCACTGCCCCCCTTCTGACAGATGACCACCTCATTGGAGGCTTGCAATCCACTGTTCAGTCTAAAGGTCCATCGGTTGATTGCTGCTATATTTTTGTCACCGGGAATTGCCGTCTTGATGGAGCCCACCAACGAGTCGTTGACAGTCACCGTTGCCTCACAGACACCGTTATACGACATTGCGACAACCAATGTGCCACCATTGGAATAGGCAGGCAGGCTATAGGTGCGGGAAACTTGCGAGCCAAACAATGCACCCTCATAAAGGTTGCGTCCGCCATGATACCAGGCATAGTTGTCTATTTCATGGTGTGAGTGGTAATCGTTGGCCGATGGATAATGACTGCTGACAAAATCCGCGCTGTCAATCATCAATGCCTCGTCGTCATTCTCTGTTAGGAAGTAGTAGCCTTTGTCGGAATAAGGATTGCGGTCGCGTACCGTAGCTGTCGACGAAGCCCAATTCACAGAAGCAACAGCATAGAATATACGTCGTCCGTTCAGGACACATGTAGGTACTTCTTTCAGGTCGTCGGTTTTTGTCAAATAGTCACCCGTCAGTTTCTCGGGCTGCAAAGCACCGCCATAGCCATAGATCTTCACTTTCGAAGGATTGGAGAAGCCAGCCTTCCGCACCACAGCATCAGTCAACTGATAGAAACCAGTCTCCGACACACTGATTTTGGCCCAAGTGCCAGTAGCCAACACCGAGTGATCGGCATAGCGTTTTTCTGTCGGTTCGTCTATGGTCATACGACCTTTTGACACAGGATGAGCCACCACTGCCAGCCGAAAACTGACCAGCTTCTGATATTTACCCTCCCTATACACCAATGGTACAAACGACACATCAAGCCAACCACGCTTCTGTGCCACGCCAATATGCTGCCGGACAATAGGCATGGCGGCCAGAGGCTCACCGGAAATCTCCTGATAGCGGAGCACATCGGCTTCAGCCATATCAATAAACTCAGGATATTCGATACTGACCTCATAGACAGAGTCGACATAGCACTCTCCCAGATCTTTTTCGAAATGGAAATAGGGCAACACAGAATCTATCCGGACCTCCTCGGCTGTCAGATTAAAGAAGTCCTGAGCAGACACTGAGACGGCCAGTCCAAATATCACTGTCAATATGGCAAAAAGTCGTTTCATATCGTTTGTCTATTTACAATAGAAGTCCAGCACCTTACGGTCTTCCAACCAGCCCTGCAGATGATCGTCCACCCGAACCAGCCCCACGCCTGTTGGCGTTCCCGTGAACAGCAAGTCACCCGTCTTCAAGGTAAAGAACCGCGAGAGATAGGCAATCAGTTCGTCCACCCGGTAGAACATATCGGCAGTACACCCCTCTTGAACGGTTTTCCCGTTAATATCAAGACGGAAATTCAGATTCTGAATGTCCCTTTCTCCGTCGGTAGACAGGGGGAGACTCTGCCATTCGCCAATGACCGCCGAGCCGTCAAACCCTTTACTGATTTCCCAGGGCAGCCCATTCCTACGTGCTTTCTCCTGCCAGTCACGGGCCGTAAAGTCTACACCGACCGTCACTGCATCGTAATAACGATGAGCAAACCGCTCAGGAATACCTTTACCCAAACGGCTGATGCGCACCACCAATTCGGCCTCGTAATCAATCCGTTCAGCCCAATCGGGCACAAAAAAGGGTTTTCCATCCTTCAATAGCGACGAGTCGGCCTTAGTAAATATCACCGGCTCCTCTGTTTTTAATAACGTACCGTGCAACGCTTTATTGTGCTGCAGATAGTTCATTCCAACTGCAAATATTTTCATGAGCTCTTTGACTTGGCAAAGTTACTATGCTGTCTACACTGGCTAAGTATCATGTTTACGATCGTAAACGGCATCTTTGCCATAGGGGACGAAATAAAACGTGATATATGAAATCACGGAATTAAGACTTTCCGTGTAAGTTCCTAATTTCATCAATGGAAAGACCGGTCAATTGGGAAATCTTGTCTATGTCCATTCCATTCTCCAGCATAGCCTTGGCTACATCTGCGA
>CAMWKM010000004.1 GCA_947174835.1 uncultured Prevotella sp.
CTCTCACGGCGGGCACCCACAAACTCCACTTCAATCTCTTCTCCCGCATGGGAAAATCCGGAGGCAGACCTCACTTTCACCTGCGCCGTGCCGAAATTCCTGAACACGGAGAGATGAGCCTTGCGTCCCAGTTTCCGCTTCAGTTCCCCGGCCACCTCAATGCCGCTGCCCACCACGACCACATCAATGTCGTTGGAAGGCCGTTCGAGAAAGATGTCACGCACATATCCTCCCACCACATAGCACTCCACCCCCAGTTGGTCGGCAGTCTCGCCAATAAGATGGAAAATGTCCTGATTCAGTATCTCAGCCAGTTCTTCGTCGGAATATAAAATCATCTTGTCTTTTCGTTTGGCCTGCAAAGGTACAAAAAAATAAGGTTTGTCGGCTCGCATTTAATTTTTTTTAGTACCTTTGCAGCAAAATCCAAACCATCAAACGAGAAAGCAAGGATGAAGAGGCTGCTACTCCTCATGATCATCGTTTCTGCAACTGTCAATACCAATGCCTATGGCCTTTGGGGCAACGATGCAACGTCTTCTCTCGGCAGGGAAAGCACGGAGTCTTCGCTATTGTTTGCTGATGTCAAGACGGGGATTGACGACTACACGCGTTTCTTCGGGCCGCTGATGACCGTCGGGCTGAAACTGGGCGGCTATGAAGGGCGCAGCGACTGGCCCCGACTGGCTGTCAGTGGCGCCATGTCGTATGGCATCACGACCTGCCTGATCTATGGCCTCAAGAATACGGCAACGGTGAAACGACCTGACGGATCGTCCAACGACTCATGGCCTTCGGGTCATGCAGCCATTGCTTTCGTTGGTGCCACCATCCTGCACAAGGAGTATGGACGCACACGCTCACCGTGGTTTTCCGTAGCCGGCTATGGGGTGGCCACGACTACCGGCATGATGCGCATACTGCACAACCGCCACTGGACAAGCGATGTGCTGTCGGGAGCCGGCATAGGCATCATGTCGACAGAGTTGGCTTACGCCTTGAGCGATATGATTTTCAAGAAAAAGGGTCTGCTTCGCCATGCTCCGGAGCGCATCCCCGCCACCCCGTCTTTCTTCAGTATCTCCTTGGGGCTCGGTCTCAGCGGCAAAGATATTGACTTCGGTGGCAACGGCTTGCAAGTCAAGTTCCGTCCTGCCACCGTAGCTGATGCCGAAGGAGCCTATTTCCTCAACCGCTATATGGGAGTCGGTGGCCGACTACGTGTCAGGTCTATGGCAGCCAAATCGTTCGGCAACCTCGCCTGTTGGGACACTTTCTACAGAAACGGCAACTCTATTATCCGGATAAATGGCATTGCCAACAGCAACCACCTGACGGAGCTTACCCCCAGTGCCGGCCTCTTTTTTAACCTGCCGCTCAACGGTCGTTTCTCTTTAGGCACCAAGATGCTGGTGGGACGTTCGTTCATGCAGGAACCGGACATTGACGGACAGGCAGAGAGCAGAACAGGCGACGAGCCTTTCGCAAAAGGCTGGGACTGCCTGACCATGAATGCCAGCGACGCTACTTCGTTAGGCACAGGCATTGCGATGACCTACCGCTACAAGGCGGGCTTCGCCTGGAAGATGTTCTGCGACTACGATGTGAGCAAGAAGGACTATACCATGACCCACTGCCCACTGTACGATGCCGTTCCCATCACATACAAGAAAACAAAGACGATGCACGACTTGACTGTCGGCGCATCGTTTGCCATCCATTTTTAAAACAAGCAGAAAGATGAACAAAAGACACTTTTTCTATACCCTGGCCGTTGTCGCCATATTGCTGACCGCAGCCTGCGACAACCATTCGCGTCGCAATGAGATTGAACAGCGCAAGGAAGCACTGAAACAGCATCAGGACTCGTCGCTGATGGCCGCTCAGCAGGAATTGGCCATTGTCGACTCGACACTGGAAGCCGTCAAGGTGGAGTATGAACAGAAGAAGGCCGAGGTGGAACGCCACAGGGCTGCCCTGACAGCCACTGCAGAGGAACTGACGGAACTGACGATGTTAGGACTGAGGCGCGACTCGCTGCAAGCCCAATGGAGCCTGCTGGGGGCTAAAATCAAGTACATCCGTCAGAAACAAGCGGAGACGAACTAATGTCTTTAACTCCTTTTAACTCCTTTTAGTTCCTTTAACTCCTTAAAAAGTAGTAACTTTGCACCCGATTATGGACAGATTCGAAAAAACCAATGCTCAGTTTGAGGCTGCCATAGCCGAATGTCGCGACATCTTCGGCAAGAAGTTGCACGACTACGGGGCATCGTGGCGCATACTGAGACCGGCCTCGCTCACCGACCAACTCTTCATCAAGGCCAAGCGCATACGCTCGCTTGAAATCAAGAAGAAGGCAATGGTGGGTGAAGGCATCAGACCCGAATTTGTGGCTCTCATCAACTATGGTATCGTGGGACTGATACAGTTGGAGAAAGGATTTGCCGATTCTATCGACATCAGCAGCAATGAGGCAATAAACCTCTACGACCGCTATGCCCACGAAGCGCTGGAACTGATGAAGCGCAAGAATCACGACTACGACGAAGCGTGGCGAGATATGCGCGTCAGCAGCTATACAGACTTCATCCTCACCAAGATTGAACGTATCAAGGAAATAGAAAATCTCAGCGGAGAGACCCTCGTCAGCGAGGGCATCGATGCCAACTATATGGACATCATCAACTATGCAGTCTTCGGATTGATCAAGTTGAAGGATTGAAATACTGAAGTGAAAAAAATCATCGTCAATCTGTGTCGCCTGCTGTTGGCCGTGGTGTTTATCCTGTCGGGATTCGTCAAGGCCGTCGACCCAAAGGGCACGCAGTACAAGATTGAGGACTACCTGCAGGTCTGGCATCTGGACGGATTGTTGCCCGAATTCGTGACGCTGGCACTGTCTGTCGGCCTGTCGGCTTTGGAGTTTTGCATTGGCATCTTCCTGCTGTTCGCCATACGCAGACGACTGACATCGAAGGTGGCAGTGATTATGATGGGCGTGCTGACACCTCTGACGTTGTGGCTGGCATTGGCCGATCCCATCAGCGACTGCGGTTGTTTCGGCGATGCGCTGGTGCTCACCAACTGGCAAACATTCTGGAAGAACGCGGTGCTGCTCGTGGCAGCCATCATGGTGGCAGCCAATCCATTGCAGATGTTCCGTTTCGTGAGCAGGGCCCGACAATGGATCGTGATGAACTACACGGTACTGTTCATCCTCATCATTGCAGGTTGGAGCCTCTACGACCTCCCGCAGTTCGACTTTCGACCGTATCGAATCGGCACAGACCTGCGCACCAACTGGCAGCGCACTATGGAGGGCGAAGATTTGCCATACGCCGAATTTTTCCTCTCAAGAGCGGACGATGGCGAGGATATCACAGAACAGGTGCTTGACGATGAGGGCTACACCTTCCTGCTCGTATCACCACATCTGGAGCAGGCCGACGACTCGCAACTGGACTTGATCAATCAGGTGTATGAGTATGCGCAGGACTACGGCTATCCGTTCTATGGCATGACGGCGAGCGGACAGCAGGCCATCGCCCACTGGCGGGATGTGACCGGAGCCGAATATCCTTTCTGTCAGACGGACGACATCACGCTGAAGACCATCTGTCGCAGCAATCCGGGGCTGTTGTTGCTGAAAGACGGCACCATCATGCGCAAATGGAGCCACAACCTGTTGCCCGATGAGTATGAGTTGAGTGAGCCTTTAGAGACCTCGGAACTGGGCCGACTGCCCGAAGACTCTGTCGTGCGACGCATTGTGGCACTGCTGCTTTGGTTTGTGTTGCCACTGGCACTGCTGACAATTGCCGACCGGCTTTGGGCATGGACAAGATGGGTGCGCAGAAAAGACACTTCGAAAAAAAGGAAACAATAACACTAATTTAAACATAGAATAAAGAAATGAGAAAGAAAATTGTTGCAGGAAACTGGAAGATGAACATGAATCTCCAGGATGGTATCGCCCTTGCAAAAGAGCTGAATGAGACGCTGAAGGCCGAGAAGCCTAACTGTGGTGTGGTCATTTGCACACCGTTTATCCATCTGGCAAGCATCGCACAGTTCCTCGATCAAGACATCATCGGTCTGGGTGCCGAGAACTGCGCTGACAAGGAGAAGGGTGCTTTCACCGGTGAGGTAAGCGCCGAGATGGTAAAATCTACGGGTGCACAGTATGTCATTCTGGGTCACTCCGAGCGTCGTGAGTACTACAAGGAGACGCCCGAGATCCTGAAAGAGAAGGTGCTGCTGGCTCAGAAAAACGACCTAAAGGTGATCTTCTGCATTGGTGAGAGCCTGGCAGAGCGTGAGGCCGGCAAGCAGAACGAGGTGGTGAAGGCCGAACTGGAAGGCAGTGTGTTCAACCTCGCTGAGGAGGACTTCCGCAAGATCGTCATTGCCTACGAGCCCATCTGGGCCATCGGTACCGGCAAGACCGCTACCGCTGAACAGGCAGAGGAGATCCACGCCTACATCCGCAGCATTATCGCTGAGAAATATGGTCAGGCTGTAGCCGACGACACCACGATCCTCTATGGCGGTTCATGCAAGGCCAGCAATGCGCCTGAACTGTTCGCCAAGCCCGACATCGACGGTGGACTCATCGGAGGTGCATCGCTCAAGGCTGCCGATTTCAAGGGCATCATCGACGCCTTTAAGTAAAATTCAGATAAACAGACAGAAAGGTAAAAGAGTAAAAAAAGTAAAGCGTATGGAGACAAGACAATATCGGCATATTGTAAAAAAGGTGTGCATGGTTTTACCTTTCTACTTTTTTACCTTTCTTCCACTCTCGGCGCAGACCACCTACACACAGCGCATTCAGGAAAGCAAACAAGGTGAGGGCACGGTCACCATCCATCAGGATGCTGCCATCGACGCACTGGTCAACGGGCCACTGCCCACAAAGCCGGCTCCGCGTCCTACGCCTGCTCCACCTCAACCGGTAAAACCGACCGTCAAGCCTGTGCAGAACGTCGATACAACGACCACGACCGGCCGTCCTTACAAGACCACAGGATTCAGGGTGCAGGTGTTTGCCGGCGGAAACACACGCAGTGACCGGGTGAAGGCCGAACAGACCGGCCATTCGCTGGAACAGCTGTTTCCCAACGATGCCGTCTACGTGCACTTCTATTCACCACGGTGGATATGCCGCATCGGTAACTATCGCACCTACGAGGAGGCTCGTGCCAAGATGATGGAGATACGTCAGTTGGGGTACACCTCGGCCACCATTGTCAAAGGAAAAATCATTGTCACACAATAATGATCCAAGAAACGGAATACAGAGAAGGCCTGAACGAACTGGCCGTATGCTATAAAGATATCATCAAACTGCTCGGTGAAGATCCGGAGCGCGAAGGACTACAGAAGACACCTCTCCGTGTGGCCAAGGCTATGCAGGTGCTCACTCGCGGCTATGAAATGGATGCCCACAAGGTGCTGACCGATGCCCTCTTCAAGGAAGACTACTCGCAGATGGTCATCGTCAAAGACATTGACTTCTTCTCGCTTTGCGAACACCACATGCTTCCATTCTATGGCAAGGTACACGTGGCCTATATTCCCAACGGCTATATCACGGGACTGTCGAAGATAGCCCGCGTGGTCGACATCTTCAGCCATCGCCTGCAAGTGCAGGAGCGCATGACACTACAGATTCGCCAGTGCATCGAAGAGACCTTGCACCCTTTAGGCGTGATGGTCGTCGTTGAGGCTAAACACATGTGTATGCAGATGCGAGGCGTGGAGAAACAAAACAGCATTACCACTACCAGCGAGTTCAGCGGTGCTTTCAATCAGGCCAAGACCCGTCAGGAATTTATGAATCTCATCAATCGCTAATCTATAATATCGATACCTAATGAATCAGAACTACCGCAAGCAAGAATCATTGTTCAAAGAGTTCAGGCAGAGTTGTCTGGGACGTCTCATCATCGCTGCCTGCATTCTGGGCGTCCTCTCGGTCATCGCTTGGTTGACCAATCCCTCTGAACAGACAATGAACAAGGAGATGAATGACAACATCCGACAGTGGATACAGGAGAATGACAGTCTCAACACCGACTGGATTGACGATGCTGTCAATAACACGGGTTTTATTTTTACGTCGGCCGACTCTATCGATACACCGGAGCAAAAGCATCTGCTTGAACAGTTTGACACGCACAACCGACTGGAATACTTTGACCATACCCTGTTCTCGACAATGTATATCTACAACAGTTTCCACATTGAGGGCAAACGCTGTGGCATCGGTCTCTTCGGTATCGTTATTCCTACGGTCAACTTCAACGACTTCCTGCTCCGCGAAGGTCCCATGCGCAAGGACTACAACCAACCTGCCATCCACAACTATGGCAACGAGGAGTATTTCGGGGAGAATCCCGATCTGGGCGGTGTCTTCCGCTATAACGGAGAATAACAAAAACTGAAGTGTCTCGTGAACAACGAAGAACTGAAAATTCTGACCCTGACGGTTTGCGACATTGCAAAACGTGCAGGGTCTTTTATACGGCAGGAGCGACAGCACTTCCTCAATGAGCGTGTCGAAAAGAAACATGCCCACGACTATGTGTCGTATGTAGACAAACAGTCTGAGCAACTCATTGTCACAGCCTTGCGCGACCTGCTGCCGGAAGCCGGATTCATCACGGAAGAGGGTTCTGCCACTTATTCCGACGAACAATATTGCTGGGTGGTCGACCCGCTTGACGGCACCACCAACTTCATCCATCGTTTTCCACCCTATGCTGTCAGCATCGCACTTGTCTGCGGTCGGCAGATCATGCTGGGAGTGGTCTATGAGATCTGTGCTGACGAATGTTTCTGTGCTTGGCTCGGTGGAGGCAGCTATCTGAACGGACAGCCTCTGAAGGTCAACACTTCCGCCTTGTCCGATGCCCTCGTCTGCTTTCAGTTGCCTTACAACAGCAATGCCTACAGCCCTGTGGCTCAGCATCTCGTCCGGCAGTTCTATGGCCGCGTGGCCAGCATCCGGATGCTGGGGTCTGCCGCCATCGCCCTCTGCTACGTTGCCGCAGGCCGTCTCGATGCCTATGCCGAAAAGTTTATTGGCCAGTGGGACTGTATGGCCGGTGCCCTGATCGTCAGCGAAGCCGGCGGCCATTGTACCGACTACAACGGCTCGACCGATTTCACCCAAGGCAATAGCATCGTTGCCACCAACGGCATCATCCATCAGGAACTGCTTGACGGCATCCTTTCTGCATAGGTCTTTCAGCGTTGCATACAGCGGTATGCCGTTGACCTTTGCGGGCAGAAACCTTATTATGCTTTACGTTGTTATAATGATATAGTATTCATCAATAAAGTAATAACAAAGTATGGCAACAATTCATGAAAAAATTTCAAATCTTGGTAAAAGAATCATTTCTGCTTTCATAAGGAACAGGCGTGACAAAATGTTCATGGTGCTGGCACAGCAGATAGTCAGTGAAGAGGCATCATATAAAAGTAAAAGTACCATCGACAACTATCACACTGCATTACGTTCGTTTTCCTGTTTCACCGGCACGGATATCCTTCTGAAGGATATAACTCCGCAATTGATGGAACATTACCAACAGCATCTGAAACTCAGTGGAATATGCCTCAACACCATATCATGCTATATGCGTTCGTTACGGACATTGTATAACAAGATCATAACGAAAAAGAAATTCAAGCCTGCAAAGCATCCTTTCTGCAATGTATATAGGGGCAAGACGAAAACGCAGAAGCGTTCAATCACCGATGCCGAGATCTTGCAGATAAAAAGACTCAAACTGCCACAACATTCTTATATAAAACTATGTCAGGATACGTTCCTATTCAGTTTCTATGCGTTGGGAATGCCTTTTGTAGATATCGTATATCTGAAACACTCACAAATCAAGAACGGCGAGATTTCCTACTATCGCCATAAGAACAAACAGCCGGTGCACGTCCTCATTGAGCCGTGTATTCAGGAAATTATAGACAGATATTACAACAGCCAACGCAAGTACATATTCCCCTTTATAACTTCCGACGACAAACAGATTGCCGAGATGCAGTATCTCAAGCATCTTGGGAGATACAACCGTAACTTGAAACGGATAGCGGCAATGGCAGGAGTGACGGCAAACATCACGTCCTATACCATGCGCCATACGTGGGCAAGTCTTGCGTTCAGAAACAACATAGACCTGCCGATCATATCCAAGGCATTAGGACACACAAATACAAACACCACGATAACTTATATCCGCGAGATTGACGACACCCCCATAGCAGAGGCCAACCGAAAACTAATAGAAGGGTTGCATTTTCTCATGACAAGTCGGGACGATAGCGAGAATGATAAGGAATAAGGGCAACATCCTACTATTTAATAAATGAAGAATCTGGGTGCACAGGGTACATGGGGTCAGGTTACTTTTATTAAGCAGTAGTATGTTGTATTTTTGCATATTAGATTTCATTTTTTCATCAAAACCCTTGGCTGTTTCAAAAATAGTTCCTAAATTTGCACCATCTTCACGCTGAGCCCGTCTTTCGGACGGTGGGAAATACTCGTCTGCAGCGGCAGACAGGTGCTGTGGGGATACCATATATGGAAAGGCGTTTATCACGCGCTTTGTTCTTGACATCTTGAAAGCCTGAGAAACTAACAAGGACCGTTGAGGAACATCGCAACGATAGATGCTCATGGGTATGTTATATGCTGCCCTCAATGTACACATTTATTAATATAGTCCATTCTTCCTTCCTCCAAGAAGGGTGATGTGGCTATATCATAATGCTTGTGTTGTATGGGGTGTTCTATATGATATATCGGCGTGAGGTCTAAGGTTGCTCGTTCTAACGGTATGGGCAATTCTCAGGCGCCTCAAGATGTGGGACGAGCAACTGGTGCAGGTCTCACGTTTTTTTTGTATCATGGTCTTTGCGATAATCAGTGCATTTTTCAGCCGAATTTGGAGACTTATAGGCTAAGCTCAAAAAATAAAAATCCAAACAATGAAAAAGGTATTGACTTTATTGCTTTTGTTTTCTTTCTTGACTCCGGTTTTGGCTAAAAGCACTTTTACGCTAAAGTCAGGAGACATTTCTGTGTTGACATCTTCTGGCGAAGCATCTGTTACGTTTGACTACAGTAAAGCAGAATTAGAGGGTAAAGACATCTCTCTTGAAGATTATTTTGACCAAGAAAGTTATAAAAAGGTTGAAAAATGGGAGCGGGGGCAAGATATGGCTCACAAAGATTTTATTAAACGTTTCAACAAGAAAAGCCCAGGCTTGAAATTAGTCACAGATTCAAAATCTGCACAATATGATGTTGTCATACAAATTCGGATTATCAATTTGGGTAGTTCGGCAAAAAGTTGGGTTCCCTCAGCTTTTAAAGCTGGTGCGACAGACGGAGGCGTAACTCTTTATGGAAGATTTATTATCAAAGATAAGAAAGGGAAAGAATTGTGTTCACTGAGATTTACGAATGTACAGGGGATGGCAGCTCCAAACATTGAAAGCCGGTTGCTGTTCGCTTATCAGCAGTTGAATGCAGATTTTCAGAAATTTATGAAGAAAGCATCGTCGGTCGATTCTTCCTCTGACGATGATGATGAATAAAAGAGATAGGCGAAATGCTTGAAAGAGAGTAGCCACGAATTAAAAACTAATTAGTTATGAAAAAAATGATGATGAGCGCTCTTGCCATTTGTGTAGTGCTTATGATGCAGTCGTGTTACACGACATCGACTTATGTTGGTAACGCAAAGCCAAGTAGGCCAATGGTGAAAGTACAAACCGTTCACAATTCTCATTACATCTATGGCCTTATTGGGAATCCTAAGATGAAAGCCAAAGATTTGGTGGATGGGGAAAACGACTACATGGTAAAACATCAAATGACGTTCCTTGATTATGTGGTCAGCGGGGTGACTTTTGGTATCTACACACCGTCAACCACAACATTTTATGTTCCATATAAAAAGGGAACAAAGGCTTCCTCTAAGAAAAAGGGAAAATGGGATGACGATGATGATGATGATTAACAAACTGCAAACAATCCTTCCTGCAAATTCATAAAGCAGGAAGGATAAAAACTTTGAAAATTAAGAAAAAGATGGAAAAGAACAAAGAACTTCAGACGAGAAGGGAGTTTTTCAAAAGTGCTGCTAAAGGTGCGTTACCAATTCTTGGTATGGTAGTTTTAGGGCCAACATTGTTGACAAGCTGTGAACGGGACGATGATGAAGAAAGTAGCAGTAATAAATGTGGTGGTAGTTGTAAAGGGAAATGTAGTGGTAGTTGTACAGGGAAATGTATGAGTACATGCAAAGGTCTTGCGGTCAGTTCACCGTCATATAGTTTGTGTAAGGGGACTTGCAAAGGAGCCTGTTATTCCACATGTAAAGGAACCTGTATGGGAAATTCGAAAGGGGGTAAGTAACATTTTTATTTAAATAATTCGTGGTTTTTCGGCTTTTAAATGATGGTTTGTATATCTGTCAAAACAGCATTTTATGAATAGCTACGAATTATTTAGTTTTTGTATAATAGTATTGTTCATTTGATTATGTTGGGAATTAAAGGACGGCAAGGAGAATGGTATGAAGAGACTTCTAAAAACATCACTTTTATTGTGACTAAGGATTGTCAATTAGCTTGCAAGTATTGTTATCTTGTAGGGAAGAACTCGAAAGAGAAAATGTCTTGGAAAACTGCTAAATTGGCTGTTGATTATATTTTAAGTTGTGAAAAAGAGATGACGGAAACTTCTGTCATATTTGATTTTATAGGTGGTGAACCTTTTTTAGAAATCAATCTTGTTGATAGAATTTGTGATTATCTTAAGATACGTATGTATGAATTGAATCACCATTGGTTTAATTCGTATCGGTTTAGCTTTACAACGAATGGACTCAATTATGATAGTCCTATGGTACAACAGTTTATAGCAAAGAATTATCATCATCTTAGCATTGTTATCACTATAGATGGGAATAAACTCAAACATGATTTGAATCGAATATACAAAATAGTCGGGAAGGGCTCCTATGATGATGTTGTCAAGAATATTCCTCTTTGGTTAGAACAATTCCCTGAATCTGGGACAAAAGTAACAATCAGTAGCACAGATATACCATATATCAAGGAAAGTGTATTGCACCTTTATTCTCTTGGCATACATGAAGTGCACATTAATGTCGTGTTTGAGAATGTATGGAAAGAAGACGATGATCAGTTATTTGAAGACCAGTTGACGCAATTGGCTGATGAAATAATAGACGGTGGGTACTATAACGACTATTCTTGTTCATTTTTCTCAGAAAACATAGGAAAACCACTTGATAGGGTTTGGGACAACCAGAATTACTGTGGAGCAGGTATGATGCTGTCGGTTGATGCTGCAGGCAATTTTTATCCCTGTACTCGTTTCGCTGCCTACTCTCTTCGGTCAAAGAAGCCCATCATCATTGGCAATGTACGGGAGGGAATTGATAAGAACAAGTTGCGTCCATTCTTGACGCTTGACCGAACCACGCAGTCGCGACAGGAATGCATTGATTGTGAGGTGGCCAGCGGTTGTGCCTGGTGCCAAGGTGAGAACTACGATGCAGCCGACACGAACACCATTTACCAGAGGGCAACAGCCATCTGCAAGATGCACAAGGCTCGTGTTCGTGCCAACAATTACTACTGGAACAAGCTGTACAGGAAGCTGGAACTGGAGGGTATGCGTGAGGAGTTTGAGAATAGCAAACCGAAGTCAAACGATGTAATCTGCTGAAAGCCATGTTGCAATACCTTATTATATTATTAGACGAGACGAGTACGTCGTTTTGCCATTATGAGAATGCGAACAAGGAGCGCAAGTTGATTCCTCTTGATGTCTTGAAGAAAGGCATCCGTTTCGGCATGATGGAGAACCTGATGATTCAGTTTGTCTATCCCGATTATGAACTGCCGAAAGCGTATCAAGAAGTGGTGGAGAGCATTGACCACTCGAAGATAAAACCATACGGACAGGCGGGTGCGGACGTACTGATTGTGAATGGCTTTCAGAAGGTGAAGGCAGAGGTGCCTGTTGTGCTACGCATTGCCAAGCAGGAACTCTTTGCCCATCAAGAGGAGATAGCCGTAATGTCGGGCGATGTGCCAAGGCTGAATATTGTCTTGACCGATGTGGAAACCTTTACGGAAGCGGACTTTGAGGCATACAAGAAGGTGCTTGCCGTACTTTCATCGAAGGTGGAAAAACTTTACTTGGATGGCAAATCACCGCAATTGAATATTCTGACTGACCGCATGATGCTCTCGCAGATGAACAACTGCGGAGCCGGTGACACCAACATTACGTTGGCACCGAACGGGAAATTCTATGTCTGTCCGGCTTTCTACTATGAAGATGAGGCTGACTGCGTGGGTGACCTGGAGCATGGGCTGGACATCAAGAACAAGCAGTTGTATAAGTTGGAGTACGCACCTATCTGTCGCCATTGCGATGCTTGGCAGTGCAAGCGTTGCGTGTGGCTGAACCGCAAGACTACGCTTGAGGTGAACACACCGAGCCGTGAGCAGTGTGTCGTAGCACACTTGGAGCGTAATGCCTCCAAAGAACTCCTGCAGAACATCCGTAAGCATGGCACGTTCCTCCCCGAACAGGAAGAGATAAAAGAAATAGATTATTTAGACCCCTTTGATAAAAGAGACACATGGCAGTAAAGAAACTGGTAGGGCAAGTGACCCCTGAAGAGAAGAATGAGATTCAGACACTCTTCGAACGTCGCAACGGACTGAACGAGTTGGCAAAGATCCTCACGGCAGACAATGCCGAATTGTATGAGAAATTAGTGAAAGACATAGGCGAGACCGGCACGAAGTTCCAATCGTGGTGGGATCGTATGGCCGGGAAATACCGGTGGGAGTCGGCTGAGGGCAGCAACTGGGAAATCAACTTCGATACGTGTGAGATTTATTTGGTAACGGTATGATGTCACAACTGTTGTTTATCGGCACCACCGAACTGCTGTTGATTGGTGGGCTGGCCCTGTTGCTTTTTGGCGGCAAGAAACTGCCTGAGATGATGAAAGGTCTGGGTCAGGGCGTGAAGAGTTTCAAGGAGGGCCTGAACACAATGGAGGAAACTCCGAAAGAGGATGAGCCGTCAGAAGGAGCATAGTCTCTTGACCTTTGGCGGACATCTGGAGGTGCTCCGCCGAATGCTTTTCCGTATCATTGCGGTAGCAGGTGCTATCGCAATGGTCGTATTCTGCTTCAAGGATGTTACGTGGCGGCTGTTGCTGGCTCCGAGCGAGTGGGACTTCTGCACTTATCGCTGGCTGGAGCAAGCTATGCAGTGGATTGGCATGGACTTTCACTTCGAAGAGTTCAATGTGGACTTGATTGCTACAGACCTATCGAGCCAGTTCATGAAGCACGTCACCACGGCCTGTTATCTGGGACTACTGGGAGCATCGCCTTATATCTTGTATGAGCTGTTCCGATTCATATCGCCCGCTCTCTACGAAAACGAGCGGAAATATTCAGTGCAGGTGACAAGTATTATTTACGCGCTATTCCTTCTGGGCGTGATGATGTCCTATTTCGTGCTGTTCCCCATCTCGTTCCGGTTCCTTGGCACCTACAGCGTGTCGGAACGGGTGCACAGCAATATTACGCTCGACTCGTATGTGTCGACCTTCGTCACGCTGACGCTCGTCATGGGTGTGGTGTTTCAGTTGCCTGTCATTGTGTTCTTCCTGGGTAAGTTGGGCTTCGTCAGTGCGTCTTTGTTGTCGCAGTATCGCAAGCATTCCTTCATCGTCATTATGGTGGTGGCGGCCATCATCACGCCCCCTGACCTGATGACACTTATTTTGGTGACCATCCCGCTCTGTCTACTCTATGAAGTAAGCATCTGGGGCTTGAAATGGGGGAGCCCAAATAAACTATAAACATATTGAAAATACATACTATGGAATGCAGCTATAGGAAAATCCAATGCCATCGTAAACTATACAGATAGTAATTTGTTCGTTGAAACGAACGAATTACTTTCGCCCTTGGTCAATTTGTTCGTTTGAGAAACAAATCCTACTAATTTTATACTTTTTTGAGAAAGCAATGCGTCTTCTATCGGCAAGATGGGCGTGGTAAGTGAGATCGTTATACAAAAGCAATAATATCTGATACATCAAATGGGAATGAATTTGCGGAATATTTTGTATCTTTGCAGCGAACTAAAATGTGGGATATATGAAAAGGAATTATGTTTTTGTACTGCTGCTACTGTTGCTGGTTTCATCTGCAATAATGGCGAGGCGGGCCGTGTCGCCTGACGGACGGCTGACGGTGGAGTTGAAGAATGGGCACTATGTCGTGAGTTTCCAACGCCAGAGGGTGCTTGAGTTCTCGGCTGCCGATGGTGAGGCCATCAAGGGTAAGCCGCACCGCATCACTGCCGACTATACGATGCTGGCAGGTAAACGTCGCCATTGCCTCAACGAAGGTAATGAATATCGTTGCGGCAGTCTGGTTCTGCGGGTCTATAACGATGGCATTGCCTTTCGCACAGAGTCGTTGCCATCGCAGAAAGATGAGCAGACCGCCTATCGTATTCCCGATGGCACTCGTCGCTGGATGATGCCGTGGACAGAGGCATACGAAGGCTTTTACCCCTTAACCACATCATCGAAGGACGGTCGTTGGAGCTACCCTGCCCTGTTAGAACCAACTGATGGTGTATTCGCCTTGATTACCGAGGCGAATATAGAATACGGCCAAAGTGCTTCATGTCTCTATAATGAAGGTGAGTTATTTCGTGTCGTGTCAGAGAGTAACACTTTGCAACATAGCCCTTGGCGTGTAGTTATTATCGGCACTTTGGCCGATGTCGTGCAGTCGACATTAGTGACAGATGTCTCCGAACCATGCAAACTGGAAGATACAGACTGGATTCAACCCGGTGTGGTTTCATGGATTTACTGGGCCTATAATCATGGCTCTAACGACTATCAGATTATCTGCCGTTATGTCGATATGGCTGTCAGTCTGCATCTGCCCTATGTGCTGATTGATGCAGAGTGGGACGAGATGAAGGATGGCAAGACGATTGAGGACGCAGTGGCCTATGCCAAGCAAAAGGGCATCCGTCCGCTTATCTGGTACAATTCATCGGTAGGCTGGGTGCATGGTGCTCCCGGACCAAAGTTCAGATTGAATAAACCGGAAGATCGTGAACGTGAGTTTGCATGGTGCGAACAATTAGGCGTGGCCGGTGTAAAGATTGATTTCTTCTCAGGCGACAACCAGATGAACACGGAATACTGCATTGATCTGCTCGAATGTGCGGCTCGCCACCATCTGCTTGTTAACTTTCACGGAGCCACGGTGCCGCGAGGTTGGCAGCGCACCTATCCGAACCTGCTGACCACAGAGGGGGTCTATGGTGCAGAGTGGTACAATAATGTGCCGACGTTTACTGATCGGGCTGCCCGTCATAATGCTACATTGCCTTTTACGCGCAATGTGATAGGACCGATGGACTACACGCCCTGTACTTTCAGTGACTCACAACATCCGCACATTACCACCAATGCCCATGAATTGGCACTGACGGTACTCTATGAAAGCGGATTGCAGCATCTGGCAGACCGCCCGGAGAGTTATCTGTCGCAGCCTGTAGAGGTACGCCGGTTCCTGTCCAATCTTCCATGCGTCTGGGACGAGACCCGCTTAGTGTCAGGCTATCCCGGTGAGAGTGCCGTGATAGCACGTCGCAATGGAACCACGTGGTATGTGGCCGGTATCAATGGCACAGACAGCCTTCAGACATTGCAGACTCCACTTGATTTCATTCCAGCGGGAGAGACACTCTTGTTTGCTGATGGCACTCCGTGGGCTATCACCCATCCTCAAGCCTTGCCCAAGACAATAACCTGCAAGCCCAGAGGCGGTTTCGTGCTGGTGGTCAATCAATCGTCACCTTCACGACCTTAGTGGAAAGTTTCACTTTCTTACTGTAACAACGACCTTTACGGTTACGGATAACCTTAACCGTATTTCTACCTTTGGTCAAATTGCGGATATAGATGCCGGTATTGTCATCTTCGGCCTGTATGGCCTCCACATTCTGACCTTCAATGAAATAGTTCAGACATGACACAACAGAGTGGTTCTTCTCAGCGGTGAACGTGGCAGAAGAACCACTTTTACTGATGATTGTCGGCACATTGAAGACAGGTTTTCCAGTCTCGGTCCTCACGTCTTTCAACGTGCAAGTCTGATTGCCGGCAAAGTTGGACAGCAACAGATAGTAGGTACAGCCCTCCATTCCATTACCGTCAGCATCAGGTACAATTACTCCGTTCCATCCTGACGGCATATCCGGCCTCACAATGTTTCCGGCTAAATTCTCCGTTGTTATAGCATCACAATTGGAATAATAGACTATTTGGCGACGGCCTACAATGTCACCAGTCTTAACTACACGGCAGTCATCTGAATAAGAGGCATAAAGGCGAGCCGTCATGATTGAGTTATTGTTAGCCTTCTCGCCAAAAGCCATCTGCTTTCCGCCGACAGAAACGATGCCCAGAGCATTATCTATGTTGATCCAATCACTATTCATTTTTGTAAAGGTGCCTCCGTCCATTTGCTGTTGACCACCCTGAAAGTAGAAAGTACGTTCAGTTTTCGTCAATTCGTCCACGCTGATAGCCATGAGTCCTCCTTTCTCTTTGTTGATAGTGACACTGTCATTGGCACGTACATAATCCATGTAGATGACAGCATTGCCCGGTGTAGAATAGAGCGTGAAACGATTGTTCAGCGTAGCATCATTGGTGTTCAGTTCACCATTCATGGTGTAACTGTCTCCCATCAAGTTGTAGATGCCAGATACCACAGGTGTAGCATTGGTCTTTTTGCCCTCTATTTCATACCAACCAAGGAAATTTCCTGTATTGTTGGCACGGAAAGGTACCACGATCTTATTCTTATCCACAGAATTGGCAGCGATATAACCCGTGTAGCTCTTCAGTCCTTTACTCCAAGAAAAGGTTGTGAAGCGCGAATCAGTTGCAGCCCTGACAATGTTCTGCGATGCAAAAAACTTCGCATCGCTATATTGTCGGTTGAAGTCGCTCCAGCGTGTGGCCTGCATATCGGCAGTGCTGAGCACCTCATGCATCAGCCAAGTCATCATCACGCGATGCGCTTCTACACCCATACGACGAGCACCCACATCGGCACGTAGCAGCCACGAGCCGTCAGTCGTTGTGGTCTGACGAGCCTTGATCATCTTGTAGGCCAAATTCTCCAGCATCAGTGCATGTGGGTCACGCAGGAAGCAGGCATTAGTAGAATAGGAAGTGATTTGGTCGTAAAGAAACAGGCTCCAGTCGTTACCGTTGGGCATAGCCAGTTCACCGTCAGCCAATGCCAGCCAGTAGAGAACCTCCTTCATCACCTTCTCATTGTTGTGCATGAGCGCATCGGTTTTCCATTTCTCTGCACCATAAAGCTCCCGCTGAAAGAGTTTTAGTGCCAAAGCAGCCTCCCCCAGTTCCTGAATAACCACATTCTGATAACTGGTATGGAAGTAGTTGTGGTTCTGCAACGTGTAATCATCATACAGGTTCCGGCCTTTATATAGATCCTTAACGGTCTGTTCATCGTAGCCGGGATCGACGACGGTAGTGTCTTGAGCATCGTCTTTCTGTGAATAACTGTTGATGGCAAATTCGCGCAGACGGTCGAACCATTGTGATGCCAGTGGGTCGTTGGGAAATAGCCCCAGCGTGGCAGCCAGTACATCAGCCTCCCAACCGTTCTCTTCGGCTTTGGTATCACCGGCATAACCTGTAGGGATTTTACGGTGCAGTTCATAGTTACATTCTGCTTTCAACAGTTGATAGATGTACCCCTTCTGTTTGTCACTCAGTTTATCCCACTGAAAAAAAGCCGAGTAGGCTACCGACATGGCCCAAAGTGAACTCTCCCATACATGGTCGCTATTGGAAATGCTGCCCCAATAGTTGTTGCTTACACACATCTTCAGTTTATTGGCCTTGTGAGTAGAGTAAGCAAAGACGAGACTTTTCATGGCCATCGTCTCCAAATCATCCCATGTTACGCAGTCTGGTAGCGTAACCTTATCCTTTCCATACTTTACGAGAAAGGCACAAACCATGCTGAGATCGGCATTGGGACGCACACCCTGTTCGTTATTACCCATCGTGTTCTCACCCCTAAAACAGCCGCAGGCTTCATTCTGGCTATTGGGTTCAACACACTCCAAGAAGTCGTTCTTCATATAGGTAGCAAAATTTGCCAACATCTGCAACAGGTCGGTTTTCATCTCTTTCTCTGCCACAAACTCATCCGTCACCACATCTTCAATGGGAGAATTTTGTGCCAAAGCCAGACTTGTCAACAGGCAAGCACATATAGTCAGAATGATCTTCATGCTACATTGGATCAGAACCTGACTACTCGTTCATTGTCATCGCATACGTCAATCGTCACTCTGACGGCATCCTCCGGAAGCAGATCTTCAATCAGTTCGGGCCACTCAATAAAACAGAGGGCACCACTATAGAAGTAATCCTCGTACCCCATATCATAAACCTCCTCCAGTTTCTTGATGCGATAGAAGTCGAAATGATAGATGAGAGCACTTTCTTCCGTCCGATACTCGTTGACGATAGCAAAGGTAGGCGAGGTTATGACATCCTCAACTCCCAGTTCCTCGCAGACAGCTTTTATGAACGTAGTCTTGCCAGCCCCCATACCGCCGTAGAATGCAAACACGTGATGCGCTCCGATGTGACTGACAAATTCGCGGGCAGCTTCGCGGATATGATTGACGTCCTGAATTTTAATCTCCATAATCATTATTTTTTATCTTTTCTTTCCTGTCATTGTGATGAGTGGAATAAGCATCTCTTCCATTGAAATACCACCATGCTGGAAAGTATTTTTATAGTAACTCACATAGTAATTGTAGTTGTTGGGATAGGCAAAGAACGAATCACCCGTTGCGAATACATAACTTGTCGACAGGTTAGGCGATGGTAATTGAGCCTGCAACGGATCCTTAATCACAAAGAGATCTTTCGAGTCGTAGTTCAAATTCTTGCCAAGTTTATAGCGCAGGTTGGTATTAGTATTGCGATCGCCAACGATCTTCACTGGCTGTGTACAGCGTATGCTGCCATGATCGGTGGTCACGATGATATGGCAATCTGTCTGAGCCAGCAGACGGAAAAAGTCGGCAATCACGGAGTGGCGAAACCACGAGAGCGTAATCGAACGGTAGGCCGATTCACTGTTGGCCAGTTCGCGCACCATCCGGCTTTCCGTCCTGGCGTGACTGAGCATATCAATAAAGTTGAACACCACGACGTTGAGATCGTTCTTCGACAATGTCTTCAGTTGCTGCATTAACCTTTCGGCCTCGACCGAGTTGTTGATCTTTGTGTATGAGAAAGTATCGTGGCGACGATAACGGTCAATTTGTGTCTGGATGAGCGGTGCCTCGTTCAGGTTCTTGCCCTCTTCCTCGTCTTCATCGACCCATAAGTCGGGGAACATCGCTGCAATCTTATTAGGCATCAGTCCTGAGAAGATAGCATTGCGAGCATACTGCGTGGCCGTGGGCAGAATAGAACAATAGAGATCTTCGTCAATATTAAACTGATCACCGATTTCCTGTTCCAACATTCGCCATTGGTCATAGCGGAAGTTATCCATCACGACCAGAAACACTTTCTTTCCTTCGTTGAGCAAAGGGAATACTTTTTTCTTGAAAATCTCCGGTGACATGACAGGGCGATCCATTTCCTTTGCTGTTGGCGATAGCGAGGCTACCCACTCCAGATAATTCTTCTTGATGAACTTGGCGAAGCCCAGATTGGCCTCCTCCTTTTGCATGGCTAACATTTCCGTCATCTGCGAGTCGGTACTGCTCAGTTGCAGTTCCCAGTGTACCAGTTGCTTGTAGACGGCAGTCCAGTCCTTCCACGAGCGACAGTCCATGATCTGCAAAGCTATCTGCTGGAACTGTTGCTGATATCGACTTTGGGTCACCTCTGTCTCAATCTCGCGACGATGGATATTCTTCTTCAGCGTCAGCAATATCTGATTGGGATTGACAGGCTTAATCAGATAGTCGGCAATCTTCTGACCAATGGCCTGCTCCATGATGTTCTCCTCCTCGCTCTTCGTAACCATCACTACGGGCATGGCCGGGGCTATCTGTTTGATGCGTTGCAGCGTCTCCAAGCCGCTCAGACCGGGCATCTGCTCATCAAGCAGCACCAAGTCGAACGATTGTTCACGACACAGGTCGATAGCATCGGTACCGTTGCTGGCACAGGTCACCTCATAGCCTTTCTTCTGCAAGAAAATGATGTGTCCTTTCAGCAGTTCAACCTCATCATCCACCCAAAGTAGTTGTCCGTTTGTCATATCTCTTCTTATCTGTTTTACCAGAAATCCGGGTCAAAGTCAAAAACATTGTTGTTCGCAGGAGGTTCAGGGTTTTCTTGATTATCCGGTAGCTCCGGGCCATCCGGATCCTCCGGCTCCTGCTCAATGACCGGCGGAATGTTCAGCAGTTCCTCATTGCTGATTTTCAGCGGCAAGAAAGTCTGCTCATAAAAAGCATCATAGTCCTGATAACTGAAGCGCGTACCGATGAGTGTCAGATTGTGTTCACTGATGACTACACTGCGACACTTCCGTAAAACCTTCGTCATTTCGTCGGAGGCGTACAACTGACGTGCATATTGCAAAGCCTCATCGAAATTAAGGAAACCGCGAATACGCATACGATTAAAGCCCTGTTCACGTTCAATCTCCAGATCAAAGTTGCGCACTAAGAAGTTGGAGAAGTTAAAGCGGGCCATTTCGTAGAGCAACTGGTTTTCATTGATGGAGTCCGGCTGGTATATCAGAATGAACAGGAAAGGCGTGTCGCGGTCAGCCGACAACGTATCAGTACCTACTGAATCCCGGTCGAGTGTCAGATCACGACGTGCCCAAACGGCATCCAAATCAAAGGTACCACCATAGAGCGTGCGCCCATCCTGCACCCCTTTGAGAATCATACCTGCCATTTCCGTCACCTCGCTCTGCGGATATTTCTCCACGACAGTCTTCAGTTCACCGACACATCCTTTGGTGTCGCCTTGGTTCAGCAGGCTGAGGCCATTGATGAACAGGAACTTCGGACGATTCTCGCCCAATGGGAATCGCTCCTTCGAGAGACGTGCATTGGCTTGTATCACATCGTGTCTTCCCTCTTTGAAGGCATTATAAGTGACGGCATAGATAGAATCCTCGATATGCTCACCGAATCGGGCATTCTCTTCAAAATAGGGATCACTGAGCAGAATCGTCAGTTCACTTTCAGGATAACCGTCTTTCAACTGCGTCAGACAGTTTTCGGCCATCTGCGTCTCGCCCATACGGGAATAAAGCAGGAAGAGGTGATACCATGCTTGATCCATCTGCTCATAGGTAGGATAATGGCTGGTCAGTCTGATCAGTTGTTTCTCTGCCAAGCCAAAGTTCTCCAGTTTGTCTTTGAAGATGACACCTGAATGGAACAGACCATCCATGATGATAAGGTCGCTTTCGGCCTTCTGCTCATCGGTAAAGGGAATCTGGGCAAGGTAGTATTCGCGATTGTGCGGGTCATTGGCCAAAGTGTCTTCCGGTGAGACCTCAACGGCAATGCTATCATTATCAATAGCGGAAGTGGTTTCCTGAACATCCGGATTATCCGAATCTTCCGAGACTCCCAACCCCAGATTGACCACCGTCTTGTTGGCACGCTGCCAGTTATCGGCATTCTCACGCTTACCCCATTGCTTCTGGAAAGTCTGTTTGCCTTGGTTGACAGCCATCTGGTTGTAAAAATACCACTGGCCGTTAGTCGTGGACGATTGGTTTGGAGCAGACGAGGTGTTTGTCTGAGTACGATTACCTACGGCTCCCTGACGTTGCAAGGTGGCCTCGACTTCCGCCTCACGGGCTTTGTCGCGCTCTTCTTTCTCTTTTTTCTTGAGTTCCTCTATGACACGGTCAATGGCAGCAAGCCTGTCTTTCTCCGACATATTGGCCAGTTCCTGCAACGAGTCCTGCAAGTGGACGGCATCAGTGTAGGGCACCAGTTCGTCAAGCACCTTCGAGCGTTTCGATAGTTCCTCATAGTCGTCACGCTCCTTGTCTAACAGTCCGATGGCTTCGCCGTAGCAGCGTTGGGCGTCGCTGTATTTCTCTTTCTCCCAATAGAGGCTGCCCAGTCTGAGCAACAGCACGCCCTTTTCAATACCGCTGCGGGTTGCCTTCTCGTTGCCTTTCTCATAGGCAGCGATAGCCTGTATGGTGTCACGCTGCATCAAGTAGATATTGCCAATGGCATAGTAGACCTGATCCAGATAGTCCTTGTTGTTGTCGGAGGAAGCCATGCGTTTCAGCTTGGCAATCATTTTCTTTCCATTGCCTTGCGCCATCACCTCGGTCTGGGCGATACGCGCATTGAATTCCAGTTCGTAAAGCGGATTCTGACGGATGGTTTTCTGGTAAGCCTTGTAAGCCTCCTGCCTATGTCCCAGTGCACTTTGCAATTGTCCCATCAAGAACCATTCGCGCGCTTTCTGCGTCTTGCGGTGTTCATGCTTGATGGTTTTTCTCAAATAGGGAATAGCCTTTTCGTATTCGTTGTTCCTGATGTAATAGTCGGCGAACGTAGCGTCCCATTCGTTTTGGGCACGATAGTGGATGGAATCGCGTTGTTGGTTGCGAATGACATCTTCGGCATCGTAGAGCCAGTCCAATTCTATGTAGCAACGAGCCAGCCATGCACGAGCCATCGCATTCTGCATAGGCTGTGTCTGATAGAGGCGCGACATATAGCTGAACGTAGCTGCCGCCTCGTCAAAGTCGCCTTTTTGGAATTGTGACTTGCCCATGAGCAGCCAGGCCTTCCAAAGAAAGGGATTATATTCCTTGCGTCCCAGCCACTCCTTGTCCTTAGCCGTCTTGCGTCTCGACTTATTCCATTCGGGCCGTGCCTTGATGGAGTGCATTTTGATCGTCTTCTCCATCTTCTCCACTGCGACGTCAAAATTGCCTTTGCCTAACGAGCGACTCGCTTTGTTGCCTACGGTATAGAGTGGTAGCGGCTCGGTGTAGTTATCCTTGTTGCCCTTCTCCTTGGTCAGCAATCCTTCGATATAGGCTTGCGAACCATTGTAGTAGGTGTTATACTTGGCCGTAAACGACTGCCAAGCGCGGCTCTTTGCCGTGTTTTTGTGCGTAGAACAAGCAGCCACCAGCGTACCGATGACCACTATGTAAGTGATATATAGAGTTCTGCGCATCAATTTTTTAGTCCTCTGCTCCTAAATCTAAAAACTCCTAACTCTTCGTTTTATTGTCTTCGCGTCGTTTTTTCTCCTCCATCAAACAGGCTATCTTGCAGTCACCGGAGGCTTTACTGCTGCACGACGCGCAGTCGTGCCCTTCCACCACAGGCACATCAGTACCTCCCTTGGTCAGCATTGATGCCACTGCCGCCACAACGCCCAATGCAATCAATGCTCCTATACAGATGAGTGCGAACTGCATGGCAATGAATCGTGAATCGTAAATCCGGAACTTGTCAGGTCATTCCAGAAGTGCGGATACGACTTTGTAACCACCTGTGGGTTGTTGATGCTGATGGGCATCTTCAGCGACATCGGAGCAAAGGCCAAAGCCATACGATGGTCTTCATAGGTATCGATAGCGGGAAGGGGAGCAGACGGGTGAACATCGGAAGTCTGAGGGTTCCATGTCAGTTCGCTGTCATTTCTGTCTTCCAGCACAAAGCCCAACTTGAGCAGTTCTGTTTTTAGTGCCTCAATGCGGTCGGTCTCCTTAATCTTCAGGGTCTGCAAGCCCGTAAAGTGGAAAGGAATACCCAAAGCGCAACAGGTACACACAAAGGTTTGTGCCAGATCTGGCATATTAGTGAAGTCGTATTCCAGACGTGATATGCGGCTGTCGCCCTTCCGCAGCGTCACAGTGCAGGGCTTTCCGGGTTCTTTGGAGGCAAATATGGTCTTCACACCCAGCAGGCTGAACAGATAACGCACTCCCGAATCGCCCTGTTTCGAGCCGTCCATCAGTCCCTCCAATCTGATTTCCGCTTCGGGATCATCGCTCAGTGCCACCATCTCATACCAATAACTGGCCGCACTCCAGTCGTTTTCTATATAATAGGTACGCGATTTATAGGGTTGGGGCTTCACCGTAATAGTGTCCATTGAAGTCCATTCAGCGTTGGCACCGAACTCACGCATCATCCAAAGTGTCAAATCAATATAAGGTCTTGATATAATATCGCCCGTCAATCGAAGCGTCAGTCCCTTGCGGAGCACGGGGCCTATCAGCAACAGAGCCGATATGTATTGCGAACTGACGTTGCCAGCAATCTCCAATTCGCCCCCTTCCAGCCGCTGTCCATTGATACGCAATGGTGGAAATCCCGCCTCTTTCTCATATTGGATGTCGGCTCCCAACTGGCGTAGTGCATCCACCAGCAACTTGATAGGCCGGCGCTTCATGCGCTCTGTGCCCGTCAGCACGTGGGTGCCATTATCGGTAGCCGCGAGAAAAGCCGTCATAAATCGCATGGCTGTACCGGCTGCCTTGATGTCGATAGTCTCCGGCATCTCTTTCAGCGCACGGACGATGACCTCCGTATCGTCGCAGTCGCTCAGGTTCTCAGGCAATACGCCACCGGACAAGGCATAGATAATAAGTGCCCTGTTCGATATACTCTTCGAGGCAGGCAACTTAATATCGTTCCCAAGTCTCTCAGGTTTCTGAATGTAATATGTCGTCATAATCTGGTGTGCAAAGTTACGAAAAAACGGAAAAAACGCAAAGGAAAATATATTTTTCTTTACATCTTTTTCTTCTGTCAACAGGTCTGTTGTACCCTTGTATTTTTTTCGATTATCTTTTGGTCGCGATTTGATTATCTTTTGACTTCGGTTTGATAATCTTTTCACTCCCGTTTGATTATCTTTTGCTCGCCATTTGATTATCTTTTTCAAGTCATTTGATTATCAATTGCCGACCATTTGATAATCAATTTTATTACACCCCCCATTTGATTATCTTTTGGTCAATAAGATGGCATTTTATTTATTATATAATAATGTATGCGTACATTTTATATAATATATAGCAGTCTCATCTAAAGGGAAATAATTCCAGAAGCTACTATTCTTTGAAATTGCTTTGCCTAAGATTAGTTCTCTTCAGGAGGTAGTTACGTTATTTTGCATTTTCATGCTTTTGGGGGCTTCCAAATTATTTTTTCATGGTTTTAATACATGAAAAATTACTTTTTGATAGGAAAATTTGGATTACTTTTAAAATATTATGTATATTTCTTTAATTATTAAGAAATATTATGTACCTTTGCACCCTGTTACGAATTGGCTTTCTTCGATGTGTGTTTCTGCACACCTCCTGAAGAGAGGTATGCAGGAAAAGATAAAAGGATAATGAAATATCACAAATTAAAATAAATATTTAAATGAAAAGAAAACTGGCAATGATGTTGATGTGCCTTTTGGTCAGTGTGACTACTGCCTTGGCACAGACAAAGGTTACAGGTACTGTCTTGGAAGATGGCACCGATGAACCTATCATTGGAGCCTCGGTAATGATTGCCGGCAGCAAGAAAGGTGTTACAACAGACATTAACGGACACTTCACGATAGAAGTTCCTGCCGGCAAGAAACTTACTTTCAGCTACGTTGGTATGCAACCTATCACCCTTGCTGCTAAGCAGCAGATGAAGGTTGTCATGAAGGCATCCAACACCACTATCGACGAAGTGGTTGTCACAGGTATGCAGAAAACTGACAAGCGTCTCTTTACCGGAGCTTCATCAAAAATTGACGCAGACAAGACTCACCTCTCCGGTACAGTAGATGTCAGCCGCTCTCTCGAAGGTCGTGTGGCAGGTGTGCAGGTAACAAACGTCAGTGGCACGTTCGGTGCTTCTCCGAAGATCCGTGTTCGTGGTGCCACATCTATCTATGGTAACTCAAAGCCTCTCTGGGTGATTGATGGTGTTATCTATGAGGATAATGTTGATGTATCAGCAGACGAATTGTCCTCCGGCGATGCCAAGACCCTTATATCAAGTGCCGTGGCAGGCTTGAACTCTGATGACATTGAGTCGTTTACCATCCTGAAGGACGGTTCCGCTACATCTATCTATGGTGCCCGTGCTATGGCAGGTGTGATTGTCATCACCACTAAACGCGGACAGAAAGGCCGTGCCAATGTAAGCTATACGGGTGAGTTCTCCACACGTCTGAAGCCGTCATACAATGACTACAACATCATGAACTCACAAGAGATGATGGGCGTGTACAAGGAAATGGCAAACAAGGGATGGCTCCAGTTGGAGAATCTTGTAAACGCCAAGAACACCGGTGTGTACGGATATATGTATAGGCAACTCCGCGCATTCGATGAGACGACAGGCAAGTTTGGACTGCCCAACACACAGGCAGCAATCAATGCCTACCTGCAGGAAGCAGAGTTCCGCAATACCGACTGGTTTGACCAGTTGTTCTCAAACAGCGTAACCCAGAACCATTCTGTAAGTCTTTCTATGGGTGGAGAGAAGTCACAGACCTACTTGTCGCTGTCTCTGATGGACGACCCCGGCCAGTATGTCAACCGCTCAAAGGTTCGCCGTTACACATTCAACGGCAAGACCTCATACGATGTGCTGAGCAACCTTACCGTGAGACTTGCCGCACAAGGTAGCCACCGTGAGCAGGAAGCTCCCGGCTCCCTCAATCAGACTACGGATGTCGTTACGGGTGAAGTGAAGCGCGACTTTGACATCAACCCGTTCTCGTATTCTCTGAATACCAGCCGCTGTCTTGATCCCAACATTGACTATACCCGTTTCTATACAGGTTTCAATATCTTCAACGAACTGGAGAACAACTACAACGACATCAATGTAGACGAACTCATGTTCCGTGCGGAATTGGAGTATAAGCCGGTGAAGGGTCTTACGCTCAACGGACTTATCTCTACCCGTATGTCACGCACCAAGCGCCAGCACAATGTCATGGACGATTCAAACCAGGCCAATGCATACCGTGCCGGTGTCGATGCAACAGACGACAACTCCACAATCCGCAACTCTAACCCTCTGCTCTATACTGACCCGGACAATGAGCTTGCACTCCCGGAGACCGTACTTCCTGAAGGTGGTATCAAGTATCAGTACGACAGTGAAATGCGTTCATACAACTATCGCTTCACAGCCGACTACCGCAATGTATGGAACGACCTCCACACGCTCAATGTCATGGCTGGTTCCGAGCTTTCTACCCTCAAGCGCGTAGAAACACACTGGACGGGTTGGGGCTACCAATTCAACAATGGCGGTATTGTCTATACACCGTATCTGTGGCTCAAGATGATGAACGAGGAGAACACTGACTACTTCTCTGAGGCATTCACACAGACTAATACGCTCGCATATTTCGGTACTGCAACCTATAACTTTGATCAGCGCTACACCATCAACGGCACGTTCCGCTACGAAGGAACCAACCGCCTCGGTAAGGCAACCTCATCGCGCTGGCTTCCTACATGGAACGTATCAGGTTCTTATGACGTCATCAATGAGAAGTTTATGAAGAACGCGCAGTCATGGCTTTCGCAGCTTAAGCTCCGCGCCTCATATTCGCTCACCGCTGATGCAGGTCCTTCGTTCGTAACGAATGCACAGACCGTTTATCACACAAAGAACACATGGCGTCCCACCACATCTGCTGCAGAGTCGCAGATCTACATCGAGGATCTTGCCAATACCGAACTGACATACGAGAAGAAGCACGAGTTCAACATCGGTGTCGACTTCGGATTCCTCAACGATCGCATTGCAGTCAACTTCGATGCCTACTGGCGTAACAACTTCGACCTTATCGGTCGCACATACACGCAGGGTGCCGGTGGACAGATTGCCAAGTATGCCAACGTGGCCGACATGAAGTCAAACGGTATGGAGTTTGGTATCTCTACTGTGAATATCAACAACAAGAACTTCAAGTGGACCTCTGATTTCATCTACTCTCACGCAAAGAACAAGATCACCAACCTTGAAACAGCATCACGCGCCATCGACCTTGTCAGTGGTCAGGGTTATGCCATCCAGGGCTATCCCGTACGTTCAATCTTCAGCTATCAGTTTGCAGGCTTGAACGACGAGGGTCTTCCTATGGTCTACAACGAAGAGGGTAAGGCCACAGTGGGTGACATTAACTTCCAGGAAACAGAAAACCTGACCGACTTCCTCGTGTACGAAGGAGCATCAGACCCCACATGGTACGGTTCGTTCAACAACACGTTCACCTATAACTTCACTAACGGTGGAAAGCTCAACCTCGATGTGTTCATCACATATTCAGGCGGCAACGTGGTGCGTCTCGACCCTGTCTTCAACTATTCTTATTCCGATTTGTCGGCACTTCCCAAAGAGTTCAAGAACCGTTGGATGACCTCAGGCGACCAATTCATAACCAATATTCCTGCAATAGCTTCCCTCAACCAGCTTGACCGCTACGGCTCTACATCGCTGAAGACTGCATACAACGCCTACAACTACTCTACCGAGCGTATCGCAAAAGGCAACTTCATACGTCTCAAGGAGGTAGCTCTCTCGTATGCCTTCCCGCAGTCATGGCTCAAAAAGACCGTCATCCTGAACAGTGCTTCCCTGAAGCTCGCAACGACAAACCTCTGTCTGCTCTATGCTGACAAGAAGTTGAACGGACAGGATCCTGAGTTTATCAACTCCGGCGGTGTGGCATCACCTATCACAAAGCAGTTCACTCTGACACTGCGTTGCGGATTCTAATGTAAGTCGTAAATAAAAACAGAAAGCAAGATATGAAGAAACTATATATAAATAAGGTATTAGGAGCGTTCTTCTTTTCCGCTGCAATGCTTGGAATGACAGCCTGCAACGACAAGTTGGATGAACTTCCCGACAACCGAACAGACGTAAACAGTCCGGAGAAAATAGCACAGTTGCTCACATCCGGCTATCCGGAGTCCAGCCCTGCGGAGATTTGCGAGCTTTACGGAGACAACTTCGTCGACAACAACGTATGTGTTCCCGGTGCTCACAAGGATGCCGATGCCAAGTTTCAGGAGGAGGCTTACAAGTGGGAGGATATCCGCAACTACTCCACCGGTGACGACGATACGCCCTATCAGGTATGGGAAGCCTACTACAAAGGCATCGCTGTCTGCAACCATGCCATAGATGCCATGAAGAAGATGAGCGACGATCCCGCTCGCGACATTCGTCTCTCCGCTTACTGGGGTGAGGCTCATGTGCTCCGCGCATACCTCCACTTCGTCCTTGTCAACGTGTTTGCAGAGTCATATCAGGACGATGCAGCCAACGAGGAGCACAAGGGCATACCATACGTCACAAAGTCGGAGACCGTTGTCAATGTGGATTACTCCTCAAATGAGTTCCTGCATAACATCAAGGATACATACGCCCTTATCGAGAAAGACATCGTTGAAGGCATTGACCTCATCAAGGATGCAGCCTACTCCGTGCCGGCATATCATTTCAACAAGCGTGCCGCAAACGCCTTTGCCGCCCGTTTCTACCTCTTCACCCGCCAATATGAGAAGGCTCTCTTTTATGCCGATGAAGCATTGAAGGTGTCGACACTTCGCAACTGGGCCATCCTGAATACCAATACCATTGAGACCTGTCTCCGTGGCTACAACGATGAGACCCTCACCTGCAACTACCTCATTCAGTCGACATACTCCACGCAGGACCGTATGCTCTCGGCATGTCGCTATGCCATCAACGACGGAAATGCCTCATGGGGCGTAGAGTCTACAAAGGACGTTATCTATGAGAGCGGCCCTTGCTGGTCGAACCGTCTCCCTGCGTTCAACGGTAAACTCTACAAATGGAGATCAGGTTCAGAGTATGGCACATGGCTTTTCCGCGTCTACGAGTATTTTGAATATTCAGACAAGATTGCCGGCATCGGCTGGGTACACATGCTCTATCAGCCGTTGACCGCCGACGAGACCATACTTGTCCGTGCAGAAGCCAAGCTCTATCTTGACGACAATGCAGGTGCCATCAGCGATCTCTCGCAGTGGGCAGCATCTCATCAGGCTCCCAATCCTCTGACGCTGACACGCATCAAGAATTTCTATGCAGGCAAGAATGCAACCAAATATGCCGGCGACATCAACCCCGACAAGATGGGCTTCGAGAAGATTCTCGCAGACGACGATCTCTCCGTGCTCTATTGCATCCTGCACTTCCGTCGCGTTGAGACCCATTATGAGGGCCTCCGCTGGTTCGACATCAAGCGCTACGGCATCAACATCAGACACGTCTACCGCAATGCACTTGACCTCAATGCTACTGCCGACGAACTGAGATACGACGATCCTCGCCGTGTGTTCCAGATTCCTACCAACGTCATCAATGCCGGTTATCCTGCCACAGACAGAACACCGTTGATAAAGGATGCCAACGATGAGTCCATACAGAATCCAACTCTCGTTACAGATTAAACAATAAAGAGGAAAGACAAAATGAAGAATTATTCCAGATATATCATTCTCGGTCTCTTTGCAGGAGCTATGGCAGCCTGCTCCAGCGACGATGATTTCACAGAATCTATCTACGACACCAACATACCGGTGTACGACGAGACCGCAGCAACATATCCTTTCGACAAATGGATATACGACAACTTCACTGAGCCGTACAACGTGCAGATTCAGTACAAGTTCAACTTCAACGCCTCTGACATGGACTTCCAGTTGTCACCGGCCGAGTACAATCGCTCACAGCTTCTCAGCCATTTCGTGCGCCATCTGTTCTACGATGTATATACAGAGTGCCGTCCGGCTGACGAAGAGAACAAGGAGAACTTCATGAAGAAATACGGTCCGCGCCTGTTCCACTACATCGGTTCTTCCGGTTATTCTCCCTCTACGGGCACCGAAGTCCTCGGTACAGCCTCCGGCGGCGTGAAGATTACCCTTTACAACGTCAATGAGATGAAGCCCTACTCAGAGTCAGTGGAATATACTTCCGAAGACATTGACCAACTCAATGACCGCTATTTCCACACCATGCACCACGAGTTCTCGCACATCCTTCACCAGACAAAGTCATATCCCGTGACTTTCGGACAGGTGACTTCAGGCACATACGACGCCAGCAACTGGCAGGATCGCGACTCTACCACCACGCATCGCCTCGGCTATGTCACCCACTATGCGTCGTCTGCCAACACCGAAGACTTCGTAGAGGTGCTCTCTTGCATCATCACCGACACGGAATGGCGCTGGATGCACCGCCTCATCTCGGCCACGGTCAACGGTATGTGCAACGGTGACAAGGAGCAAATCCTTGACTTTGTCAACTCCCTTGGCATCAAGGATGTAGACGATCCCAATGCCCACTGGAACAATTTTGCCGTTTACACCGAGAGTGAGTACAACAGTGAAACAGGAAAGTACGAAGAGACAGGCAACAAAGTCCTTGACATCTACCGCAGCAACGAGACCGTTATCAATAAGGAATACACGGCATACGTGGCACAATACAAGTACACCCTGTACAAGCAGTACAACAGTTTCAAGAGGTTCCTGAACGATGTCACCGTCAGCAGCCAAATGTCAAACGTCGGCATCAACGCCATGTTGAAGAAAATAAGCATTGCAACATCATGGTACAAGGAGAACTGGCAGTTTGACATCTATCAGATTCGCCGCGAACTGGCTAAGCGTCAGGCAGGAATCAATGACTATATCCATGACAAGAGTCAGGTCGTAATTTATGACTATCAGTAACCGATACGCGAACGAAAACAAAAAGAATGACAATGAAAAAATATATGATTTTCCGCGCGGCTGTCGCAATTCTGCTTCCGAGCGTCATGATGACCTCCTGCAAATTTGAGGAAGACGACTATTTCCCCGAAAGCGCAGCACTGCGTATTGAGAAGACAGCAAAAGAGATAAAGGCTAAACTCTGCGCTCCGTCTGCCGACGGAGAATATGGCTGGGTCATGCAGACATTCGTGGCCGGCAACGACTCCTCCAAGTTTGAGGGCTTCAATCTCTTTGCCAAGTTCTACGAAAACGGTAAGGTGCTCCTTGCCAGCGACCACCGTTATCTCCGTGACGGAAACGCCAACCAGTACACCGAATCAACTTCTCTCTATGAGATGCTTCAGGAAGAGGGTCCGGTTCTCGCCTTCAACTCGTGGAACGACGTGCTCACTCCGCTGTCTGATCCCGTCAGCCCGGCCAATGCTCCCGAAGCTTTGGTCAAGGACGGTGTGGGACTTGGCGGTGATAACAACTTTGTAGTCATGAGCTACAGCGACGATGTCATCCGCCTTCGCGGTGAACGCCACCGTGCCATGAGCCGTCTCATCCGCTGCGATCGCCCGTGGGAGCAGTACATTGCCGACGTAAAGGAACTGAAAGCAAAGATTACCAGCACCCTGATGCCCGGCCATTACTACATCGTCAACGAGACAGACACGCTGTATATGAAGAATCTCCGTGGCGGTGCAACCGTCGTGGGTGACCGTCTCAACTATCCTGCAAACTATACAGAGAAAGCCCTTGTCTTCACTCCTACAGGTATTTCTATGGAGGGCGGCATTGATTTCGTCGTTACGGAAGACGAGACGAAGCTCGTTTCCGGTGACAGTCTCCAGATTGTAGCCATGTGGGATCAGTACATTGTCGACCGCACCACGATATGGAACATTGACAAAGAGACCTATTCCGACGGCATGAAAACCGTAGTTGATCAGATCAACACGGAAATTAAAAAGCACAATACGGCCTGGAGTGTAGCAGAGATCGGTCTCGGAAAATCATCCGGTGCCAATACCGTCAAAGGTATTGTCATTACATTCTATACCAACGCAGCGAAGACAAAGACAAATACCGTAGGTATAGAAGTGACATCCGAGCGCGTCGGATTCGGTAAGATTGCGCTTTCCGTAGCAGACGCTCCGGTTGTCGACAAGAATATGCAGACCGTAGCAAAGAAAGCCGCCAATATGCCGGAACTTGCAAAAGCGTTCGCTACAGAGATAGCAGGAACATACGATATCACTCCCGATAACTATTTCATGCCTTCCGGAGCGACGTTTACTGACGGAAACAAAACCCTTGTGTTGAAATAAATTATAATTTCTATTTTCTATTAATTAATTTTTTAAACGATGAAGAAAGTTTTACTTCTCGCTGCTGCCGTACTTACCATCGGCACAGCAACAGCCCAACTTGGGCTGAACGGTACTTTCGGAAAGCCCGTAAGCAACGCTCTCCACAAAGTGCTTGATGCAGTCAAAATCGATTCTCAGGACATCCGTGAGGCTAAGACTGCCAAAGTTGCCCGTGTCGGTTCTACCGAAGAAATGAAGGCCGTGGCAAAAGACATTAAGCCTGCCTTCGAGGGTGTTGCCGCTCCCGTTAAGCAGATTTCTTTATCAGGAGAATTTGTCCTTGCTCCTGAAAAGGCAGAGTTTATGAAGAAAATTGCTGCAAAGGCTCCTGCCATGATAGGCGAGAAATATAACGCCAAGTGTGCTGTCTACCAACAGGGGGGATGGTATTGGTCAAACCCTTACATCATGGAGACGTTCGCTTATGAATCGGAAGGTGTGGAATACGCTTATATGATAGACGTCATTCCTGACAATTTCTCTGGTTGGGGAGTTCCTGCGTCGTACACATACAAAGAAAATGGTGATGGTACAACTGCAATCACCATCGCTCCACAGTGGATGGGAACGGAGCAAAATCTTGACATTTTTTTCCTTGACTACTCTGACCTCAGAAATGGCGGTGACGGTACTGTCAAGATGACTCTTGCTGCCGATGGCAATATCACATTTGATAATCCAGGTCATGTCGTAGGATATTACGCTACTCCTGCAGAGGAAGGTTATGACATTCTTACACAAGGAGAGCCTCCATTCGTTCCCGAAAACATTGCAGGTGCTGTTGAACAGTGCCAGCAGGTAACATATACACTTCCTGAGCCTGATACTTTTGTGTCAGAGGTTGTATATACAGGCAAGGGATATGATGCAGGCGAAAAGACCAATGCCACTTGGGAGATGCAAATGGGTAAGGCAAAGGATAATGTAAATGTTATCCGTGATCTTGTGCCAAGTGTTACTGAAGATACAGGCATTCCTACAGACGTAGAGTACACCGTAGAGGGCGACAAGATTATCATACAGCCACAGAAGGTCGGTATGTATAAGAGTTACTACCTTTACATCTTCGACTGGGATAGTGAGGATGGCACAATCACCCTTACAAAGGACGCTCAGGGTCATATCACAACACCTGAGGATCTTACTATCGTAATCGGTGCATTCGCCACAGATGCATATACATCAGACTACTCAAGCGATGACTATCTTGGTTATTGGACACGTACAGAGGGTGTTGTTTACTATGCTGAGGATCAGGAAATCCCCAACCCTGCACCCGAAGTAATGTACGAGCCTGGCTACACAGCACTCCACGTTGGTATCTCAGAGAATGGCTATACATTGTATAATACATTGACTATCCTTCCTGGATATGCTGAGATTCCATACCTTAACACAACTGTTGACGAGGCAACATCTTGGTCTTGGGAAGTTTGTGATAGTATCTATGATGCCGAGACCAAAACCTATTCTGCAGGCACTCCTGTTACAGGCACTGGTAAAAACTTCTCTTTCCTAACAGAAGGATCTGCAGAGTTCGGTGCTCCTGTACTTACAGGCGCAAATGGTGAACTCGTTTCTGCTCCATACACATGGGGTATATCTGAAAATGGATTCCCCTATCAGACTGTCGGTGACTATATCGGAAGCTACTCAAGCGCATCTGCCGGTCAGTACACTGCAAGCGTATGCAACCCTGCAAACAAATTAGCATATTACTCTGCTCTTGGAACTCCCGATGTCAATGCAAATGGTCTGGACGTCTCTACTATCTACACATATCAAGGCAAGCCTGCCGCTCCTCTCTTCTTCACTGGTTTGAGCCTTCTTGTAAAAGACTTCACTGCACAGGCCGATTTCAATCTTACTGCCCGTATTGTCAAGGCTACGCGTTCTGCTTCTGGCCGTACCACATTCGGTGAGACAATCGCTTATGCTGACGCTACAGCCGAGAACGTAAATACAATAAGCGGCAGCGCTCTTTCTTTCATCAACTTCAACGACATGTATGTGCTTGATGAGGATGAGATGAGCCAGACAATCGACCACCTCTTCATTGACGAGAGCTTCGCAATTGTCTTTGATAACTGGAACAATGGCACATTCTCATGTATGCCTTATGGTGAGTACAACTACAATGCTAACGGTTTCTCAAACATCTTGTTTGAGCAGGCTGCCGCACCTGGTTCTCTGTACTCTTTCACAAACAACTACGCACACCTTTGCGTCGGCTTCAATGATGCAGCTTATGGTTACCTGCATACAACCTCTGCAACCAATTTCACTGCCCTTGCTGCCGGTGAGGAGTTCACTATCTCTGTTGATGATGCTATGCTCCACAGCGTCAATGAGGCTGGTGAGTCATCAGCACGCGTATTCGCGAGCGATGATTGCCCCGAGTGGATCACCCTTAGCGTAGCCAATGTCAACGAGAAGGCTACGGCTTTCGACATCAAGGTTACTGTTGAGAAGAACGAAGGTGCAGCACGTGAGGCTAAGTTCTACATCTATCAGGAGGGTGCCAAGATTGATGTTACCGTCAGCCAGACTGGCGATAGCGATGTCAATACCGGCATCAATGGTGTAAACGCAGACAAGGCTTCTGCTCCCCGCTACAATGCAGCAGGCCAGCGCGTCAACACCAATGCAAAGGGAATTGTCATCTCTAATGGCAAGAAGCAGATTGCAAAATAACAACCGACGGTATAGGTTTCCTATACTTGAACGATAACAAAAAGGTGGCAGGCTCCCGAAAAAAGCCTGTCACCTTTTACCGCTTTTAATACTATGATGGTAAAGAAAATCGTATCAATCCTATTCTTTCTTTCCGCCATGATGACGGCAGATGCCGTTCCCATGTACCCCCATCCCGTGAAACTCACCCAACCTGACGGCACGGAGATAACGGTAGTAGGTCATGGCGACGAGTATTGCAACTACCTTACTACTCAGGATGGCTACACCATCGTGAAGGACGAGGCCGGCTATTTCCGTTATGCGGAGTTGAAAGAGGAAAAACTTGTGGCCACAGACATCGTTGCCCACGAGCCGGGAATGCGCTCGGCCACGGAGACAACCTATCTGCTCAAAGCCGAAAAGCACCTCGCTCCGGCCAGAAACACCGACCTGAGACCTCTGCGCACCTTTGAGGGAACGGCATCGAGAAGTGTCGGACACACTGCCGACGACGGCCCTCTGCCGCTCATGCGTCCGAACTTCAACCTCGAAAACTTCCGCGGCCTGCTCATCCTTGCCAACTATAATGACTGCAAGTTCCGCATGGGCGACGACGGCATCAGGTATGTCTACGAAGGAATGATGAATGAAGAGAACTACAGGGGCTACAATGACGGTGCGTCGGGCTTCCAGTCTTGCACCGGTTCGCTGTATGATTACTTCAGCGATAACTCCTACGGAGTGTTCGCTCCGAAGTTCGATATTGTGGTTGTCAACGTCAACTACTCCATGTTCGACATGAAGGGCACCGAAAATACATACGCCATTGCCACTGCCGCAGCGCGGGCTGCCGATGCTGCCGGTGTCGATTTCTCGAAATATGATGCCGACAACGACGGCATGGTCGATATGTTCTACATTGTCTATCCCGGCTATGCCGCCAACTATTCCGGCAATGACTCCCGCCTGTTGCACGCTCATGCCACGTCGTTAGACTGGCGTAACGTGGTCATCGACGGCAAGCGCCTCGGTCGCTACGCCTGCTCCACGGAGTTGTACGGCTGGGAATCGCTCGGCCATACCATGCTCAACGGCATCGGCACGATATGCCATGAGTTCTCTCATGTGCTTGGCTACAGCGACCATTACGACACTCACTACAACGGTTACGAGCAGCCCGGCGACTGGGACGTGATGGCCGGCGGCAGCTACAACGGCCTGTATGGCAGGACTCCCGCAGGCTACAATGCCTACGAGCGCCTCACCGGAGGCTTCCTCAATCCCATTGAAATCAGCGGCATGGCAGGCGAAGTGCTCTCGCTGAACGCTCTTGAGATGGAGGCAAGGGCCTATCGCATCAACTCTATGCAGGAAAAAGTGTTCTTCCTGATAGAGAATCGTCAGCGCACGAAATGGGATGCCGCCCTTCCGGGCACGGGAATGTTGGTGTGGCGCGTGGACAGTACATCTACTGCTCCGTGGGACAACAACACCGTAAACGCAACCCAACGCTCGTATTTCAGGCTCGTGCGTGCCAACGGATGGAAGACCGACATGGCCGATTCGCAGTCTGATCCCTTCCCGGGAAACACTAATGTGACGCTCATCACCAACACTTCCACGCCTGCCAACCTGAAGACACACGACGGATATAAGTCGCCCGTGGAGTTGCGCAACATCGTGCAGCAGTATGAGGTCGTCAGTTTCAAGGTCGTCGACCCCGATGCCGACAAGCAGATCCCGGAGGGCGCACTGTTCTATGAGAGCTTCAACGACTGCGCCGGCACAGGCGGCAATGATGGAATCTTCGATGCTACCATGTCGGCTTCGCGTCTCTTTACCGACAACGACGGCTGGACTACGACCAAACCCTTCGGTGCTTTGGAGTGCGCCTTCTTCGGTTCGGCCACCCAAAACGGTGCCGCCACGACTCCGGCCCTTGAGCTTGAAGACGGAAAATCATACACTTTATCCTTCAAGGTGGCTCCCTACGAGGGCGACGGAACGCGACTTGCCATAGCAGTCACCACCGGTGATGCCCTGATTGTCGACGATGCCGCAGCAGACAGTGAGCCGTCACAGACCGTGACGATGGACATGGAGGGTGGAAAATGGAACGAATGTAGCCTGACGCTGACAGGAACAGGCAAGTGCAACCTCCGTTTCCGCGGTGCCACAGGTCCGGTGAAGCGTTTCTTCCTCGACGAGGTTCTGCTCGTAGAGAAGATACCGACAGGCATCACGGAGCTTCCCGTCATGTCTCCTGCACAGCGCAACAACACCATCTACAACCTTTCCGGCCAGCGCGTAGGCAACGATTGGAAGGGCATCAGAATCGTAAACGGCAAGAAGACAATCAAGTAGCAAGACATCATCTGCCGACAAAAAGACTTCAAAAGAGGGTATGCCGAAATACAGAAATACCGAATCATCCATTTTCAACCTGTAGAACTCGGCCTCTCGGAATACTAAGAAAAAGCCTTTCCTGCACTCTAAACAGAGTTAAGGAAAGGCTTTTTCTTGTTGTGTAATCCGAGGTTGATCCTTAATTCTGAAACATCGGATTCTCTGCTATCACTTGTTTGGCCGGTATCTTGCGTATTGTGTCGTTGGCATCACACACGACGACAGTCTGCCCTCTCAATGCTTTTTCTTGAAGCATTCTTTTTTCTGCTATCTCCAAACCGTAACGCAGCTTCTCGTTAAACTCCTGTATCTCCTTATTTGACATAACTTTGAATGATTGAATACAACATTTTTTCATCTATTATCGTATCGGCATTTCTGCCACCGGAAGCAATTTGCTTACGCGGATTCTCGCTATTGTCGAAAATCACCCATGAGTCAACCTCATTCATAAACAGACGAAAAAGATTGCTAATCCCTGCAATATATCTCCGTCTGATTATACTTTCGGGGATATTGTGACCACCATTCTCTACACGTTCTGCTACACGCTGAATAGCCAACTCTGGGTTGCGCAGCCAGAAAAAAAGCAGTTTCACACTATATCCCTGCTTCTGTGCATTACGCACAAGATTTATATAGGATTTCGTTGCGAGTGTGGTTTCAATAGAAAAGGTTACATCTTTGCCTAACAATTCTTCTATACGCTGAAGCATCAGTCGGCCTGCTTCTATTGCAACGCTCTCTGGATTGAACGGAGAAAGACCTCTTGCTATCTCATCAGCATTGACAAATTCCCTGCAATCAAGGATTTCAGGTAGTACGGTATAGGAGGCGGTCGTTTTTCCTGCACCATTACAACCACTGATAATATATAGGTTCTTACTCATATCGGCAGCGAAGTTACAAATAGTTTTTCAGACTTCAGGTATTCTTCCATTAAAAATGTGACTTTTTAACAAAACAGTCTTTATCAACTGCCTATTAACTATGATTGCCGATCAAGAAAGTATCTATGTCGACTGTTTCCAAGTGTGAATAGTCTTCTGTCGAGTTTGAAGCCTCCAAACGCATCGTTTGAAGCCTTCAAACCAACCGTTTGGAGGCTTCATTCACCCCGTAATCAGCATCAATACATCGTTGCCTGTCTGACTACCCCTGCGCATCTATGGCATCACGCATAAGTCTTTGGCCCTGACACAAAGAAAAAGAGGATGTGCCGACAACGACGGCACATCCTCAAAATGCTGTAACTAAGCGTTATTGTAGCTTGGCTTTACTCGTTGGAATCACCAGAATCCTTGAATGCATCGTTGTAGTCAGTCTCGTTCTGAGGAATGACCCAAGTCCAGTTAGGATCGGATGCAGGAATCTTGATGGCGATAGGAGCGGCAGCAGTGCCACCGTTGGTCAGACCCTTACGGTCGATGTCCATGTTCCAACGCTTGTAGTCGCTGAATCCGAAACCTTCACCCCAAAGCTCCAGGGCACGGTAGTTGCGAATCTCCTTCCACAGGCTCTCACCGGTGAGCGAGCAGGTGTAGTCCGGATTACGACCGGTGCCGGCGTTCAGTTCAACGAGAGCAGCCTGTGCAGCCGTGGGATTACTGAGGAAATAGTTAGCCTCTGCCTCGATAAGCACCATCTCGGAAGAGCGGATGAAAGGCAGGTATCCTACGCCCGGAGTGTCGAACACGCGGAACTTAAGTTGACCGCCAAGGTAAGAATAACCGGCATCGTATGCAGGATCACCTTCACCGTAAGCGTCCATCTTTGCTATATAAGCATATACCTGTTCCCAAAGGTCATCGTTGCCCAGTCCGAGAATACCGTATGCAGTGTTCACATCTGCAGCGCTTGCAATGTTAATGCCGGGGAACTTGTCCTCAGTGAGGAACAGAGCCTTACGGGCATCGTTGTCGGGAATCTGTGTGTAGAGCTCTCTGTCCATAGAGCCTGCACCGTTAGGTGTATTGTTTGCATAGTAGCCGTTGCAGGCATACTGTGTGCCGTAGCTCCAGTACCACATGTTCTCAGAAGCATCACCATAGCTACCGAAGATCCACTCTGACGTGGGACGGCAGAAGCCTGCCCAGTAGTCGGTGTTGCTCATCAGAGGATAGCCGGCACGTGCGAGCTTAGCCTGCGTCAGGGCTGTATCGTAGTCTTCCTTGGCGAGTGCTGCACGGGCATAGACGGCATGAGCCACATTCTTGTTGGCAATCCACACCTCGCTCTTGTCTCTGTCGTCGTCGCTGCTTTCAAACAGTGCAATGGCCTCTTTGCAGTCCTCATAGATCTGCTCGTAAGCTTTGGCCATTGTGGAGAGTGCCAGTCCGCCAGTCGACTCGTCGACACGGAGCACAAGACCGTCGGCTGCACCGTTGTTGGAATCCTTCCAGCGCACGCAATAGTAGTGGAGAAGCTTCTCGAAAGCGTATGCACGATAGGTCAGTGCCGATGCCTTGTCGAAATTCTTCAGGCTCTCAGTACCCTCTGCACCGTCAATGTTGCATATAATACTGTTGGCCTGGCTTATTATATTATAGTAGTAGTTCCAAGGGTAGGCATCATACGTAGTATTGTTACGCAATGAATACTGCAAATTCATGATGGGTCCCCAACCGCTTGCGTAGTAATTATAGAAATAATCCTGACTTGCATAGTTCTCGTAGAGGGCAATGATGCGGTTTTCACCTGCACATCCCTGAGAGTATGCATACTGTTGGGTTGACATCGTCTTGGCAATACCGTTGAGAGCCATGTATGCATTTTCAGCACTTCCCACAGCCGTTCCGGTAGATACGGATTCCGTCGGAACTGTGTCGAGATAGTCACTTGCACACGATGTCATCGTAAGAGCTGCAATAGCAAGACTTCCTACAAATATTTTATTCATATACTTTTTCATGTCGTTTCTATATTTTTAGATGATATCTTAGAAGTTTACGGTGAGACCCAGGTTATATACACGGGCTGACACATAAGTATCGTCGTAGCCACCCATGAAGTTATACTGCGGGTTCATACCCTTGCGGCCAGTGATGGTGAAGAGATTCTCAACTCCGAATACGACATTCAAACCGGTAACACCGACGTTTGCCTTGTGTATCAGTGCCTTGGGCAGGCTGTATGACAAGTTGAGGTTCTTGAACACGAGATAAGATGCACTGGTGAGCCAACGATCGCTCGTGGCATTGTTGAATGTGCTCAGGTTGTAGTCGAGCACGGGAATGCCGTTAGGATCGATGCGGTTTGCCGAAGTCTCGGTCATACCGGCAGGCACTCCGTTCCATGACTTGACGATGTCCTTGTGCATAGCCGAGCCGCTTGACATGGCATTTGTAGACATGAGGCGCTGATAAGAACCGTCGAAGACCTTGCCGCCTAAGCTGTAGGTGAACAACATGCTGAGGTTGAAGTCCTTCCATGAAAGGTTAGAACTGACAGAACCATATACGGTAGGAGCAGCCGTGCCGTGGAAGTCGCGCAGACCGTATGCCGTATCGGTAGTATAGTCCACACCGTTGATGTTTACAAGTTTGCCCTGTCCCTCTGCGGTTGCCTTCTTCTCAGGATCAAGCGTGTAGAGTGAGTTACCGGTCATCTGGTCTACACCCTCGAAATGATAGGTATAGAAGTCATAGAGCGAACGGCCTTCGGTATAGTTGTGCATACCTGAAAGGATACTGTTACCATTGGGCAACTTGACAATCTTGTTCTTCAGGAACGTAGCGTCGACACCGATGTTCCACTTCCAATCAGAAGTAGCTATCACGTCACCGTCAAGTGCAATCTCGAAGCCACGGTTTGAAATGGTACCGATATTCTTGCTGATAGTGAGGTTGGTGGTCTCGTCGTTGTATGAGAATGCACCGGCAGAGTACGGCAGACGCACGGCGAACAGCAGGTCCTTGTTGCGCTTGTCGAAATAGCCGATAGAGAAGTTGAGACGGTTGAACAGACGGCCTTCAACGGCGATGTCAACAGTCTGTGTGGTCTCCCACTTGATGTCGTTTGCAGCAAGGCTCTGCTTCATCAGGGCGCTGTTGCCACCGTTCTTGTCGATGTAGTAAAGAGCCTGATAGCCATAGTAGTCAACACCGGCATCGTTACCCACCTCACCGTATGAGGCACGCAGGCGCAGCTGGTCGACCCAGTTGACGTCTTTCAGGAAGTCTTCCTTCTTGATGTTCCAGCTTGCACCGACAGAGAAGAAGTTACCCCAACGGTTGTCCGGATGGAAACGTGAAGAACCGTCGCGACGGAACGAAGCATCGAAGAAGTACTTTTCGTCATAGTTGTAACGCACGCGGGCAAGATATGACTCTGTCTTGTAGTCGGTATCAGAACCATAGACATAAGAGTTTGTCAGGAAGTTGCTCGGCACATAGATGCCGGGAATAGCCATGTTGGTATTCATGCCATAGAAACTCTTGACGTTGTACTCATAGTTCTCGTGGCCTACCATAGCGTCAACATGGTGAACACCGTACTGCTTGTCCCAGTTGATAAGCTGCTGGAGAGTAGCAGTAGAATATTCGTAGGCATAGCTGCTGAGACGACCGTTGTTGGTTGCACCGTCACCGATTTCTGCATTGTTGTAGTGAGTACGGTTGTTGGTGCGGTGAGCCATATTGCCTCTTACAGTGGCAGAGAATCCGTAAGGCAGATTCAGTGTGAGGAATGCAGTTCCGTCCAACACGTTGCGACGCTGCTCATCATAGTCGCGGCGAAGCTCGTAGGCAATGTTGCGGTTGTCAAGGTAAGGTGATGTCGTGTCATAAATAGCCTCACCGTTGGCATCATACTGGATGCTGCCGTCAGCATTGTGCATGTACACAGGATATACCGGAGCCATGTAGCGTGCTGTGTAGAAAGGATTTGAATAGTAACTTTCCTTAGCACTGTCGTTGAAATGACGCTTTGAAATGGTGGCATTGAGGTTCAAACCGGTTGTCACCCATTTGTTGGGAGTGTAGGTAGTATTGACACGACCAGTGTAACGCTCGTAGTCGCTGCCGATAACATAACCCTTCTCCTTAAGATAACCGATAGAAGAATAGGTTCTTACCTTCTCTGAAGCAAAGCTTCCGGTGAGGTTATACTCCTGACGGCTACCGGTGCGCTCGATGTTGTCTTCCCAGTCAAGGTCGGTGTATCCGGGTAGAACATTGGCGGTAAAGCGACCGTCGGCATCGAACAGGGCGTTTGAAGCAGCATCGAAGATATTGCTCTTGATGACATCGGTAAGAACATTCTCTGTTGCATAAGCCTTGGCTGCTGTCTCGTCGAGACCGAGAGAACCGGTCATAGCCCAGTTTCTCATGGCCTTCCATGAACTCTCCATGAAGTCTTTCACACCTACACGATCGTACTCCTTGATACCACGAGTGTACCAACCGGTGTTGACTTTCAGGGTGATGTCTGCCTTGTTGGCCGAAGCACCGCTCTTGGTGGTGATCAGAATGACACCGGCTGCAGCACGGTTACCGTAAAGAGCAGCACTGGCAGCATCCTTCAATACCGACATGCTCTGAATGTCGTTGGGGTTCAGGTCAGCGATATTGCCGCTATAGACAACACCGTCTACAACATAGAGCGGGCTGTTTGAACCGTTGATAGTGCCAATACCACGAATGCGGATGGAAGGCTCGGCACCGGGCTCACCGTAGGTATTGTTTACCTGTACACCGGGAGCGGCACCCTCAAGGGCTGCAGTAACGCTTGTGCCGATGCGCTTGTCGATCTCTTTTGAGTCAATGGCAGAAACGGCACCAGTCACCGACTGTCTCTTTGCAGTACCGTATGCCACAACCATCACCTCGTCAAGCATCTTGTCGTCTGAAGTAAGAACCACGCGCATATTGGCCGAAGCCTTGGCGGTCTTTGTCTCCATACCGATGTACGAAATCTCCAGCAATGTGCCGTTGTTGACTTTGATCTCAAACAGGCCATTTGCGTCAGTCACTGTACCGTTGTTAGTTCCCACTACTTTCACGGTTGCACCTATTACAGGCTGGCCGTCTTCAGAGGAAACAACAGTACCTTTGATCGCGTTTTGAGCAAACACTGCGCTGATTGAAAGCAGCAGGCACGTCAAAACCATCATGAGTCTTTTTTCCATAAATCTCTCTCTTTTTTTTGTTTGTAAATGTTATTTGTTGTATTTATTATTGTCCTTTACTAAAAAAGGCATCCTATTTTATGTCTTGTCTCATAACCTTAAATGTACACGTACATTATTATAATATTTTTGCGTCATTTTATGCTGCCGCATACCTCTGCGCCCGAGGTGTGCAGAGACATACCGAACAAAGGTAGTCTAATGCAGGGTGCAAAGTTACGCAATAGTTTTAAATAATCCAAACATATTTTTAAAAAAATAAAATATTAGGGGGTAAATGTATCAAAAATCAACTAAAAATGGCCAAAAGAGTAAAAAAATTAAGTTTATTGTGTAATTCTGTTTCACTTTATTCAAATTCGTCTTCGCAGGAAACTGATGGTATTCCTGTTGGATTCAGCAGGTCGTCAGTCTTCCATTTTGCACATATAAGTCAGCCGATTCGGTAGACCATTGTGTCATAATATTTTGTACATTAAAGGAGAAAACCATTTTTTTTGCTATAGTCCGTGCTATTCTGTGCCTCTGCACACCTCGGGCGCAGAATTATGCTATATATATTAAAATGTACGCATACATTATATATATAAAGACAGGATGCCTTTTAATTAAGGATAATAAACATACTAAATGAGCAAAACCATGAAATACTGACAATCGTCTATGATTTTTGTTTCTTTCTTGGTACCAGGGTGAAGGAAGCCCCATTGAACACGCTGGTCAAGAAAAAGTCAGCCTCCGCTGACAATGGCAGTGGCGAACAAAATTCCTAAGCCCCGCCTCTATTCTTATTAACCATTAAACATTCAAACAACAATGAAAATCGACTGGAAATTCATTATCAAAGTGATTGCCGCCCTGGCTACTGCCCTGGCCACCGCGGTAGGTGCCACCGCCGTAGCCACAAACGTGTAAGTATTATCTGTCTCAATGAGGGTGTATCAAATTTTCGAAATTTGATACACCCTCGCTGTTGGATGCTTCTGAATATTATGTGAGCGGTATTCTTATTTTACCTGCACCACCAGATACCTGCTGGTGCTCCAGAACTGCTGTGAGTTCTTGATGTAGAGCACATACTGGCGATTGGCATCGCGCTCCAATGTATAGCTGCCGGCGGGATGATTGGTCAGCAGTTTGGCATCGCGTGACATCAGTTTGATTTCCTTGTCAACCCGAATGTCTATCTTCGTGAAATAATTTTTGTTGAAATTGGCCTGCAACACCTCATTGCTCTTCAGGATGTTCTGCTCTTTCAGTTCCTTCTTCGTGCCGAAAACAAACCAGGCTGTGTTCAGTTCCTTGTCCTGAATACCGATGGTTTCCTCTTTGCGGGTGTTCTCGTCCTTCAGTTGCACTACATCTTCGCTCAGTTGAGACACCTGCTCGTCCAATTCTGCAATATGGATGTCCTTGGCGGCCAATTCCTGACGCAACACCGTCAGTTCGCTCTCCTTCTGCTCCATCTGGGCTGTCAGGTTCTCCAAAGTCTTTCGCAACTGATCACTGGAGATAGTGGTTTCACGCAGACGAAGGCGCAACTTATTGATAAGTTCCTTGTTCTGCCCCATTGTCTGCTGGATAAACTGCATATTCTCCTGAATGCGGGCAGTCGCATTGGCTCCCTCTCCCCGTCGCTCAACAGTGACACGTCCCTGTGCCTCGTTGATGGCACGGAACCCTTCCTCTATGCTATTGAAGGTCTCCAGCATATCGTTAATCTCAATGTCCTTCTGGACACTCACCCGTTCCAGCGAATCTACTTTCTGCTTCAGGGCATTTGTCTCTTGCGTATGCACGCTGTCCTTACACGATGCAAGCATCAACAGACACGCAACAAATATAAAACACTTTTTCATATCCTATTTCTCTTCTTTCGTTTTTTCATCTTTCCCCGCCAGCACAATCACGATCTCGCCTTTGGGCGTATGCTCCGTAAAGTGAGCAATGACTTCCGTCAGCGCCCCCCGGACGCTCTCTTCGTGTACCTTTGAGATTTCACGGCAGACGCTCACCGCACGCTCCGGACCGAAGACTTCGGCAAACTGCTGAAGCGTTTTCAACAGCCGATAGGGCGACTCATAGAAAATCATGGTGCGCTGTTCCTCACGCAACGATTCAAGTTTCGACTGCCTGCCTTTTTTCTGGGGCAGGAACCCCTCGAAGGCAAAGCGGTCGCAGGGCAATCCGCTGCTGACCAAAGCCGGCACAAAAGCCGTAGCACCAGGAAGAGTCTGCACATTGACGCCAGCCCTGACAGCCTCGCGCACCAAGAAAAAGCCCGGATCACTGATGCCGGGTGTTCCTGCATCGCTGATCAAGGCGATATCCTGCCCTGCCAGCAATCGCTGCACGATGCCAGCACTCGTACCGTGTTCATTGAACTTATGATGTGACATCAGCTGGTTCTTGATCTCGAAATGCTTCAACAAGATACCCGAAGTACGAGTATCTTCTGCCAGCACCAGATCCACCTCTTTCAGAATACGAATGGCACGTAGCGTCATGTCCTCCATATTGCCCACGGGTGTGGGTACGATGTATAGTGTTCCCATTCTGCCGGCAAAGGTACGAAATAATTGAGAATTAGAAATTAAGAATTAAGAATTATGAGGGATTTTAAAAATAATTATGAATTGTGGATTGTGAATTATGAATTAAAGTATGTATCTTTGCACCATTAT
>CAMWKM010000005.1 GCA_947174835.1 uncultured Prevotella sp.
ACAGGTTGAGGTCGAGGCGGACAGGAATATGGTTGGCATCGTCGGTGACATAGAATCTGATAAGATTCAGGGAATTACAAAGATTTTATCACTCAAAATGTCCATTAGGCCGACATTTAATAAAATCAGCAGGGAGCAGATAATTCTGCCCCCCTGCATGTACCCCGACCGAGAATCGAACTCGGAACTAAGCTTTAGGAGAGCCTTGTTATATCCATTTAACTATCAGGGCAACACGTATGCAGGTGCAAAGGTACGAAATATTTTTTGATTTTGAATGTGGAATTATGAATTATTTTGTACCTTTGCACCCATAATTACAAAATGGACAATCAGCATGGATTCTAAACTCGTTATCTACAATACACTAACGCGCCAAAAAGAACGCTTTGAGCCTATCAATGCTCCTCATGTGGGTATGTATGTCTGCGGGCCTACCGTCTATGGCGATCCCCATCTGGGACATGCCCGTCCTGCCATCACATTCGATTTGGTGTTCCGTTACTTGAAGCATCTGGGATATAAGGTGCGCTATGTGCGCAATATCACTGACGTGGGACATCTGGAGCATGATGCCGATGAAGGTGAGGACAAGATAGCCAAGAAGGCTCGTCTGGAGCAGTTGGAACCGATGGAGATTGCCCAGTATTATACCAATCGCTACCATGCTGCCATGGATGCACTCGGTGTGCTCCGCCCTTCTATAGAGCCGCACGCCACAGGACATATCATCGAACAGCAGCAGTTAGTGCAGGAGATTCTCGACAACGGCTTTGCCTACGAATCGAATGGCTCCGTCTACTTCGATATTGAAGCTTATAACAAAAAGCACAAATACGGCATTCTCTCCGGCAGAAGTCTTGAGAATATCAAGGACGAAAGCCGCGAACTGGCCGGTGTGGGCGAGAAGCGCAATCAGGCTGATTTTGCCTTGTGGAAGAAAGCGCAACCTGAACATATCATGCGTTGGCCTTCGCCTTGGAGCGACGGTTTCCCCGGTTGGCACTGTGAGTGCACAGCCATGGGACGCAAATACTTGGGCGAGACATTCGACATTCATGGTGGCGGCATGGACTTGGTGTTCCCTCATCACGAATGTGAGATTGCACAGGCTGTGGCCTCTATGGGGCATCAGGCCGTGAAATACTGGATGCACAACAATATGCTGACCATCAACGGTCAGAAGATGGGTAAGTCGTACAACAACTTCATCACTCTGGAGCAGTTCTTTACCGGCAACCATCCATTGCTGGAGAAGGCCTATTCACCCATGACCATCCGTTTCTTCGTGCTCTCTGCCCACTATCGTGGTACGGTCGACTTCTCCAACGAGGCTCTGCTGGCAGCAGAGAAAGGCCTGGAGAAACTCATGGATGGCATTGCCTCATTAGAGCGCATCGCACCGGATGACAAATGTGATGCTGAAACTGAACGCATCGTGAAAGCTCTCCGACAAAAATGCTATGATGCCATGAACGACGACTTCGCTACGCCACAGGTCATCAGTCATCTGTTTGAAGCCTGCACGGTGGTAAACAAACTGATAGATCACAAGGCTACCATCTGTGCCGACTGCCTAAAAGAACTGTCGGAAACCATGCGTCTCTTTGCCATCGACATTCTGGGACTGCAGGCCTCAAGCCTCCAATGCCAAACTTCACAACAAAGAGAGGAAGCCTTCGGAAAGGTTGTTGACATGGTGCTCGACCTGCGTACCAAGGCTAAAGCAGCCAAGGACTGGACTACCAGCGATCAGATTCGCGATGCGCTCGCTGCCGCAGGCTTTGAGGTGAAAGACACCAAGGACGGTGTCACCTGGAAACTTAACCGTTAATATCCCAAAACATCAGACGTGCTCCATAGAGTATGAAACTGCAAGATTTTGAGATTATGGCTCCCGTAGGCAGCCGCGATTCACTCACGGCTGCTATTCAGGCAGGAGCCGATTCTATCTATTTCGGCATTGAAAAGCTGAATATGAGAGCTCACTCCGCATCGACCTTCACTATTGATGACCTACGCGAGATAGCCCAAACTTGTCGTGAACATAGCATCAAGTCGTATCTCACCGTTAATACTATTATATACGGTGAGGATATTCCCTTAATGCACCAGATTGTAGATGCAGCCCACGAGGCTGGCATCTCTGCTATTATTGCCAGTGATGTGGCGGTGATGACCTATTGTAGAAAGGTAGGGCAAGAGGTGCATCTCAGTACGCAACTGAATATCTCGAACATTGAGGCGCTGCGCTTCTACGCCCAGTTTGCCGATGTGGTAGTGCTGGCCCGTGAGTTGAATATAAATCAGGTGACCGAGATTTATCGTCAGATTGAAGACGAACACATCTGCGGTCCCAGCGGCAAGCAGATCCGCATTGAAATGTTCTGCCACGGTGCTCTCTGTATGGCTATCAGCGGCAAATGCTATATGAGCCTCCACGCTGCCAACCGCTCAGCCAACAGAGGTGAGTGCATCCAGATATGCCGCCGCTCCTACACCGCTACCGACAACGAAACGGGCTATCAACTGGATATTGACAACAAATATATCATGTCGCCCAAAGATCTGAAGACAATACGTTTCATTGACCGACTGATGAATGCCGGTGTGCGTGTCTTCAAGATTGAGGGTCGCGCCCGCGGACCGGAATATGTGTACACCGTGGTCAAGTGCTATAAGGAGGCTATTCAGGCTGTGCTCAATAATACTTTCACCACAGAACAGAAAGACAAATGGGACGAGCAACTGGCCCGTGTCTTCAATCGCGGTTTCTGGGACGGCTACTACCAAGGACAACTAATGGGCGAATGGAACAAGGAATACGGCTCGTGTGCCACCGAACGTAAGGTTTATATCGGCAAGGGTGTGAAATATTTCTCACGGCTCGGTGTTGCCGAATTTACGGTTGAGGCCAACACATTCAAGATAGGTGACAAGTTGCTGGTAACAGGCCCTACTACAGGCGTGATGTATCTTACTGCTACCGAAATTCATGACAACTCTGGAGAGCCTGTCACTGAAGCTCCTCAAGGCACCCGCGTTGCCATTCCTGTTACAGACAAGGTGCGCCCCAGTGACAAGCTCTTCAAACTTGTGACTCAATAAGTAATTGCTGCTTATACATTAAAGCGGAAATGCATGATGTCACCATCTTGCACCACATAATCCTTGCCCTCAACACCCATTTTTCCGGCTTCCTTGACAGCAGTCTCTGAGCCGTACTTGATGTAGTCGTCGTACTTTATAACCTCGGCACGGATAAAACCTTTTTCAAAGTCAGTGTGGATAACACCGGCACACTGCGGAGCCTTCCAGCCTTTCTTGTAGGTCCAGGCTTTCACTTCCATTTCGCCAGCAGTGATAAAGGTTTCCAGATTCAGCAGAGCATAGGCTTTCTTGATGAGACGATCCACACCGCTCTCACTGAGACCCAGTTCCTCAAGGAACATCATCTTGTCCTCATACGACTCCAGTTCGGCAATATCCTCTTCTGTCTTAGCAGCGATAAACATTGTCTCGGCACCTTCCTCCTTAGCTATCTCTTCGATTTTCTTAGTAAAGGCATTGCCGTCTTTTGCCTCTGCCTCACCGACATTGCAGACATAGAGCACAGGCTTTGCCGTCAGCAGGAAGAGATTACGAGCAACATCCTGTTCCTCCTTGGCCTCAAATTCCACGATACGGGCATTTTTACCCTGCTCTAACACCTCCTTGTAAGCCTTCAGTACAGTAGCCTCAACCTTGGCCTCCTTATTGCCGGCAGCAGCAGCCTTTTCGGTTTTGGCCAAACGACTTTCAATCGTTTCCAGATCCTTCAGTTGCAGTTCTGTATCAATAATCTCTTTATCGCGAATCGGATCAATAGTACCATCCACATGGGTGATATTCTCATCCTCAAAGCAACGGAGCACGTGGATGATAGCATCCGTCTCGCGAATGTTTCCTAAGAACTTGTTGCCCAAACCTTCACCTTTCGAAGCACCTTTTACTAAACCGGCAATATCTACTATCTCACAAGTGGCAGGCACAATACGACCGGGATGTACAATCTCTGCCAGACGATTCAGTCGCTCGTCAGGCACAGTGATGACACCCACGTTAGGTTCAATCGTACAGAAAGGGAAATTGGCTGCCTGTGCCTTGGCACTCGACAGACAGTTAAACAATGTCGACTTACCCACGTTGGGCAGTCCTACAATACCACATTTTAAAGCCATTTACTCCTTAATATTAAATATATGTGTTACTCTTCTTGATAGGCAGCAGTCTCAGCTGCTGCTATGATATCTTCTCGCGACAATTCTTTTCTATTATGAGTGATGCCAGAGAGATCGAACTCATCAACAGAAGGTTCCTGATTATCCGAAGTTTCTTGATTATTCAGAGTAACCGGTTTTTCTGTCTTGATGATAAATTCCTTTTCGGCTTCCAAATCAGGAGCCACGGCAGTGGGTTCCTCTTCCATCTTGGTGCGATTCGACTTGGCAGCAAAGATGGCATCAATGAATTGAGGCTCACGACGGAGGCGCTGCAGCGTTTCCTTTGAACACTCCTGCTGCGCTTCCTTCTTGGAGAAGCCTTGTCCCTTGCCACCTTCCACACCTTCTATCATGACCTGAAAGCCAAATATAGGCGAACCCTTCTCGTCCTTACTCTGCTTCAGGCAACAGAACTCCATTTTCACACGGTTCTTCTGAGTCCACTCCAGTAACTTCGATTTAAAGTTCACCTCCTTATAGGCCACCTTGTCAATATTGACCATCTGAGCCAAGATGCGCTTCTTCATAAACCGCATCACAGCATCATAGCCCTGATCCAAATAGATGGCACCCACCAAAGCCTCGAAAGCGTTGCCGGCCATGTAACTATTATGCGACCGCTGTGGCCCATTGCTCTGTATGAGTTCCGTCAATCCCATCTCTCCAGCCAACTTACCCAACGTCTCTCGGCTCACCAGTTTCGAACGGGTATTAGTCAGAAAGCCCTCACGCTTACCCTTGAAATGCTCATACACAATATGCCCTACTACGGCATCCAGTATTGCATCACCCAAAAACTCCAGCCGCTCATTATTCAACAACTTTCCTTTTTCGTTGCGCTGACCAGAACTTTTGTGGGTAAGGGCCATTTTGTAATAACTGATGTTGTGCGGATAGAAGCCAATGATATCGTAGAGAGAAGAAAAAAGCTCCTTCTCCTTGCGGAAAGGGAGCTTGATTCTATCGATGAAATTGTTAACCCTCATACTTTTTAAATACCACGCAGGCATTGTGACCACCAAATCCGAAGGTATTGCTCAGGCCAGCACGTACAGTGCGTTTCTGTGCCTTATTGAAGGTGAAGTTGAGATTGTAGTCAATCTCGGGATCCTCATCACCGTCCTCATGATTGATGGTAGGCGGCACGATATCGTTCTTCACAGCCAACACGGTGGCCATAGCCTCTACAGCACCTGCAGCACCCAGCAGGTGACCGGTCATTGATTTGGTCGATGAGATATTCAACTTGAATGCAGCATCACCAAACACTTCCTTGATAGCCTTAGCCTCAGAGATATCACCAACATGAGTTGACGTGCCATGCACATTGATGTAGTCGATATCCTCGGGCTTCATATTGGCATCCTCCAAAGCACTCTGCATCACCAGCTTTGCACCCAGTCCTTCAGGATGGGAAGCCGTGATATGGTGAGCATCTGCACTCATACCGGCACCAACCATCTCAGCATAAATCTTGGCACCACGAGCTTTAGCGTGCTCCAGTTCTTCCAGAATCAGGCAACCTGCACCCTCGGCCATGATGAAACCATCACGGCTGGCACTGAACGGACGACTGGCCTTCTCAGGCTCATCATTGCGAGTCGACAAAGCGTGCATTGCATTGAAACCGCCTACACCAGTAGCGCAGATAGCGGCCTCGGCACCACCAGTCACAATCACGTTAGCCTTGCCCAGACGAATCAGGTTGAAAGCATCGGCCAAAGCGTTGCTCGAAGAAGCGCAAGCCGATGAAGTGATATAGTTGGGACCATGAAAACCGTACATGATAGAAATCTGTCCGGCCACGATGTCGGCAATCATCTTAGGGATGAAGAAGGGATTGAACTTAGGACCGTTCTCTTTGTTGGCGGCATAGTAACTGACTTCTTCCTCGAAAGTCTTGATACCACCGATACCAACGCCATAGACCACGCCGATACGATTCTTGTCGACCGTATCCATGTCCATGCCACTGTCTTCAACAGCCTGCTTGGCAGCAATCATACCCAGTTGCGTGTAACGATCCATCTTGCGAGCCTCCTTACGGTCCAGATGGTCGTTTACGTTCAGGTTCTTCACCTCACAAGCGAAAGTGGTCTTAAAACCGGTTGTATCAAAAAGCGTAATAGGAGCGGCTCCACTCACACCGGCAACGAGGTTCTTCCACATCTCATCGGGTGTGTTACCTACAGGCGTCACGGCACCAAGACCTGTTACGACAACTCTTTTTAATTCCATAAATGCAATATTTTAACAAAAAATTACGCAGATTACACAGATCCATTTAAGCAATCTGCGAAATCTGCGTAATTTGCGGTTAATTAACCATTATTATTTTGCGTTCTCCTCGATGTAAGAGATAGCATCGGCAACAGTACCAATCTTCTCTGCCTTATCGTCGGGAATAGAGATGTTGAACTCTTTCTCAAACTCCATAATCAGTTCAACAGTATCCAGTGAATCTGCACCCAGATCATTGGTAAAACTTGCTTCGGGCTTTACCTCTGCCTCGTCAACACCGAGTTTGTCTACGATAATTGCCTTTACTTTGCTTTCAATTTCTGACATAATTTTTACTTTTTAAATGTTAATATGAATGTTCGTTATTTAAAATTCGGGTGCAAAGTAACACATTTTCTTTCACTTACGCAAATTTTTTGCCATAAAACTGACCTTTGTGTGCACACACAAGGGGTTTTTGTGCAACTTTTTATCCCTTCACTTGTCGTTTTGCCACTTTTACATTAACTTTGTACCCCAGTTATGAAACCCATAGACCATCAGATTTTGAAACTGGCCTTGCCCAGTATCGTGTCAAACATAACTGTTCCGCTACTCGGCCTTTGCGATGTGACTATCATGGGCCATATCGGTGGAGCTACTCACATAGGAGCCATCGCCGTGGGATCGATGATCTTCAATGTGATGTACTGGCTTTTCGGTTTTCTCCGTATGGGCACCAGTGGTCTCACCTCGCAGGCTTTAGGGAGCAGACAGTTCAAAGAAGTCTCCGCCATGCTGTACCGATCTCTGCTGGTGGCACTGGTTTCCGGTGTGGTCATCGTCCTGCTGCAATGGCCATTACAACAATTCACATTCTTTTTGATGCAACCCACTGATGATGTTCTTTCTTTATGCATACCATATTATTATATCTGCATCTGGGGAGCACCGGCTGTTCTCGGACTCTATGCCCTGACAGGATGGTATATCGGTATGCAGAACACTCGCATTCCGATGCTGATTGCCATCGGTCAAAATGTGGTAAACATCGGCATCTCACTCCTGTTGGTCGTTGGCTTAGGAATGAAAGTTGAGGGTGTCGCACTGGGTACTGTAATAGCCCAATGGGTGGGATTTCTGGCATCGTTGCTACTGCTTCGCTGCTACTATGGCCGTTTGTTTCATCACCACATCATTCACTGGACGGAAATCCGCCGAGGATTGGAACGCTTCTTCCGTTTGAACACCGATATATTCCTGCGTACAGTCTGCCTGATAGCAGTCAACCTCTATTTTACGTCAGCCGGTGCTTCACAGGGAGCACTCATTCTGGCAGCCAATACGCTACTACTTCAATTCTTCATGTTCTTCAGTTTCGCAATGGATGGCTTTGCCTTTGCCGGCGAAGCACTCAGTGGCAAATACTTTGGTGCACACAATAAAATAATGCTTCGTCAGACTATCATCTGCACTTTTCGTTGGGGCGTGATCGTAGCTTCAATGTTCACTCTTGTCTATTGGCTGGGCGGCACATCATTTCTCTCGCTTCTAACCACAGACAGTAAGGTGATCAATGCCGCTGCAGAGTATCTGCCCTGGGCCATCCTTATTCCTTTCTGCGGATTGGCTGCTTTTGTATGGGATGGAATTTTCATTGGCATCACAGCCACACGTGGGATGCTTCTCTCCTGCTTTGTGGCTACTCTTGCCTTTTTTTGCGTTTACTTTCTCTTACGTCCAACCTATGTCAACCACGCCCTTTGGTTGGCCTTTCTCATTTATCTCCTTCTTCGTGGCATTGTGCAGACCATCATCAGCTACAACCATAATAATTCTTAATTCTTGTCTGTCAAGGCACATCAGTTAGGAAATTATTGCTATTTTTGTAAACACTACAAAAGATTATGACAGCGAAAGAGGAACAGACAGGAGTGCCCATACTGGAATTGCAGCGACAACGAATGTTACTGCAAATGGAATATGAGGAGGAGAAGAAAACCTTTATACAGCAAAAGGAAGCCATAGGCATGAAGCGACTGGTGAGCCGAGGCGACGCGTGGCTACCTGTACGCATCGGAAAGTCCTATTACAACTCGCTGAACCTGCTCTGCGTAGAGGTGTTTCGCAACAGCACGGAAGAGGATACCGACCACAATTTCGAGTTCGGACGTCCCGTACAGTTTTTCAAACTGACAGACAATACAGTAATTTCGTACCTGTTTACCGGCTCTGTCAGTTTCGTGGACGATGATCGCATGGTGGTAAACGTGCCCGACAATGCCCCATTGGCCGACCTACAAATCAGTGAGGGACAGATCGGTGTACAACTATTCTTCGACGAAACGAGTTACCGACTGATGTTCGAGGCCTTGGAACGTACTATGCAAGCCAAAGGCCGGCTGGGCTATTTGCGCGATATCTTCTATTCACATCAGCAAGCCGCGACCTTCTCTTTTCCCGATATAGGCTTCGATTACTTAAACAAGACCCAAGAGCGGGCTGTCAATCAAGTGTTGCGAGCCAAAGATGTAGCTATAGTACACGGCCCTCCCGGCACGGGTAAGACAACCACATTGGTAGAAGCTATCTACGAGACATTACGCCGTGAGAGTCAGGTGCTGGTATGTGCCCAAAGCAATATGGCCGTTGATTGGATCTCGGAAAAGTTAGTAGACCGTGGGCTGAATGTCCTGCGCATCGGCAACCCCACACGTGTAGACGACAAGATGCTCAGTTTTACCTATGAACGGCGCTTTGAAGCCCATCCAGACTATCCTCAGTTGTGGGCCATTCGCAAGGCTATCCGCGAACTGCGCAATCAGCGCAAGCGCAGTGACAACTGGCATCAGAAGATGGGTCGCCTAAAAGATCGCGCCACAGAACTTGAGATCCGTATCAATGCAGAACTTTTCGGTGAGGCTCGTGTCATCGCCTGCACGTTGGTGGGCAGTGCCAACAGATTGCTTGACGGCATGAAGTTCGGCACACTGTTCATAGACGAGGCCGCCCAAGCCTTGGAAGCCGCCTGCTGGATACCTATCCGCAGAGCAGGTCGCGTTATATTTGCCGGCGACCACTGTCAGTTACCTCCAACGGTAAAATGCTACAAAGCCCTGAAAGGTGGTCTGGGTCGCACACTGATGGAACGCATTGCCACCCAAAAGCCTGAAGCTGTGACCCTGCTGCGCACCCAATATCGCATGAACGAAGATATCATGCGTTTCTCCAGCGACTGGTTCTACCACAACCAGATGATAGCTGCTCCTGAAGTAAGGAACCGTAGTATTCTGGACCTTGACTTGCCCATCACCTGGATTGACACATCTGAATATGAAGGCAAGGAGGAGTTCGTCGGTGAATCCTTCGGACGAATCAACAGGACCGAGGCCATGCTGACGTTACTCTCGCTGCAAGCCTATTTCGAATTGATAGGCAAGGAACGCATCTTGGCCGAACGAGTCGACGTAGGCATCATCTCTCCCTACAGGGCTCAAGTGCAATATCTACGCTCGCAAATCCGAAAACGCGAATTTTTCAAACCCTTCCGTCAGTTCATTAGCGTAAACACCGTTGACGGTTTCCAAGGACAAGAACGCGACATCATTATCATCTCGCTCGTTCGATCCAACGATGAGGGACAGATCGGCTTTTTGCGCGACCTGAGAAGAATGAACGTAGCCATCACCCGAGCCCGCATGAAACTAATTATCTTGGGTGACCGTCCGACACTGACCCGCCATCCGTTCTATAAGAAACTCTGGGACTATGTCAGTGCCTTGAAGCAAACGGAAGAAGAGTAACAAGTATGGAAGCAGGCGAACTTTTTGAAATATGCTATGAACTGGCGCAAGTGCCTCCCTCAACAGCGAGTACCCGACAAATGCGTGAGGTGATTACCCTGTGTGCTGCCGAAGGCTGCAAGCAGCATCGCGGCACTTTTGGCAACCTGTTCTCACAAATTGACTTCCTGTGTAAGCAACTCGGACTGAAGGGCGACCTGAAACGAGCTATCCAGACTGCCCGTCGCCACTCGAACATGAACAGTGTAATGGATACCGATGATTGGCTCTACGACCTGCGGGCTGTGACACTATTTATCTCAGCCGTCTTTTCAGTCGACGTGCCGGGTCGTCTGTTGCAACAGCTACCCATCAACCTAAAGCCACAGCCCAAGAGCCTGCACATTGACCGCACCTATCTGCGCTGCATCGTCCATTCATTCGATGACCAGACAATTATGGCCGACACTGAGGATGGCGATATCACTATAGACTATGGAAACACCGAGCAGGGGCGCGACTTCGGTTATCTGAAGAAGATTCTACGCAAGGGAATGCAACTCAATCTACTGGACTGCCACATCGATGAATCATCGGCTATCATTGTTCCGGGACTTATCGTTGTGGAACCCGACTTCCTGATTGATATCTCTTCGCTGGCCTCCTGCTTCACAGCCTATGGCCACCACCCGTTGCTCTATACAGTGAACCGTCTGAAACCTAAGCCCAACACGCAGGCCATTCTATTGGGTAATTTCGCTGGAGCGGCTCTCGACGATGTCATCAACAATCCTCATAATACAACAGCCCATACTCTGCGCCGTTCATTTCGCGAACAGGCTCTCCGCTTCTGTGCCTGCGAGAACTTCTACGCTCAGGATTTTAAACAGAATGCCGAGCGCCAGATGCGAAACATCCAAGAGGCAGTAGAAGCCATCAATCAGCACGCAGGCAACAGTCAGGATTTTCTTCTCGAACCTTCTTTCGTCTGCGAAAAGTTAGGCTTGCAGGGACGTGTCGACCTGATGACCAGTGATATGCGACTGCTGGTAGAGCAGAAATCGGGTAAAAACATGAAGATTGAATATCAGAGCCACGACAGTCACGGTCTGCAACGTGAAGATCACTACGTGCAATTACTACTCTACTACGGCATCCTGCACTACAATTTCGGGAAAAGCGACTCACAAGTAGACATCCGTCTACTCTATTCACGCTACGAGACTGCCCGCGGACTGGTCACCGTCAACCATTATCACGCACTTTTCCGCGAGGCCATCAAACTACGAAACCAAGTGGTGGCCCTCGACCTGCTTATTGCCCGCGAGGGCTTTGGACGCATTATCCCCCTGCTCAATGTCGACACCATATATAAAGGTATAGAACGCGACGGATTCTTTATGCGGTATATACGACCTGAGATAGACACGCTCACTGCTACCCTCTCGCAACTCTCCCCTCTTGAACGAGCCTATTACGAGCGGATGATGACCTTCGTCTATCGTGAACAGCGAGCCGGTAAACTGGGCACCAGCGAACAAACGCTGCACCACAATGGAGGTTGTGCTTCCGATCTCTGGTTGATGCCGCTGGCAGAGAAGATAGAACAGGGTATCATCATGCCCGACCTGCGTATCACGAAACGACAACGCTCATCTGACTATGGAGGCTACGACCTGATACACCTGAAAGGCGATTGTGGCAATTCCAATTTCCGTAGGGGCGACATGATCTATCTCTATCAATACAAAGAGAATCCCGATGTGCGTAACAGCATTCTATACAAAGGAACACTACAGGCAATCAAGCCCAGCCAACTGATCGTTCGCCTGAACGATGGACAGCAGAATCCGGATATCTTCAAACCATCCGAGCAAAGTCTCTGGGCAGTGGAGCACGGTGGCAGCGATGCCTCAACAACCAATCAGATCAAAGGTCTCCACCAGTTCATCCAAGCACCGCAGGAGCGCAAAGACTTGCTGCTGGGCCAACGACCACCACAGGCCGACACTTCACTCAAACTCTCCAAACCCTACAATGCCCACTACGACGACATCCTGCTCCGCATCAAGCAGAGCCGCGACTACTTCCTGCTGGTAGGACCACCAGGCACGGGCAAGACATCAATGGCCCTGCGCTTCATGGTGGAAGAGGCACTTCCTGAGGCTATTCTCCTAATGGCCTACACCAATCGTGCCGTTGATGAGATTTGTGCCATGCTCTGCGATGCAGGCCAAGACTTCCTGCGTCTGGGCAACGAATCGTCATGCGATCCACGTTATAAGTCTTATCTGCTGGAGTATCAACTTCAGGAGAACACACAATTACAAACCATCCGTGCGCTTATTGAGACGACACCTATCATCGTCAGCACCACTTCAATGCTGCAGGCCCACCCCTTCATCTTCCAAATCAAACACTTCTCACTGGCTATCGTCGACGAAGCTTCCCAAATTCTCGAACCAAGCCTCATCGGACTGCTAAGCAATCCTATGATTGATCGTTTTGTGCTCATCGGTGACCATAAGCAACTGCCAGCCATCGTACAGCAGGATGAAGAAGACACTCAGGTGGACGAGGCCTTACTGAAAGCCATCGGCCTCAGCGACTGCCGCCAGTCGTTTTTCCAAAGACTCTACGACTGGGAAGTCAGCCAACACCGCACGCAGTTCATCGGTACCCTGAACCATCAGGGACGTATGCATCCCGATGTGGCCCAATTTGCCAACGAACACTTCTATGGTTCACAACTTCAGATTGTACCTCGCAATCATCAACTGGAAACATATCTGCATTACGATACCCCTTCAGGGGATACGCTTGATCAATTGCTGAAGAACCACCGTATGCTGTTCCTGCCCGTTGTCCCCCATTCACCGTCTTCAACTAAGTGTAATCCTGACGAAGCCCGTCTGGTAGCCGAAATCGTGATGCGTATTCAGCGCTTCTATGGCAACAACTTCGATGCCGACACCACTCTGGGCATCATCGTCCCCTATCGCAACCAAATAGCCACCATCCGCGAAGCCTTGAAGGAAGCCGGCCTGCAAATCAATATTTCCATTGACACCGTGGAACGCTATCAGGGCTCTCAGCGTGATGTCATCATCTATTCGTTCACCGTCAGCCGACTCTATCAACTCGACTTTCTCACGGCCAACACCTTCATGAATGAAGAACAGACCATTGACCGCAAACTCAATGTGGCGTTGACGCGAGCCCGTTGCCAGACCATCATGGTGGGCAACCCCAACATTCTTCGACACAATCGTCTCTTTTGTCAACTCATTGACAATTTTTATGCAAAAATATGAAGCAATCTAACGAAAATTATATACCTTTGCTACCGATTATCAACCTTTAAAAACATTTTGCAATGAAAAAGATTAGTCTTAAAGCAGCAGTAGTCCTTTTGTCAGGAGCATTTCTGTGCAATTCGTGCATCGGTTCATTCAGCCTATTTAACAAATACGCGAAATGGCAGTGCAACATGACCAGCAACAAGTTCGTCAATGGTATCGTAGGTCTGATCCTGCAGCCCATCGTGGGTGGTGTCTGCCTGATGGCCGATGCCATTGTGCTCAATACCATCGAATTTTGGAGTGGCGAGAATCCTATAGCTGCCAATCAAACTCAGACCGTGAAGGGACAAGACGGACGTTACTATGCCGTGAAGACCCTGAAGAATGGCTACGAGGTGAAGGCTCCCTCAGGCGAGGTGACTCTCTTCATCCACGATCAAGAGACCGACTCATGGTCAATGCAGCAGGACGGCATAACCAAGGAGATTATCCGTTTCAATGCCGACGGCACTATTCAGGCTACTTTGCAGACAGGTGAGAAACTGACCGTAACCAACGATGAGGCTGGTTTGAACCAAGTTCGCGAGGCTGTCTACAACGACAACTTCTTCGCTCAGCGATAATAAGAGGTTTGCTATAAGCAAGAATTTAAACAGCCACTTTGCATAGAAAAGCAAAGTGGCTGTTTCGTTTACCAGCGATCCCTCGTCTGAATATCATCGGCCCAGCGATGATCTTTGGGGAAAGGTTGTCCGCCCCAAGCCTTCACCTGCGTCCAAGGCTCTGGATCGCAAGTCCAGAAAGGATGATCAGCAGGCAGCCCGAGCGGCATCAACGACAGGCTGGTCATATAGAGCGAGCCATTGTTAGTGTACCAATCGGCAGTCTCTGGCTGATGTCCGCAGAAACCGATAGTCAGGAAGCCCGCATCATTGTAGTTCTGCTGATAGTCGTACATACGGTGCATCACCTGAGTCAAGGCAGCACGCACCTGTCCGTTCGACAAGTCTTTCGGCAATGTCTGCTTCCAAGCCATCAAAGCCAAAGGCTGCATAGCGGCCATGCGATAGGGCGTGCTGCGCCCAATGACGGGGAATGTTCCTTCAGGCGATATGAAACGCTCCAGCACGATGCTGAACTTCTGGGCTCGCTTCAGGGCACGGTCATAATATTTCTGATACTCCAGTCGCGTGTTGGCCTTGGCATCGATCATGTTCTGCAGGGTCTCTAAATACATGGCATGGAAGACATAACTCGAATAGTAGTCGAAGGCAAACACCGGTCCGTCGGCATACCAGCCATCACCTACATACCACTCCTCCACCTTACGGATAGTCATCATCACACGGAAATCATCATACTCTCTCAGACCCACAGCCTTGGCGATGAAACTTTCAATGACACTGGAGAACAGGAACCAGTTGGTATATGGCGGCTCGATGCTGCGCAGTTTCTTGAACTCATTGATATAGCGGTCTTTTGTGGTCTGATCCAGAGGTACCCACAGGGCATCGTAGGCACGGATGAACGACTCAGCGATGTAGGCAGCATCAACCAAGTTCTGTCCGTTGATACCCCAGCACAGATAATCGGGACTCTTTGGGTCTACGGAATTTTTATAGGAAGCCAGTGCCCACTCGCGCAGCTGCTTCCTCTGTCGGCCTTCTGCCGTATCATCGTCGGGCAAGGCAAGCCAGGGAGCAATACCAGCCATCAGTCGGCCAAAGGTTTCCATATAGACCACCTTGCGATTGCGGTTGTCGAAAGAGGGCGAGAACTCCGTCTTCATATTCTTCTGCAATTCACCCTTGGCCATATTCTCCAGCACGGGCTGTGCCATCCTATAGGCTTCACGGCACCAGTATTCGCGACTGCTCGGCTGATTGCTGGGCACAACCACCTTGATGCGACCATCACTCTCAAACTCCATCGGGTCGATACACACCTCACGATGGAAACCCGGCCCATTGTTCTTGTCTATATAGGCAGGATTGATGCGGTGATAGACGATATACCATTGATCGGTACCAGGCACTTGCAACACGGAATTGTGGGCCGTTCCATAAATCTGCCGTTCCGGACGCTGCTGCAGGATGACAGGCTGATCAGCCACACGGATGGGCCCCAGAGGCGACTTGCTGGTGCCGTATGCCACATGATAGTTGGGCGAACCAGTGTCGTCGACACTCCAGAGGAAATAATAGATGCCGTTGCGCTTGAACACATACGGTCCCTCACGATATTGGTAGTCCTGCTTTGTACCACCGCGAGGTGTCATCAGCGTAATGGTAGTAGTATCAATGGAAGTCATGTCAGCGTTCAGCTTGGCACCAGCCATATAGCCATTGCCCCAATAGAGATAACTCTGCCCGTCTTCATCAGTAAAGACATCAACATCAATCTGCTGACCGTTCTTCTGCCCTGCAGGCCGTTTGTCGATAATGGGCCTACCGAAGTCTACAAAGGGACCTGTAGGCGAATCGGCCACAGCCACGCCAATGGCCTTGCGCTCACCCTGATCGCCACTGTAATAAAAATAATATTTGCCGTTTTTCTTCTCGATAGCTGGTGCCCAAGCATTGCCCTTAGCCCATTTCGTGTCTTTCTTCAGATCGAGGATGATACCCTCATACTGCCAGTCCTTCAGGTTGTCCGACGAATAGCAGGTAAAATAATAGCCACCCCACCCCGCTGCACCGTCAGTCGTCGAATAGATATAATAGCGTCCGCCATCAGCCAAGATTTCCGGGTCGGCATGAAGTTCAGGCAGGATAGGATTTTGCTGAGCCGCAGCTGTCAAAGCCACACAGGCCGTTAAAGTCAGTAATAGTCTTTTCATCGTTTTATGGTACGTTAGTTATTTTTTGACTACAAAGATACAAACAAAAAAATGAAATTCCTCAGTTTTTCGTCAGTTTTTATGTTTAGTGTTTGAAGCGGGCCGGCCTTATGTGCATCTTGGCTGGTAGCCTCACACCGAGGTTACGGGACGAGATCGATGCAGAGCTTCTCTGAAAGATAGGCCACGATATTGGGCGGAAGGGCTTTCATGTGGGGTCTGAAGCCCATCGTCCGCAACTCGTCCTGATATGGACGGCACCATTTCGAGAGCGTCTTCACCGACACGCCTGCATGGTCGGCCAACTGTTGTTTCGTCATTGCTTTCATAAGGCATAAGTCTTAAATTGTGTTACTATGGTGTTTACGTCGTATAAGTATCATACTTACGAGGGCTAAGTATATGGTTTACAGGGTGTAAGTAGCATCTTCAGGATGACAGGAAAAGCAAGTCGGCGATGTCTATCTTTGCGGCTTTCTGTCTCTTGGTGGCCCGCTGTTCCAGAATGCTGCTGACGGTAACGGGATGCCCGAACACGTCGCTGGCAGCCTGTGCAATCTTGTACCACTCGCGATAGGTGTCACCCGTCTCGTCGGTGTCTGGGAAGAGAATCACCTTTCGCCCTGCCAAGGGTCTGAGCCTTGTCACGCTCAATTCGGTCTTTCCACCGGTGGCCAACCAGTGATAGCCGGGTTTCACCTCCGACATGATGACAGCGCTCTTCTCGGACTCCACGACGGCTATCTGAGAACCGGGGCCGGAGGCATCTGCCAGCAAGTGTAATCCAAACAGGCAGTGCTCACTCTTGAAGTCGTCGGGCAGCATCCCTGCGCGTCGAAGCTGGTAGCACACCCACGAGGGATTGCGGTCATGGTCGCGGTGGCAGTCCTCGCGGTAGTACATGATCTTGCCGTCGCGCGTCACCTCGTGCTCGTCTATCTGCCAGAAAATCACGCCACCGTCGCGGCTCATGCCCAGCCGGTAGCGCATGGCGGCACGTGTCATCTGCTCCTCGGTCATGTAGCCGCAGGCCACCAAAGCCTTGCAGAACTGCGACTCCGTAGAGAGTCGACGCTGCCATAGCGGGCGCATATCCTGCGGGCGGTCATGCCCAAGCTCATGGCTCATGGCCTTGAAAGTATGCTGGAAAAGTTCGTTCATCTGAATCATTGCAAATTGAAGGCTGGAAAATTGAAGTTTCTTGGGGGGCGGATGAAGCCTCCCCCTCATATCTAAGTCCCCCCTATAAGGGGGGACAGATATAAGAGGGGGGAGAGGCTTCAAGGGGGGGAGCGTGGCGATAGACGGTACGGTTTTCGTGCATGGCCTTCACGATGATCTTCCGCTTCAGGGCCTCGTCAAGCAGCTTGTTGTACTTGAACGGAACGACGATACCAGACAGCTGCATCACCTTATCGCGCAGTTCGTTGCCGCTGACGTCCACTCCGCTGCGCATGGCATCGAGGAACAGACGCGACACATCGAACTGCCATCCGCCACGGGCACCTTCGTCGTGCACGATATACTCAGGATTCAGCTGCGGCAGACGCTTCTTCGGAGCACACTCACCACCACCGTCACCAGCAGGCACGCCACACTCCAGAGGAAGCCCGTCGGCTCCCACCTCGAAGTACAGCGTCTGACCGATGTCGTACTTGCGCGTCAGCGTCTGCTCCAGCTTGAAGATGCGCTGCGGCATCATCTTCTCGCAGGCATACACCTCAAACGCCTTGTTCGTCAGTTCCGTGCCGATCCAGCCGCGAAGGCTCCGGTCTTCGACGCTCTTGTTCCGGTGGAGCACGCACACGATGCAGCAGTTCTGGGCCGTGGCCAGATGCATCAACTCCTCCATCAACTCCTGCGCCAGCACACCGTCGTTGATGTCGTTCACCAGATCGCGGATGCCGTCGACTATCACCAAGTCAGGCTTGCACCGCTCTATGGCCTCCTTCAGCAACTCGCGACGCAGCTTCCAGCCAACGGAACGGACGTTGAAGGCCTCACCCCCGGCCTCTCGCCAGGAGAGGGGCGAACGGGTGCCGCTGTCTGCGTTGACCATCCGCATGATGCGGTTCGTCAGGATGTCTTGTGTCGACTCGTCGCTCTGCTCCGTGTCGTACAACAGCACCCTCAGCCTCTCCTTGCAGGCACGTCGCAGGCTGCGCAGACATCCACCGCTCGGGGCAAGGCTCGCAGCCATCAGCATACTCGTCACAAAGGTCTTTCCGCTCTTGGCCTTACCCGTAATGGCCACCAGTTCGCCCCGGGGGAAACACGGCTTACCAAACAGACTGAACAGGAACTCCATAGGCTTCAGTTCCGTCTCAGGCGTTATCCTCAACTGTTCCAACAGCAACATACCCGGGCTCAACGCCGTCTCTTCTCCGGCATGGGCAAGCTCGGCATCAAGCTGATTCATGATCTCATTCTTCATTAACTTGTCGTTTTTAACTACTACAAACTTTTTGCATCGCGATTGCAGCCACAAAGTTACGAAAAGCATCCGCGAGATTCAGAATACGGAACAAAAAATCTTCCGACCATTTCAGGTCGGAAAAAAATGCCAAAAATCAACGAAACACCTTTATACACGACTATTGCAGAGAAAGTCGGAATGGGGCGGAAAAGGTCGGAAAAAATTTTTCCTGAAAGTGGTTGCCGGTCTCAATAATTCATTTTTTGCGTAGCATGAAGACCCTGTCCCACCCTGTTTACTTGTTCCTGTGCTTGTTGCTTAGATACATACCAACAAGAATGAGCATAGTACCCAAGATAAAATAGACAGTGATAGGCTCTGAGAGTATCAACCAAGCAAAGAGGATGGTGGTGACAGGATTGAAGTAGACATAGTTTGTGACCGTCACGGCACCTAATTTATTCATCACCCAATTCCAGGTCAGGAAACAGAGCATAGAAGCCACACAACCCAGAAACAACAGGTTCCACAGCAATGGCGGCTGAGAAATGAGCAGATGGATGTTCGTGCCGGGATATAGCACGAAATAGGGTACCATGGAAAGCAATCCATAAAAGAAGATCTTTCGCGTGACGAAGATCGTGTCATAACGGGCATTGGCAGGTATCATCAGCAGGCTGTAGACAGCCCAACAAAGACAGGCCACAAAGGCTAACCCATCGCCGACAGGCGAGAGATGGAGCACGAAATGACCGTTCATCACCACGACGACAACGCCAGCCGCTGCCATCAGCGTGCCAACGGCCTGTGTGCGATTCAGCCGCTGCGACTTGTAGAACAGGCCTATCAGAACTGAGGCAAACAGCGGACAGAGGCAGACGATGAGCGAAGTGTTGGTGGTTGTGGTGTAGGTCATTGCCCTGTTTTCGGCAAGAAAATACAGCGAGCCGCCGGAGATACCCAACCCCAACATCAGCAACTCGTCTTTCCAACTGTCAGCCATCCAGCGAATGCCTCGCCAAAGGCAGAATACCAACAACAAAATATAGGCGATAAAAAAGCGTAGCACGAAAATTTGCGCAGGCGACAGCCCTCCCAATAGCAGTAGTTTGGTAAACACGAATGTTGATCCCCAGATGACTACCACCAAAAATGCTACTGCATGATACAAAAGTCGTTGGTTTTGCATTGGCTCAATACAATAAGATCAGACTGAAAATATAATAAGGGCAGCACAGATTTTCACTACGCTGCCCTTTTATAAATTTAAGATAACAGATTTAAGACATGGACTTAGTCTGCCAACTTTGCCTTGATGAACTCACGGTTCAGGCGGGCGATGTTGGCGATAGTCTCATTCTTCGGGCAGACAGCCTCACAGGCACGGGTGTTGGTGCAGTTGCCGAAGCCTGCCTCTTCCATAGCCAGTACCATTGCCTTAGCACGCTTGGCAGCCTCTACGCGACCCTGAGGAAGGAGGGCAAGCTGAGACACTTTCGACGATACGAAGAGCATGGCAGAGCCGTTCTTACAAGCAGCAACGCAAGCGCCACAGCCAATGCAAGAAGCGCAGTCCATAGCCTCGTCGGCATCTTCCTTAGGAATGAGGATAGCATTGGCATCCTGAGCCTGACCTGTGCGGATGGTAGTGTAGCCACCGGCCTGAATGATCTTATCAAAGGCGTTACGGTCTACCATACAGTCCTTGATCACGGGGAAAGCGGCAGAGCGCCAAGGCTCTACGGTGATCACGTCGCCATCGTTGAAGCGACGCATATAGAGCTGACAGGTAGTAGCACCACGCTCTGTCTTGCCGTGAGGTGTGCCATTGATATACAGCGAGCACATACCGCAAATACCCTCGCGGCAGTCGTGATCGAACACGAAGGGCTCTTTACCCTCGTTGATGAGTTCCTCGTTCAGGATATCGAGCATTTCGAGGAACGAGGTGTCATCGGGTATGTCGTGCATTTCGTGGGTATCGAAATGACCTGCGTCCTTGGGGCCATTCTGGCGCCAGAACTTTATTGTAAATGAAATATTCTTTGCCATAATTACTTACCTTTAATTCTTATAATTTCTGGTTTGAACCTTAATAGCCTCGTACTCCAACGGCTCCTTACTGAGAGTAGGCTCGTTGCCCTTGCCCTGATACTCCCAGCAACCTACATAGAAGTAGTTCTCGTCGTCACGCTTGGCCTCACCTTCCTCGGTCTGGTACTCCTCGCGGAAGTGACCGCCACAGGACTCGTTACGGCTCAGAGCATCGAAAGCAACAAGCTGACCCATCGTAAAGAAGTCACGCAGATGGATAGCCTTGTCAAGTTCCACGTTCAGACCTTCTTTTGTGCCTGGCACGAACAGGTTGGTGTCGAACTCTTTCTCCAACTCATGCATCTTCTTCAGACCTTCCTTCAGGCCCTCAGCAGTGCGGCCCATGCCGACATACTCCCACATGATGTGGCCGAGTTCCTTGTGGATGGAATCAACAGAACGCTTACCCTTGATGTTGAGCAGACGGTCGAGTTCTGCGTTGACAGCCTTTTCGGCTGCATCGAACTCAGGCAGGTCGGTGCTGACCTTGCCCCAGATAGATTGGTCGGCCAGATAGTTCTGGATGGTGTAAGGCAACACGAAGTAGCCATCGGCCAAACCCTGCATCAGAGCCGAAGCACCCAAGCGGTTAGCACCGTGGTCAGAGAAGTTGCACTCACCAATAGCGAACAGACCGGGAATCGAGGTCTGCAACTCATAGTCAACCCAGATACCACCCATAGTGTAGTGGATGGCAGGATAGATCATCATGGGCTTATAGTATTTCACGCCATTGATCTCGTTAGCCACGTCACCAGGGAACACATCGGTAATCTCTTCGTACATCTCAAAGAGGTTGCCATAGCGCTGCATAATAACATCGATGCCCAAACGATTGATTGACTCAGAGAAATCGAGGAACACGGCCAGACCGGTGTTGTTCACACCAAAGCCCTTGTCGCAACGCTCCTTGGCGGCACGAGAGGCCACGTCACGGGGTACGAGGTTACCGAATGCCGGATAGCGACGCTCCAGATAGTAGTCACGATCCTCCTCGGGAATCTCCCAACCTTGCTTCGTACCCTGCTGAAGAGCCTTAGCATCCTCTATCTTCTTGGGAACCCAGATACGACCATCATTACGCAGCGACTCAGACATCAGCGTCAGTTTAGACTGCTTGTCGCCGTGAACGGGAATACACGTGGGGTGGATCTGAACGTAAGAGGGATTTGCAAAATAAGCACCCTTGCGATAGCACTGAACGGCAGCGGTACAGTTGCAACCCATAGCATTGGTAGAGAGGAAATAGGTGTTTCCATATCCACCAGTAGCGATGACCACAGCATTGGCCGAGAAGCGCTCCAATTGACCAGTAGTCAGGTTCTTAGCAATGATACCACGAGCACGGCCATCAACAAGGACTACATCCTCCATCTCATAACGGGTGTAGAGCTTCACCTTACCGGCCTTCACCTGACAACTCAGAGAGCTGTAGGCACCGAGCAACAACTGCTGACCTGTCTGACCCTTGGCATAGAATGTACGGCTTACCTGAGCACCACCAAACGAACGGTTGGCCAGCATACCACCGTACTCACGAGCGAAGGGAACACCCTGAGCTACGCACTGGTCGATAATATTGTTGCTGACTTCAGCCAGACGATAGACGTTGGCCTCGCGGGCACGATAGTCACCACCCTTCACCGTGTCATAGAACAGACGATAGACAGAGTCACCATCGTTCTGATAGCACTTGGCAGCATTGATACCACCCTGAGCGGCAATCGAGTGAGCGCGACGGGGAGAGTCCTGAATGCACAGATTAATCACATTGAAGCCCATTTCGCCAAGTGAAGCAGCTGCAGAAGCACCGGCCAAACCAGTACCAACGACAATAACGTCGAGCTTCAACTTATTCTTCGGGTTAACCAGACGCTGGTGAGCCTTATATTCCTTCCATTTCTCAGGTACTGGACCTGCGGGAATCTTAGAATCTATTACTTTAGACATAATCTTTTCTTAGTGTTTAAGGTTTAACAACAAGTTGCACAACAAAACACGCTCTTGCAGTAGAATGCCACGATGACAGTCAAGAAAGCAAGTGCCAGCAGAGTGGTGTAAATAAAACCAATGACCTTCCAACGACAGAACCAGGTCTTTCCACTGATACCCAGAGTCTGCATAGCCGACCAGAAACCGTGGGTCAGGTGGAACCAGATGGCCACGATCCAAATAACATAGAGTAGCACATAGAGGGGCTGCGAGAAGGTGTACTTGATAATAGCATAGCCATCAGTGGGATCAAAGCCCATCGTGGTGCCAATCAATTCAGCAAACATCATCTTATACCAGAAATTGGCCAAATGAAGAACAATGCCCAGCACGATGATAATACCCAACACGAGCATGTTCTTTGAAGCCCATTCTACTTTGCCGGCGTTCACCGTCGTAGCCACTTCATAGCGATTTTCGCCACGGGCCTTGCGGTTCTGAGCCGTCAAAATAAAAGCATAGACGATGTGGAACAGAGCCAAACCGGCCAAACCCATCGTTGCCACAACAGCATACCAGTTAGCACCGAGCATCTCACAAATCATGTTGTAAGCCTCGCCCGAGAAAAGCGCTACCAGATTCATGCAGCAGTGGAATGTCAAAAACAGAATAAGTGAAATGCCGGTCACCGACATCACCACCTTTCTACCAATTGTTGATTTAAATAACCACATAAATGCTTGAAAATTAATTAATTAATATTGAATTTAGATTTTATTGTCTGCATATAACCGACCCTCACAGGCCAGTAAACAAGATACTTAAAAGTAAGTACACGCGTATATTTGAGGGCACAAAATTACTAAAATCTAATGAGATTTCAAACATTTTTGGATAGAAATATAATTTTTATTGTATTATTTTTACGAACTCCACACAATTTTTGTAATTTTGCGGACGGAAATATTTTTTATAACTATGATAATGAAATATGATGTAGTTGTCATCGGTGGTGGACACGCTGGCTGCGAGGCTGCGTGTGCTTCAGCCAATATGGGTGCTCACACACTGCTGGTGACAATGGATATGAACAAGATAGCACAGATGTCATGCAACCCTGCTGTTGGCGGTATAGCCAAAGGACAGATTGTAAGGGAAATCGATGCCCTGGGCGGACAAATGGGACGAGTGACAGATGCAACGGCTATTCAGTTCCGAATGTTGAATGTGGGTAAAGGCCCTGCCGTATGGAGTCCACGTGCTCAGTGTGATAGAGGAAAGTTCATCTGGGAGTGGCGTCGTGTGCTGGATGAAACAGAAAACCTTGACATCTGGCAGGATCAAGCAGAAGAACTATTGGTAGAAAATGGTCAGGCTGTTGGTGTGCGTACTATCTGGGGAGCAGAGATCCACGCCCGTTGTGTGGTGATCACTGCCGGCACGTTTCTCAATGGCTTGATGCACATAGGCAGAAAGATGGTCAAAGGCGGCCGTATTGCTGAACCCGCTGCCGAACACCTGACAAAAAGCATCACACAACATGGCATTCGTTCTGCCCGCATGAAAACAGGTACTCCTGTCCGTCTCGACAAACGAAGCATAGATTTCAGTTTACTGAAAAAACAAGAAGGTGAAAACAGACCTTATGGATTTTCCTATTTCCCGCCAGAAATTGAGAATCCATCGATACCTGTGAAAGGAAAACTTGAACAACTGCCTTGTTGGGAATGTTACACCAACAATGAGGTTCATGATATGCTACGCTCAGGCTTAAATGATTCACCTCTTTACAACGGACAAATTCAGTCCATCGGTCCACGTTATTGTCCTTCGATAGAAACGAAACTCGTAACGTTCCCTGACCGCAAACAGCACCTGCTTTTTCTGGAGCCTGAGGGGGTAGAAACCAATGAGATGTACTTAAATGGATTCTCATCATCGCTTCCGATGGATATACAGATTGAGGCTCTGAAAAAGATTCCTGGCCTTGAACACGCTAAGGTTTATCGACCGGGCTATGCTATTGAGTATGATTTCTTTGATCCAACACAACTGAAACATACGTTGGAATCAAAAATAATTGATGGATTATTTATGGCAGGGCAGGTGAATGGCACCACTGGTTATGAAGAAGCGGCTGGACAAGGTTTAGTAGCTGGTGTAAATGCTGCCCTAAAATGCGATGGAACCAAAGAATTTATAATGCATCGTGATGAATCGTATATTGGTGTTTTAATAGACGATTTGGTAACAAAGGGTGTTGACGAGCCTTACCGTATGTTTACTTCACGTGCAGAATATCGCATCCTACTCCGACAAGACGATGCAGATGCCCGCCTTACAGAACGTTCTTATAACATGGGACTGGCCAAAACAGGTCGACAGAAATGGTGGATCGAAAAGAAAAAACATATCGAGGAAATTGAAGTGTATTGCAAAAATTTCCCCATCAAAGCCAAAGAAATCAACTCTGCTTTGGAACAATTGGGCACTACCCCACTCCAATTTGGCGTAAAGTTGGAAGATCTTATCGCACGCCCACAACTAAACTTACAAAACCTACAGGAAATAATTCCGGAATTAAAAGAATTCATCGATAAACTCCCTAATCGAAAAGAAGAAATTGCAGAAGCTGCCGAAATACGCATTAAATATAGAGGATATATTGAACGCGAACGGCTGGTGGCCGAAAAGATGCACCGATTGGAAAACATCAAGATTAAAGGACATTTTGACTACAATTCATTACAATCACTTTCAACAGAGTGTCGCCAAAAACTAACAGCCATTGATCCCGAGACATTGGCACAAGCCAGCCGTATACCAGGAGTTAGTCCAAGTGATATCAATGTACTATTAGTCTTAATGGGTAGATAGTTTCACGTGAAACAAACAACAATATATAACAAATATAACTAACTGAAAATGAACAACAAAGTATTATTAGACAATCTACGCTGCATTCCAGATTTTCCTAAGAAAGGTATTAACTTTAGAGACGTAACCACACTTTACAAAAGTGGTGAATGTATGCAAATCATGCTTGACGAACTGTATGAATTGTACAAGGACAAAGGCATTACGAAGATCGTGGGTATCGAAAGCCGTGGATTTATAATGGCTGCAGCATTGGCCAGCAGATTAGGTTGCGGTGTAGTATTAGCCAGAAAGCCAGGTAAATTACCCGCAACTGTTGTCAAAGAATCATTCTCAAAGGAATATGGTGTTGATACTATCGAAATGCATATTGATTCCATCAATGAAGATGATGTAGTACTAATCCACGACGATCTGCTCGCTACCGGTGGTACCGCCAAGGCTGCCTATAAACTTGTACAGCATTTCCACCCGAAGAAAACTTTCATGAATTTTATTATCGAGATTACAGATGAGGGACTTCACGGCAGAGATTTATTTGAGGGAATAGAGCTGACCACACTGATGACCATCTAAAACCTACCCTTCTTTTATGGAAGAGGGATTTAAGTTTCACGTGAAACAAAAAGATGAGAAACAGCGATAAACAAAGGAAATGACAAAGGAAGAGAACGAAAAACGGTTGGCATACCTGAAAAGTATCGTAGCACGACTGCCTGAGAAACCCGGTAGCTATCAGTATTACGATGATACAGGAACCATTATTTATGTAGGAAAGGCCAAAAACCTTAAATCGAGGGTTTCTTCATATTTCCACACAGAAGTAGATCGTTTTAAGACAAAAGTACTGGTTAGTAAAATTCATAATATTTCCTATACAGTAGTCAACACCGAAGAGGATGCTCTACTACTGGAAAACGAACTCATCAAGAAATACAACCCACGTTATAATGTACTACTAAAAGATGGCAAGACCTACCCATCAATCTGTATAACCAACGAGCTTTTCCCACGTATTTTCAAGACACGCACCATTAACAAGAAATGGGGAACCTACTACGGACCTTATTCCCATACCTCCACAATGTATGCCGTACTTGATCTTATCAAAAAACTCTATCATCCAAGAACTTGTCGACAACCTATCACAAAGGAAGGTATCGCTGCAAAAAGATATCAAATATGTCTGGAATATCATATCAAGAATTGCGGTGCACCATGCGCGGCCAAACAATCCCATGAGGATTATCAAAAAAACATCCAACAGGCACGTGAGATACTGAAAGGCAATACACGTCAGATACTCCGCGAGATGCGTGAAGAAATGCAACTGTTGGCCGAAGAATTACGCTTTGAAGAGGCAGAAGAACTGAAACATAAATATTTGGCCATTGAATCATTTGTCAGCAAAAGTGAAGTAGTCAGTCATACTATTGACAATATTGATGTCTTTTCAATCACCAGTGATGAAAAAACAGCATACATCAACTATATCCACGTTTCCAATGGAGCCATCAACCAAAGCTTTACTATTGAGTACAAGAAGAAATTGAGCGAGACAGACGAGGAACTTTTGCAACTGGGCATCGTGGAATTGCGACAACGATTCAAGAGTGATGCCAAAGAAATTATCGTATCTCAGGAAGTTGATGTAGAACTCGAAAATACAACCTTCACTATCCCCCAAAGAGGTGATAAAAAAACTCTACTCGACCTATCAATCATGAATGGGAAACAATATAAATTCGACCGTCTGAAACAAGCAGAAAAACTAAATCCTGAACAGAAACAGGTACGACTGATGAAGGAACTACAGGAAAAACTGGGTCTACCTAAATTACCTTACCAGATTGAGTGTTTCGATAATTCAAATATCTCTGGCACGGACGCTGTAGCCGCCTGTGTAGTCTTTAAGAAAATGAAGCCTTCGAAACGTGACTATAAACGCTACAACATTAAAACTGTTGTAGGATCTGATGACTATGCCTCAATGAAAGAAGTTGTACATCGTCGATACACACGACTACTGGAGGAAAAGGAACCCCTACCCGATCTCATCGTAGCTGATGGAGGAAAAGGACAAATGGAAGTCATAAGAGAAGTTATTCAGGACGAACTAAACCTAAATATCCCTATCGCAGGTCTGGCTAAAGACAATCGCCATCGCACTAATGAACTGCTCTATGGCTTTCCACCAAAAATTATCGGAGTAAAGACAGATTCGGAACTTTTCCATATACTGACACAATTACAAGATGAGGTTCACCGCTTTGCCATCACTTTTCATCGAGAGAAGCGCTCTAAACGTGCTTTACATTCCGAACTTGACAGCATTCCAGGGATTGGACCAAAAACGCATGATAAACTTATAAATGGCTTTAAATCAGTTCGTAGGATTAAGGAGACAACACTGGAGGAATTGACTAGTATTGTAGGACCAGCGAAAGCAGAAATTGTGTATCAGTATTTTCGCAATCGCGAGGATTCTTAAATAACCCAACCACCATCGATACACTGTACACACTCTTATACAATACACAGAATTAAAAACAAAATTATTTGGAACTTAGAAAATAAATGTGTATCTTTGCCGAAAATTCAAAAGAATGAGAGCTGTCATACAAAGGGTCAGTCATGCCAGTGTTACTATTAAGGGCATTGTAAAGAGCAGCATCGGAGCGGGATTTCTGGTCTTGTTAGGTATCTGCGAGGAAGACACTACTGAAGATGTAGACTGGCTGGTCAGAAAAATTATTGGCTTACGTGTGTTCGATGATGAAAACCATGTAATGAACCTTCCCATCGCTGACATCAATGGAGAGATTCTTATTATCTCACAATTCACATTGTTTGCGAGCTATAAGAAAGGTAACCGTCCTTCCTGGCTGAAAGCAGCTAAACACGAAATCAGCGTGCCACTCTACAAGGCTTTTTGTACCAAATTAAGTGATGCCCTTGGCAAACCTGTTGGTACAGGTGAATTTGGTGCAGATATGAAGGTAGAATTACTAAATGATGGACCTGTAACTATCTGTATGGATACTAAAAACAAAGAATAGAATGACAATAGAAGAAGCACAACAGTCTGTTGATCAATGGATTAAAAAATATGGCGTGCGCTATTTTTCAGAACTGACAAATATGACCGTCCTGACGGAGGAAGTAGGAGAACTGGCTCGCATAATGGCTCGTAAATATGGCGATCAAAGTTTTAAATCTGGCGAAACAGAAAACTTGGGCGATGAGATGGCCGACATACTATGGGTGCTTATCTGTCTGGCCAATCAGACTGGCGTTAACCTAACAGAGGAATTTAAGAAAAATCTTGAAAAAAAGACTAATAGAGATTCATTAAGACATATCGCTAATCCTAAACTAAAAGCATAAGAAACTATGGCAGAAATAAACAAAATTGAGCAAGTGCTCAGCAAATACAACCTCAACATTACTGACGAGGAAGTAAAGGAAGCTGTTAAAAGAATTATCACAGAAAAAGTACATGAGAACGATACACCTGAGGTAAAGAAATTCCTAATGGGCAGTGTAGAACTGACTACTTTAAAAACTACCGACTCTGATGAGAGCGTACTGGCTTTCACAGAAAAAGTAAATCAGTTCGACGAAGCCTACCCTACTCTACCTCATGTAGCTACCATCTGTGTCTATCCCAAATTTGCTAAAATTGTGAGCGAAACCCTCGAAGTTGACGGTATTGAAATTGCCTGTGTATCAGGTAGTTTTCCAAGTAGTCAGTCACTTATCGAGGTAAAAACGGTTGAAACATCATTAGCCATCAAAGACGGTGCTACAGAAATTGATATCGTAATGCCTGTAGGCTCTTTCCTCTCTGGCGATTACGACACTGTGGTTGACGAGATTCAACAACAAAAAGAAGCTTGCGGTAACCACGATATGAAAGTCATTTTAGAGACGGGATGCCTAAAGACAGCCAAAAACATTAAAATAGCCTCTATTCTGTCTATGTACGCAGGCGGTGACTATATTAAAACTTCAACTGGTAAACTGGAGCCAGCTGCTACACCAGAAGCTGCTTACGTAATGTGTCAAGCTATTAAAGAATATTACGATCAGACGGGTATTATGATTGGTTTTAAACCCGCTGGCGGCCTAAATACAGTAATGGATGCATTGATTTACTATACCATTGTGAAAGAGATTTTGGGCGAAAAATGGTTGACCAACAAATATCTAAGGCTGGGCACTAGTCGACTGGCTAACCTCTTATTGAGCGAGGTAATTGGAAAAGAAGTAAAGTTTTTCTAAATAAATGAGGTGAGCGGAATTCCGTTCACCTCATTTATTTCAATTCCTCTATTGCATTAACATCACCCGTTGATGCACTAATACGACCTACTGTGTCATCGCTTCCTATAGCCAACAAAACGAAAAGCACAAAACAGAACATCGTCAATACCAACTTGCCTGTACTAGTACGTCGTCGTTCTACCCTATCTACATATCTAAAACCTGTATAATGAATAAAATAGACATACAGAAAACCACAAATAATAGCCAACACGTAGGCCATCACGTCTGAAGGGTCATAGGTACCATGCATAATGCCTAACCCTTGCAGAAATTCATGAGGTATACAAATGAAAGGCATCACAAGAATAAACATCCAGCAATCACGGATCTTAAAATTCCAAATGCAGCCAATCAGAATGCTGTAGGCAAAAAGCCAAATGCCATCAGGCAAGTTATATAGCACCCATCCAGGCACACGGGCAGGATTATGTTGCAAGTCTTCCAGATAGTCAAGCAGGCCAAAAACTTTAAACCAATGGAACATTTTTAAAGTATCTGGACGGAATGAAATATACATCAATCCACACATCAAAATGCACAACAGCGCAAGAGTTATAGTGCCAGTTTTCAAAAATATTCGTTTCTTACTTTCCGCCATAACTACTGAAAACATTACTTATTGCGTTTGATGACATAATTAAGATAGGCTATCAACGATTGACGGATTGCACTGTCGCATACTGAATCATCAATATATTTTAAGGCTTTTGTATGAAAATCTTCCATACGTTTCTCAGCATAACTGATACCACCCTGTTGTTTCGTAAATTCAACTAATACAGCTATTTCATCACTATTGATAGTACCTGCCTTTACCTTTTTAGCTAAATTGAGCATCGACTCATTGGGTGCATGATTCAATGCATAGATGACAGGAAGCGTCAGTTTACCCTCAGCCATATCGTTGCCTGTGGGCTTACCGATCTCTTTTGAGTCATAATAATCAAAGATATCATCACGAATTTGGAACATAATACCCAAATTCTGACCAAATTGACTGACACGCTCGACCTCCACATCTGAAGCACCAGCCGACAATGCACCAATAGCGGCACACGACTCAAAGAGAACAGCTGTTTTTTGTTTGATCACCTCATAATAAATCTCTTCAGAAATTTCCTTATTACTGATATTCCACAACTGCAGCAACTCTCCGGAAGCCAACATCCGTCCTAACTTAGCCAGATTCTCAACAATACGCTGATCGTTCGTGTAAGATACATGGAGTAAGGCGGTAGAAAGAATAAAGTCCCCCACCAACACGGCCGTTTTGTTATTATAAGTTGCATTCACTGAGGCCTGACCACGACGCTCCTCACTCTCATCAACCACATCATCATGAACTAACGAAGCCGTATGCAGCAATTCCAAACCAATAGCCGCATTCTGTGTCACGCGTGTTACACCACCATGGCTTTTGGCAATGAGCAACGTCAAAATAGGACGCATACGCTTTCCACCTCGTTGACGAATATGTGTCAACACCTCAGAAAGCAGCCTATCACCATGAGTCAATGACTGACTAAACAAATCTGTAAACTCGCTAAATTCACGTTCTATAGGGCGTTTTATAAGCGACAATTGATCCATTTCTCAGAATTTTGTTACAAAAGTAGTGAAAATATCGCGATATTGGAAAAAAATTTAGTAATTTTACACGAAAATTTTAAAATTAGTATGGATAAACTCTTTTTGCTGGACGCTTACGCCTTGATTTACAGGTCGTACTATGCTTTTATCAAGAACCCACGGATCAACTCGAAGGGACTCAACACATCGGCCATCATCGGTTTTATCAATACCCTTCAAGAAGTTATCGAAAAGGAACAACCAAAGTATTTAGGTGTAGCTTTTGATCCACACGGACCTACTTTTAGAAGTGAGCAGTTCTCTGCTTATAAGGCTCAACGCGAGACTACGCCAGAGGATATCCGTAAGGCTATTCCCATCATCAAGAATTTGTTGCAAGCCTACCAGATTCCTGTATTACAAGTAGATGGCTTTGAGGCCGACGACGTAATTGGCACACTGGCCAAAAAAGCAGATTCCATTGGCGGCATTGAGGTTTATATGCTAACGCCAGATAAGGATTATGGTCAATTAGTCGGTGACCATATAAAAATCTATCGTCCTCGTCATGGTGGCGGCTATGAAGTAATGGGAATTTATGAAGTGTGTGACAAATACGGTATCACTACCCCACCCCAAGTCATTGACTTACTTGCACTCATGGGTGATTCAGCTGATAACTTCCCGGGGTGTCCTGGTATTGGTGAAAAAACGGCAACCAAATTAATTAGCGAATTCAACACCGTTGATGAACTCCTAAAACGAACAAATGAACTAAAAGGAGCCCTCAAGACAAAAGTGGAAGAACACATTGAAGACATACGTATGTCATACTTCCTTGCTACTATCCGAACAGATGTACCCATCAACCTCAATCTCAATGAACTGATCATGAAAGAGCCAAACGAGGAAAAACTCGCGGAACTCTTCACTGAACTGGAATTTAAAACACTAAGTAATCGAATTCTTAAAAAAACAGAAAAGAAACCAAAAACAGATAATTATCAACTTTCTCTCTTTGAAGAATTTACAGACGATGGGGCAATTAAACCAAAATTTTCAAATTTTGATACTATTAAAACGGTACATCACGATTATAAACTCATTGAAAATAAGGAAGATTTACGAAAATTATATGATTTTTTTAAAACAAAAGATTTTCTTGTTTTAGATACAGAAACTACTTCTACGCAAGCTATAGATGCTGAATTAGTAGGTTTAAGCTTTTCTGTGGAAGAACATCAAGCTTTTTACGTACCTATTCCTGCAAATTACAAAGAAGCATTACAAATTGTTAATATATTTAAACCACTCTATGAAGATCCTTCTATTTTAAAAATTGGACAAAACTTAAAATATGATTTAGAAGTTTTAAGAAATTACAACATTCGATTACAAGGCCCGATGTGGGACACCATGATTGCCCATTACCTGATACAACCCGAATTGCATCACAATATGGACTATATGGCTGAAATCTACCTAAACTACCAAACAGTACACATCGATGAACTTATTGGTCCAAAAGGCAAAAACCAAAAATCGATGCGTGACCTCTCCCCTACTGAGGTCTATGAATATGCCTGCGAGGATGCTGACATCACATTACAATTAAAAAATAAATTGGAACCAGAACTGAAAAAGCATGAGTGCGAAAAGTTGTTCTACGATATTGAGATGCCACTGATGCCTGTGCTGGCCGAGATGGAAATAAATGGTGTCTGTCTGGATACAGAATCACTGAATGAAACGTCAAATATTCTAACAAACCGTATAAATGAAATAGAAACTCGTATCTACGAATTAGCCGGACAATCATTTAATATCGCATCACCTAAACAAGTGGGAGAAATTCTATTTGATAAACTCAAGATTATAGAAAAACCAAAAAAAACTAAAAAAGGTCAATACATAACCAGTGAAGAAGTACTCCAACAACTGAAAAATAAGCATAAAATAATAAATAAAATATTGGAATACAGAGGATTAAAAAAACTTATCGGCACCTATATAGATGCACTTCCAAAACTAATCAATCCGCGAACAGGACATATACACACCTCATTTAACCAAACTATTACAGCTACTGGCCGACTTTCTTCCTCTGACCCTAACCTGCAGAATATACCTATCAGAGGTGAAGATGGAAAAGAAATTCGAAAAGCCTTTATTCCTGAACCAGAATGTCTGTTTTTTTCAGTAGATTATAGTCAGATAGAACTACGCGTCATGGCTCATCTATCGCAAGACGAAAATATGATTCGTGTATTCCAAGAAGGACACGATCTTCACACTGCTACAGCGGCTAACATTTACAAGAAACCTATTGAAGAAGTGACGCGTGATGAGCGCACCAAATCAAAGCGAGCTAACTTTGGTATTATCTATGGCATTACAATCTTTGGACTTGCCGAACGTTTAGATATCCCGCGTGAAGAAGCCAAGATGCTCATTGATGGCTATTTTCAAACCTTCCCACAGGTACGCGACTATATGGAACGATCAAAGCAAATTGCACGTGAAAAAGGATATGTCACTACCCTTTTTGGACGTCGGCGTTATCTGCCTGATATCAATTCACAAAATGCCACTGTGCGAGGTTTTGCTGAACGAAACGCCATCAATGCACCAATCCAAGGCACAGCAGCAGACATTATTAAAATAGCTATGATTCGCATCTTCCAACGGTTTCAAAAAGAAGGTATAAAAAGTAAGATGATTTTACAGGTACACGATGAACTAAATTTCTCAGTCTATCCTGAAGAGAAAGAAAAAGTTGAGCAAATTGTATTGGAAGAAATGCAGAATGCCTTTGTGATGAAAGTACCCCTTATTGCCGACTCAGGCTTTGGCAGCAATTGGCTGGAAGCACACTAAACTTATGAATAAAACGGTTATTATAGGAGGCGGAGCAGCAGGATTTTTCTTAGCTATTAACCTAAAAGAAATGCAGCCAAAGATGCAAGTCAGCATTTTTGAAAGAGGAAATCGTGTGTTAAGGAAAGTGGAAATATCAGGTGGGGGACGCTGTAACTGCACTAACTCATTTGAAGAGGTCAAAGATTTACAAAATGTCTATCCACGTGGTCACCGTCTATTGAAACGGCTTTTCAAAAACTTCAATCATCGCGATGCCTATAAATGGTTCGAACAACGAGGAGTACCATTAGTAATCCAAGACGACCAATGCATATTTCCCCGTTCACAGGATTCCCATTCCATTATCAATCTCTTTCTCACTGAAGCCAAACGACTGGGAATCAACATTAAAACAGATCATACTATCAACTCGCTTGATCAATTAAGCGATTATGACTACATTTGCATTACCACAGGTGGTCAACCATGTACTGAAAACCTAACTTGGCTTAATCACCCTATCGAATCACCAGTACCATCACTCTTTACCTTCAGTATCAATGATCCTGACTTGAAAGCTCTAATGGGTACGGTTGTGGAAAATACTACTGCTATGATTCCTGGTACAAAACTCCGAGCCTCAGGGCCATTGCTCATCACACATTGGGGTATGAGCGGTCCTTGCATTCTGCGTCTGTCAAGCTATGCTGCCCGCTTATTGAACAACCATCATTATCAATTACCATTGACTATCAATTGGACCAACAGAAATGAGATAGATATCCATCAAGAACTGACTGACATCCGCCAACATCATTCTCAGAAACAACTTCAAACCATCCGGCCATTCGGACTCCCTCAAAGACTTTGGAACTATTTATTAGAGAAGAGCTTGAGAAGTAGAAAAGAAGCCCCTTGGGGAAGTCTAAATCAAAAGGAGCAGAACAGACTGGTCAATGTATTAATAAACGATACCTATCAAATAACCGGACGTGCCGTTTTCAAAGATGAATTCGTCACTTGTGGCGGTATTTCCCTCTCTGCAGTGAATCCCTCAACACTAGAAAGTCGTCTACATCCACATCTATATTTTGCTGGTGAGGTACTTGATATTGATGGCATTACTGGCGGTTTTAACTTTCAAGCAGCTTGGACCACTGCCTACACAGTGGCAAAAGCTATAAATGAAGATTTTAATCAAAAGATTTTGTAGTCTCACCAATAAATTGTATCTTTGCAATTTCAATTTGGATAAATGTGCAAACATAAAAACAAGATACAAATTATGGATTATAACTTCAGAGAGATTGAAAAAAAATGGCAGAAACGCTGGGTGGAAAATGGCATCTATCGTGTAGTGGAAGACGATAAAAAGAAGAAGTTCTACGTGCTCAATATGTTTCCTTATCCATCAGGAGCAGGTCTGCACGTAGGTCATCCTCTGGGCTACATTGCCGCTGATATCTATGCTCGTTATAAGCGTCTGAAAGGCTTCAACGTACTAAACCCAATGGGATACGATGCCTATGGACTACCTGCTGAACAGTATGCCATTCAGACAGGTCAGCATCCCGCTATCACTACTGAGCAGAATATCAATCGCTATCGTGAACAATTGGACAAGATAGGATTCTCGTTTGACTGGAGTCGCGAGATAAGAACCTGCGACCCTGTCTATTACCAGTGGACACAGTGGGCTTTCCAACGTATGTTCAAGTCCTATTATAGCACTTCATCACACAAGGCTCAACCCACCATCAAACTCATAGAACACTTCGAACTGATGGGAACAGAGAATTGTAGTGCTCTGGGTACTGAAGAACTTCATTTTACTGCAAGTGACTGGGCTTCATTCTCTGAAAAGAAAAAGCAAGAAATACTGATGAATTACCGCATCGCCTATTTGGCTGAGACAATGGTCAACTGGTGTCCTGCCTTGGGTACGGTGCTGGCCAACGATGAAGTTATCAATGGTGTCAGCGAGCGTGGCGGCTATCCTGTAGAACAAAAAAAGATGCGCCAGTGGTGCCTACGCACCTCAGCCTATGCCCAGCGTTTGCTTGACGGACTGGAAACTATCGACTGGACAGACTCTTTGAAAGAAGCTCAACGCAACTGGATTGGCCGATCTGAAGGTACAGAGATGGAGTTCCAAGTAGCCGACTCTGAAAAACACTTTACGATTTTCACCACTCGTGCTGACACCATTTTTGGTGTTACTTTCATGGTTTTGGCACCTGAATCTGAATTGGTTAAGGAATTAACTACATCTCATCAGCAACAAGCTGTCGATGAGTATCTGACTTATGTGAAGAAACGCACAGAACGTGAACGACAAATGGACCATGCTGTGACAGGTGTTTTCTCCGGTTCTTATGCCATCAATCCGTTCACTAGTGACCGTATTCCTATCTGGATCTCTGAATACGTATTAGCTAGCTATGGCACAGGTGCCATCATGGCCGTGCCTGCTCATGATAGTCGTGATTATGCTTTTGCCAAACACTTCAATCTGCCTATCATCCCGCTTATTGAAGGTGCAGATGTATCTGAGGAGAGTTTTGATGCCAAAGAAGGAATAGTGATGAACTCACCAGTCGCAGGAAAAAAGGCTATCAATGGTTTCTCACTCAATGGTTTAAACGTCAAGGAGGCCATTGCTGCTACTAAAAAGTTCGTTACTGAACATCATCTTGGCCGTGTGAAAGTGAACTACCGCCTACGTGATGCCATATTCTCCCGTCAGCGCTACTGGGGTGAACCGTTCCCTGTTTACTATAAGGACGATATGCCTTATATGATCCCAAAAGAATGTCTGCCATTACAACTGCCTGAAATTGACGAATACAAACCTACTGAAACAGGTGAGCCTCCATTGGGCCGTGCCAAGAAATGGGCTTGGGATACAAAGACTGACACAGTAGTTGATGTTTCCCTTATCGACAATAAAAGCGTTTTCCCTCTTGAATTAAATACAATGCCTGGCTTTGCAGGCTCCAGCGCTTACTATTTGCGCTATATGGATCCTAAAAACGATAAAACACTTGTCAGCAAGGATATTGATGAATATTGGCGCAACGTAGATCTTTATGTGGGTGGTTCTGAACATGCTACTGGTCACCTCATCTATAGCCGTTTCTGGAACAAGTTCCTCTATGATTCTGGCTATTCCTGTGAAGACGAACCATTCAAGAAGTTGGTCAATCAAGGTATGATTCAAGGACGTTCAAACTTCGTTTATCGCATTAATTCCGATGACAAGGAGAAGCCTACATTCGTCAGCCTCAACCTAAAAGACCAGTATGAAGTAACACCCATTCACGTTGATGTAAACATGGTCACTAATGATGTGCTTGATATTGAGGCTTTCAAGGCATGGCGTCCTGAATACGCTAATGCTGAATTTATCCTTGAAGATGGTAAATACATCTGCGGTTGGGCTATTGAAAAAATGTCGAAATCAATGTTCAACGTAGTTAATCCTGACATGATTGTCGAAAAATATGGTGCTGATACGTTGCGCTTGTTCGAGATGTTCCTTGGGCCAGTGGAACAATCGAAGCCTTGGGATCCTAAAAACATCGAAGGTAGTCACCGCTTCCTAAAAAAATTCTGGAACCTCTGTACTGCTTGTTGTGATAATGTTGCAACAAACCAAACTCCTACTGCCGAAGAATTAAAAAGCCTGCACAAGCTTATCAAAAAAGTCTCGCAGGATATTGAGCAGTTCTCTTACAACACCTCCATCTCTGCCTTTATGATTTGCGTCAACGAGTTGTCACAACTAAAGTGCAAGAATACTGAGATAGCTAAGACATTAACCATTCTTATTGCTCCCTTTGCACCTCATATTGCTGAAGAACTTTGGGAGATGTTGGGCGAAAAAGGTAGTGTTTGCGATGCTCAATGGCCTGAATGGAATGAGGACTATCTCGTAGAGAGCCAAGTAAAGATGGGTGTGGCTTTTAATGGTAAGACCCGTTTCGAAATTCAATTGTCTGCCGATGCCGACAACCAAGCCATTGAGCAACTTGTCCGCAGTGATGAACGAACGGCTAAATATGTAGAAGACAAACAGATTGTAAAGGTTATCATCGTCCCTAAACGTATGGTGAATATCGTCGTGAAATAAATGACCATCAATCACAAACTCATATTGAAAGAGGTCGAGGATTATGTCTTTATAACCCTTGGCCTCTTTCTGTACTCCTTTGGATTCACTGTGTTCCTCATGCCCTACCAAATTGTAACGGGAGGTGTAACGGGTATTTCAGCTATTATTTTCTATGCCACAGGGTTTCCTATCGAATACACCTATTTCCTCATCAACGTCTTCTTAGGACTCATAGCTTTGCGTATTTTGGGTCTGAAGTTCTTGGCTAAGACTATCTATGCCTTCAGTATGTTATCAATTATGCTGGGCATCTTCCAACAATTAATGCCTGTCGATGAGGAAGGCCATTTTGTGAAAATACTTGGCGAGGGACAGAATTTCATGTCACTGTTGATAGGATGTATAATGACAGGATCAGCCTTGGGCATCGTCTTTCTGAATAACGGCTCCACAGGCGGCACAGATATCATTGCTGCCTCAGTCAATAAGTATCGCGACATATCATTAGGCACTGTGTTGGGATTACTCGACCTTATCGTCATCAGTTCCTGTTTGCTTATTCCGCAGTTCGGTGAACCTTTACACCGTACCTATATGGTAGTTTTCGGCCTTTGCACTATGGTGGTTGAGAACTTTGTGCTTGATTATCTGATGAATCATCAACGCCAGTCCGTTCAGTTTCTGATCTTCTCCAACAAATGGCAGGAGATAGCCAATGCTATTGGCACTAAAATGGATCATGGTGTCACTATTCTCGATGGTCATGGCTGGTATACAGGACAAGAACGCAAGGTGCTTTGCATATTAGCTAAGAAGCGAGAAAGCCTCACAATCTTCCGCCTTATTAAAATGATAGACCCTAATGCTTTTGTCAGCCAAAGTTCTGTCATCGGTGTTTTCGGTGAGGGCTTCGACCAAATCAAAGTAAAAGTAGAACAACATGAAAATAGTATTCGCAACTAACAACAATCACAAACTGGAGGAAATACGCCAGATTTTAGGTAATAACATTCAAGTACTTTCGCTTAAGGATATTAACTGCGATGTGGATATCCCAGAAACAGGACAAACACTTCAGGAAAATGCCCTTCAAAAGGCTCGTTATATCTATGACAATTATCATTTGGACTGTTTTGCCGATGACACAGGTCTCGAAGTAGAAGCTTTAAATGGCGCCCCTGGTATTTATTCAGCCAGATATGCCAGTATGATTACTAATTCGGCTAAAAGTCACGACAGCGAAGCCAATATGTCCCAACTTCTCAGCGAATTAGGAGAAAATAACAATCGACGTGCAAGATTTCGTACAGTCATTGCGTTAATACAAAAGAAGGATGTATGCCCTTGTGGTTGCACAGGTATCAAACAAGAACATCTGTTCGAAGGTATTGTTGAAGGCGAGATTACCAAAAAGCGGAGTGGGGTAGAAGGCTTCGGTTATGATCCTATTTTTCAGCCAGACGGTTATGACAAAACCTTCGCTGAACTGGGATCCGACATCAAGAACCAAATCAGTCATAGGGCACGCGCTACCCAAAAACTGGCTGACTATCTTTTAAAAAAATAACTTTCAATAATTATATTATGAAAAGAGTCGTACTGATTACCTTATTGTCAATCATTGGCTGTCAACTATTAATAGCACAAGTAGGCACATGGAAAGCCTATATGTCATATTATGAACCACAACAGATAGTCAAGGTACAGAACACTCTTTTTGTACGTGCTTCCAACGATCTCTATCAATATAATCTAAATGATCAGTCAATAACTACTTACGATAAGACCAATTCACTGAGTGATAGTAATATCCGCCTGATAGAATGGAACAATGAAACCAAACGACTTATCATTGTTTACTATAATTCCAATATTGATTTCATGGACGTAAACGGAAATGTAAACAATCTCAGTGCACTCTATAATAAGTCTATGACACAGAAAAAAGGCGTCAATAGCATTTATATGAATGGTATTTATGCTTATTTAGCCACTGACTTCGGAGTAATAAAAATCAATACTCAGCGCTATGAAATCAGCGAAACATACACACTCAACATGGTCATCAATGCGGTAGCCGTCAAAAACGACTCTATCTATGCTAAAAATAATACAGGAACTATCTTTAGCGCCTCTTTATCGAAAAATCTATTAGACTCAAATAACTGGACTATTGATGCTTCAGCCAGCAATGACCTATTCAACCAAGATCAGACAACATGGAATGAATATAAGCAATTAGTTAGCACTCTAAAGCCAGGAGGACCTAAATACAACTGCTTTGGCTTTATGAAGTATGCCAATAATCGCCTTTATAGTTGTGGCGGTGATGTGGGTATGTACACACCAGCAACCGTTCAGATTCTGAAAGACAATGATTGGCAAATCTATAATGACGATAGTGTAAAGGCTTTCTCTGGAAGAATGTACTTCTCAAATCTCTATAGTCTCGACTATGATCCACATAATAGCGAACATCTGTTTGTCGGCACTTCAAACGGTCTCTATGAATTTCTAAACGGGAAGATTCTCAATTACTACAATGAAACAAATAGCCCGATTGAAACAGCAATACCTATTACAAATGATATTAATAGCAGACTGAACTACCAACTTGTTACAAGTGTAAAATTCGATAATAATAGTAATATTTGGCTTCTTAATAGTCAAGCCATCACTCAGTCTATCCTAATGTTGACAAAAGATGGACAATGGGTTCAGAGAAAACAAAATGCTTTGATGAATCTTAAACAGAATGATGCATCACTTGGTATTCGCTCAGCAGCCAATATGTCTAATATGATATTTGATCATCGAGGCCTTATGTGGTTTTGTAATAATAGCTATTTCGTTCCGGCATTCTATAAATATGACATCAATAATGATCAGCTAACTGGTTATTTAACTAAAGGTTCACCACCTTCTTATATCAATCAAGACGGAACGGTAGTAACTGTACAAGACGGAGTTAGAACTGTTTCTGAAGACCAAAATGGCAATATCTGGATCTCTTCCAACAACGGATTATTCTTGTTGGAATCAGACCGTATCAATGAAGATGGCGGTACCTATTTGACACAAGTCAAAGTGCCACGTAACGATGGTACAAACTACGCCGACTATTTGTTAAGTGGCAGCAATATTTTGTGTATGGCCACCGATGGTGGTCATCGCAAGTGGATTGGTACTGCAGGAGACGGTGTCTATGTCATCAGCAGTGACAATATGATTCAGGAACAACACTTTCTAAGCAGTAATAGCTCACTGCTCTCTGATAATATTCTCTCCATAGCTATCAATGACAACACCGGTGAAGTGTTCATTGGAACAGACCAAGGACTTTGCTCTTATATGAGCGATGCTACGACACCAGCCACTGAAATGATCGAAGACAATATCTATGCCTATCCAAATCCTGTTCAACCAGACTACAACGGACCAATTACCATTGTTGGCCTGTCATACGATGCTGATGTGAAAATTCTCTCAGTCAGCGGCCAGTTAGTCAATCAGGGTCGTTCCACAGGAGGTACCTATATCTGGAATGGATGTGATATGAAAGGTAAACGAGTGGCCAGTGGCATCTATATGGTTGCTACAGCAACCAATGATGGTAAAAAAGGTATAGTCTGCAAAATTGCTATCATCAAATAACTGTTTTTAAAATATGAAGCATCGCCAGTCTATTTCCAGTTATTGGAGTATCCTATTGATTTTAGTCCTCACACCATTACTATTATGGGCAGCTATAACTATACTGCCTACTCATGATGACTGGGCCGGTACGACAAAACCTTCTTTTGAACCTTTTTTCATTAAAGAACGCTTTCTGTTCTACGGTTATCACTGGAGACCCTTCGATACAATGGTTGGCTATGTGGCAGGATTGAATCCTCAAGTACTCTATCCTACTTTCAATCATTGTTTAGTGGTTATAGGTCACCTTGTGAATTCCCTTTTAATATTCAAGCTAATCACTGCAATTGGATTAAATAAGAATGCTGCCAACATAGCAACAGCCTTTTTCTTTATCACACCAGCCACAATGGCCACCGTATTGGCTGTAGACAGCCAAAACCAAACTTATGCCCTTATGTGGGACATTATAGCCTTTCTTATTTACATAAAACAGAAAAAAGGCAAATATATACTATGGACGATATCCATATTCTTAGCAACTTGGAGCAAGGAAAATGGACTGATGTGGGCAGTAATCTGTCCTATACTTGCATACGGCTTTAACTTTATTGAAAAAAAACAACTCAGAAAAGACCTACTGATAGGTATATGTATCATGGTTGTTTACGCATTAGCCATCTGGCTTTTGCCAAAACAAATGATTATTCATCCCGAATATGTACCTGATTCATTAAAGACAATTTCCGGTTTCATTAAATTTTTCTTTTCATCATTTATCACAGTTGATTATATTTGGCTGTTACATCAGCCAAGTAGAAATCTATTGTTGGCCAGCATCACAGTCATACTGACTATTCCTTTCATGTATTATATCTATATTCGTCAACTAAAACTGATAAAGGATAGAAAAATAGTATGTACCCTAATAAGCCTTCTTATTGCTGCTGCACCACATATTTTCACTGTCTTTAGTATGATGCACACCTATGGTGGACTGGTGTTTGTAGCACTTATTATAGCCATCTCAGTAAATAATTATAGCTATCAATGTAAGGCAATAATCATATCATTTGCCTTCTTCGCCCTATCAGCTTTTGCTATCAATATACATCTGTGGCACGAATCTTATTTGTCTGGTCTCACAGGAAAACAAATGGCTATCGATGCCATACAAAAGACAGGAGAACCTGTAGACAGTGTTTATGTCATTATTATTGAAGATGACTATCCTAAACTTTCATCATTCTGTGTCATTCCCAGTGATGCCTTTGGATGGGGTCGTGCAACACAATACGAAACAAATTATGACTGGCCAAAGGTTGTTAATGATACTATTATCACCAGAAACAAACAGTCACTTCAAACAGCTAATCAGTTAGCTGCTTTTCAATTGAAAGATGGAACTTACAACTGCATTTGGATTGTGGATCACAAAAACATAACTGTCATTCGAAATGATATCTATGACAAAGAGAAGCTACATTAATGAACTTACGAAATACAATAGCTTTATTTACAGATAAGATTTTCCTCAAGTTTATCATTGTAGGCATTGTGAATACCATCTTAGGCACAGTTATCATGTTTGTATTCTATAATGTCTTTCATCTGAGCTATTGGATTTCGTCAATGTCTAATTATTTCTTCGGCAGTATCGTCAGCTATTTGCTCAACAAACATTTTACTTTTAAGTTCAAAGAAAAAAATCAGCGGTCAATCATTCGTTTCATCGTCAACATCATTGTATGCTATCTATTGGCATACGGCATTGCAAAGCCCGTCACACATTATATGCTGACGGGCTTTGCAAAGAACATTCAAGAAAATGTCTCTATGTTATTGGGTATGTGCCTCTTCGTTGTATTCAATTACTTAGGACAACGCTTCTACGCCTTTACAAATAGAAAATTCTAACTCAAATCCAACATTCTCTCTATAGGCTTCACGGCTTCTTTAGCCATCTCAGAATCTATTTCAATGGCCGGCCATTCGTATTTCAATGTATTGTAGACTTTCAGCAGTGTGTTCATTTTCATGTAATGACACTCATTACAACTGCATTCCAAGCCGCTCTCGCTAATTTCAGGAGGAACAGGGATAAATTGCTTGTCAGGACACGTGCGTTGCATCTCGTGCAGGATACCGGCCTCTGTAGCCACAATAAACTGTTTCCGGTCACTTTGCTGCGCATACTCAAGCATCGTAGCCGTACTACCTTTCACGTCAGCCAATGCCAACACAGGACTCTTACACTCCAAATGAGCCATTACTACAGCATCGGGATATTTATTCTTCAGTTCAATTATCTTAGACACTGAAAAACGTTCATGAACATGACAACCACCATTCCATAGCAACATTTGACGTCCTGTCACCTCATTGATATAGTTACCTAAGTTGTAGTCAGGGCCAAAAATAAGCTTCGCATCCTTCGGCAACTGATCGACCACTCTTTTAGCATTGCCACTGGTTACTACAACATCTGTCAGAGCCTTTACGGCAGCAGTGGTATTGACGTATGACACTACTTGATGGTCAGGATGCTCCTCCTTGTATTTTTTCAAGTCTTCAGCCTTACATGAGTCAGCCAATGAGCAGCCGGCATTCAAGTCAGGACAAAGCACAATTTTATCAGGAGACAATAGTTTGCAGGTCTCTGCCATGAAGTGAACACCACACATCACCATTATCTTTGCATCTGTTTCAGCAGCCTTACGAGCCAAAGCCAACGAGTCACCTACAAAATCGGCTACTTCCTGAACCTCACCTATCGTATAATAGTGCGCCAAAATAATAGCATCCTTTTCTTTGCAAAGTTTGCGAATCTCAGCCTTTAAGTCAATATTCTCTGCTACAGGTTCATCAATAAAACCTTGTTCCTTCCACTTGTTTTTCAACACCATATTATTTATTTATTTTCTTTTTTTCTTTTAAAAATACAAATG
>CAMWKM010000006.1 GCA_947174835.1 uncultured Prevotella sp.
ACAGTAGTGATAATCTTCTGCATACCCACCTTGCCATAGTCGGCTTCAAGCTGCGGCAATTCTTGAAAGCCCAGCGCCACGCTTACCTTGTTGCTTCGGGCAGTGCCTATCAGGCGATCTATTTTGTGGAAGTAGAGCGTCGGCAACTCATCGACGACAATACTCACAGGTACATTCTTTCCCTGTCCTGTATTCACTCTTGTTACAAGGTGGTTGAGAATAAGGGCATTGAGCGCACCTATGATACTTTCCATTTCCGGGTCATTGGCTATAAGCAGATAACTCGGATTCTTTGGGTCACTGACTTTCAAGTCAAAGTCATCACCGTCCTTGTGGAATATCCAGTAGCTCTCCTTGGTGGCAAGACGTGAGGTATAGACACGCAGCGTACCAATCATACCCTCCAATTGTTCCATGGCTTTGTTGGCAAAGGCTGTCTGGAACGGTCCCAGCAGCGGTGCTACCTCATTGTCGGTCTGAAGAATCTCGAAGATGGTCTGATAACTCTCATTGAGGAAAGACAGGATATGTGGCATGTCGGAATACTTGCCCAACCAATAGGCTGGCTGCACCTCTGCTCCCAAATGGTCAAACACCCGTCCTGTCTGTATCAGTCGTTTTGTCTTTGTGTCTTCCCTTTTCTCAGCAATCAGCATCTTGCCATTCCTGTCGTAAGGTTCTTTGCCATAGTTGCAGAAGAAATATATGCAGGCGGCAAGGAAGTTAACGGCAGAGGTCTGGAAGAACTGGTCGCTGCCGCCGCCTCCCTCTTTCTTTCCCTTTTGCAGGGATTCCAACAGCGTTTCGGCAGTCTCGCTGGCTGCGGCAAGGTTGTTGATATACTTCAACCGGATAGGGTTCACCCTCCTCGAATACTCCACATCAACTGAACTTCATTCTTTTGGGCATCTTGCTGTCCTTGGCGTTCTTGTTCTTTAGATAGTGATAATACAGTTTGGTGGCAAGAGTCGGGAACTTGTAGTCATACACTACCATGGCGAAACCTTTCTTGGAGTGTTGACGGATGAACGGCTCTATGACAGAAAAGGTTTTACCAGAGCCTGGCGTTCCCACAACCCATGTTCCATGGAACGGATTCGTAATATTTATGCATCCTTTGCGGAACTTACCCTTCCAGTAATAGCGCATGGGGATGTTGACAGAGTATTTGTCGTCAATGACCTCCTCGCACTGCTCGAAGCTTTCATTCTCCAGATTGAAGCGGTCTTTAGTAGGCCTTCTTTTCGCGCCTTATACTTATCATGGTTGTCCTTACTACAGGGTAGAGAGTGCAACGAAGGAGTTGCCACGCGACATGTACGAAGAACGGTTGCGCAGAAGTAAGCCAGATATGTTTGCATGGGAGCAGCAACCTTCAGAGTTTACTGATATTAGTTCTTTGGATGGGAAACTAATACGTGGTGTAGTACGTCTTGGTGTTGAGAGAGGTAGATTGTCAGAACTGGCTCTTACTGAACCCATCGGAGATGTGTTGGGTAAATGGAAGTTGACCACAGGTGAAAGACCTCTGAATGCCGCTACGGCACTCTTCACGAAAGATACAGGCATGTATACGCAGTTCACGATGCGTCTGGCCCGTTTCCAAGGGACGGACAAGAATGAGTGACAACCAACGTGTGGAGGAGAATGTCTTCGTGTTACTTAACGAGGCCATGAACTTCTTTCGCAAACACTTGGATATGCACGGAAAGATTGTCGGACTTGTGCGTGATGAGTATTTGGAGGTGCCTGCAGAAGCTTTGCGTGAAGCCGTCTTGAATGCACTTTGTCATCGCCAGTACGAGAGGTATAACCTGACTATAGGCATTGCCATCTGCGATGATCGTATCGAAATCGAGAATCCTGGTATACTGCCTCCGCAGATTACTCCAGAGAACCTTCGTCATCCACATATCTCTTACCCATATAATCCGCTAATTGCCAATGTTCTGTATAGCACAACCTATATTGAGAACTGGGGTTCGGGTGTGAAACGCATCATGGAGGCTTGCCAAAAGAGAGGTGTAGCAGCACCTACATGGTCTATCAATGGTGGCTTTGTTGTGGTAACATTTATGAGACCAACAAAGGATGTTACTCAAGGTGTTACTTAAGAAGATTCTCTCGATGGAAAAATAGAGAAGGCAATTAAAGAAAATCTTAAGGTTACCACAGAAGATTTGGCAAAACAATTCAGGGTTACTTCAATGACCATCAAGCGACACTTAGCCAAAATGCCACATATCCGTTATGTAGGTAGTGGTTATAGTGGTCATTGGGAGGTACTTGAAAAAGGATAAAACCACCATCGCAATTTGAGACAGTGCTTTCGACGATTTGCGACAATCGAAAAGCACATCTTGTAAAAAAGTGAGACATGTCTCACTTTTTTGGTTTTTTCTTCCATATAATACATGAATTCGGGATAAAAGTATAGCACAAACAACCTCAAAAGGGGTCTGAGTCAGACCCCTTTTGAGGTTGTTTTATGAGGAAATTTCCTTATCTCGAGCTGACGTATATAATACTCGATTAGCATTTCAACCACAGAAAAATCAATTGCAAAAGACACCAAAATGAATATAGCGAGGTGAGATACGAGACGCCTGTCCACCACCAGAACACCTTGGGTGACAGGTACACTCCTTTTCCAGACTTTATGAAGGATTGCATTTCTTCATTCTGATTACGAATTTCTTGCAACATCATCCTCCTATGATTGGCAAGAAGTGCGGTCTCGGCATGAATCAAATCCTCTCTCCCAGATTTGATGGTATTCAAACACTCGTCGGTCATTTCAACCTTTAAGACTGTAGCCTCAGTACGGGTAACTGCACGACAGAAAGCGAAAACAGCCATGTCCATGCTATCTGTGGCAGCTTTCATTGCAATCACCATATCTGTTCCGTCTTTGCGAGCCTTCTCAACTTTCATGACATTATCGTGCAAGTTGCTTATGGCTTGCTTAAGGAGTAGAAGTTCATTGTCAAGGTTAGTCTTTTGCTCCTGGACTTCTTCCTGTTTGTCGATTTCTTCGACAAGATTATTATACTTATTCTTCATAACGATTTATTTTTAACGTCCATGTCCTTTATGTCTCTTGATTGGCTTGCATAGCCAGTTAGCGTGTTGGGCACAACGTCGTGCCCAGTCACGTTCATCCTCATCCATGTCCTTACCCCAGTTCGATGGAGTGGAACCACCTCCGCCACACGATTCTGAAATAGTGGTGGCAGCATCGACATAGTGCATGAACAACAGCATAGCCACATTCAAGACATTCTCAAATGGCATAGATTCATCAGGAACTTCGATGGCATCCTCCATAGCCTTGTATGCATCCACCGGCATCATGATGGAATAATGTTTATCGTCAACTGACAATATCTTCCTGAAGATAGGTGGTGCTTCGGGCTTAGTCTGGACAACATCCTGACGACCTGAGTTACGCTCTGTGATGGGCTTCCTTGCAGTAGTCTGGGAGGTGACCACGGTAGAACAGGGTTTCACAACACTTGGAGCGATCGGACGAAATTTCTTCCATGTGGCTTCAAGTTTGGTGGTGGTCAAGTTACGACCTTTGCCCAAGGTGGATGACTTGAAACGGGAGTTACCTCTAAGGACGGTGTACCCATGCAAGACACCTTGTTTGTCACGTTGCTCAAGGACTTTGTAACCACGACTTTCAAGACCGCGCTTATAACTGTTCCAATCATAACTTGACATTTCGCAAAGGATGTCATAACAAGCATCCGTTATCTTCTTTTGGTGAGCCTCGTGAATATCCTCGGGCAACTCCCATCCACGTTCAATGTTAATGTCGTGGGCAGCCTTGACTGCGCTATTACCGATGAAGGAGTCATTCATGAGATTCCCGTCAAGGTCAATGCGGTTGATGAGGATGTGAAGGTGCGGGATGCCGGACTTCGCATCAAAATGAAGACAGGCAAATATCTGCGCCCTATCCAGATTAAACTTGGCATTTCCTTTCTTCTTGCTTTCCTTGGTTTGGACATCCTTCTGGAGCTTTTCGAGGAACTGTAGCGCATACGTATACCAGTCTTTTAGTGTCCATCCCTTTGTCTCTTCAATGGATGGGGAAACCTCCAGTCGAAGGGTCGGGTTCTTGACTGGCTTATGCCTGAATTTCGGTTCATACTTTTGGTGAATGGTTTCCATCGCTCCCCACATGGCGAGAGGAGTAAGCCCCTCGTCAAGGTTGCGTGTCAGCACTATGTCTGCGCGGTTATGCTTGGTGGCATAATTCGTCATGGCTGCGCCATGCGGTATAGACTTTGCTTTTGCTATCATCTTTTGAACATTCCTTCTATTTCTGCCAATCTGCGAATAAGGCTGTTAACGCCTTCAATCCACTGCCGCATGAACTGCTCGTTGCGGAAGTATTTCTTTCGCTGTTCCTGGGTCGTGCCGTGAAGGGCATTCTTAATCAGAATCAGCTCGCCTCGGGCAGCTTTCAGCGAAATAAGGGCATCAGTTTCCTTGTCGCTCATCATCGCCTTTGGTTCCTGGCTCAATGAGGTGTCATGGATATACTGGCTTTTCTTCAACCCACAGGCTGCTGCGTTATCGACAATCTTCTTGTACTCTTCGGGCGTATAGCAAACGGTGATACGTGGATTACGCCCTTTGTGTTCTATTTTCTGTTTCATTCATAAAAGGTTTTATATGCAAATTTATAACTGGGCTTGGGCAACCCAATGCGAGCCTGCGAGTATTGCAAGAAGTCAATAAGCCGGGTAAGTAGCGAAGCGGATTGTCGGACATTGGCACTTCTTGTTTAGAGAATACAAAAATTCAGGCACCCTTCGGGTCATCCTAAACCCTTGATGGAGTTATACGACATCGTTGGAAATCGTTTTGACTGGTGCCGTGGCGGTAGCATCCGCTTCGCCCGTATCAGGCAGTCCAGAGAAACGCTGTGCCTCGTTGTCTGGGCTGTCGTCGCTTTCAGGGGTTGCGTCTGTCAAGGTGATGGATGGGGAAAGGCTTTCTTCAATCCGGGTGGTCGGTTCGACACCATCATTGAATAGTTCCTTTTCCCTGCCGTTACCTTCATTAGAATAGTCATGGCTGACTGGCTCGGATTGGTTAGAAGTGTACTCATCCCTTTGTTCGATGGCTGGGACATCAGATTGATGTGTGGCTCGCTCCATATCAATCTTGTCATAAGAAAGGGATAAGGAAGAATTTACATTGTCATCATGGACTTCATTTCTAGAGACAGCATCCGTTCTTTTGTGGTTCGCCTTGATGCGCTGCTCAATCTGAGGATGGCGTGAGTAATGCGCATTGCGGATAACTTGATTGTCGATGTACCAACTGGCAATACAATGGACGGTAAAGACAGTTGTACGGTAGTTCGGTACAGATGATACCAATCCCATCTCATGGAACATGTCAACCATCTTGGAGGCAGTCTTGCGATTGCACTTCCATAGTTTGGCAAGTTCCACTTCCGAAATAGCGAACTGACCTGGGCTTAGGTCAACTGAATACTCTTTCTTCTTGTAGTGTGCTGGCTCCCTCACTGCCATTTGCAAGAAAGTAGCAAAGCACTTCATGCGGTCGAAGCCCTGTGGATAGTTGAACAAGAAATCCAACTGTCGGTCTGACAAAAACAGACCATAAGACAAATCTTCTTTGTACATGTTTTTTGATTTAATTATTATAGGTGTGGACACTCTTCTTGTTAATTATTGCGGTATGTACCATTCTTGAATACGATTTTCTCAACCATCTCATTGAGACGGTCGGCGATGCGGTCATTATAGTGTTCGCGTATCTGCGATGGCATTAAGTTTGTGGTGATAATGGTGAAGAGTTGCTCATCGTAACGTTTTGTCAGCAGGTCTATAACTGGAGTATAGACATTCCCGTAGTCCATCACTTCTGATGGCTCTGTGCCAAGGTCGTCAATGCCGAGCATATCTACGCTGATGAGCTTGAGGTATGCATCATAGTTGTTCTTGCATAGGTGGGCAATGTACTTCGCATCCACAATCTGGATTCCGTATGTGCCATCGTTGTATGGCTTCCGAATATACAGATAGTTCAGTAACTGTTGGAACGCCTTTAGCATGGTACTCTTACCATTGCCGCATCTGCCGCATAGTAGGATGCCGAAACTGGTAGATGGCGATGTGAGCCATTTTGCCAACTCATGGATTTGCGCCTCCATGTCTTCGTTAGTAATGAAAGTACGGTGACGATATTCTACCTCAGCCATGACTGCCGCTAACAGATAGGCGTAGGATTCGTCTTCTGACATGGGTAACTTAAAACGCGGCTTCATAGGACGCCGCTGTAGTAGGGATTTCTTTAACCACTCTACGTTGATTCTTTGAGGATTTTGTGTCATAACAGCGATTTGTCTTAAAATTATCTTTTTCTATATCTTTTGTAATAGGGGTCAAGCCATCCGTCAACTCTACCGTCAAGTTCTCCGTCCATTTAAGGAGTGAGTATTTGGACGGTACATGACGGGACTTGCCATCGGTAAAAGAGATAAGCCCCCGTTTGGCAAGATTTTTCCGAGCAGTGCAGAGTGTCTGCTTAGACATGTGTAGCACCTCACAGATTCGTACTGTTGAGCATGGCACAGGCATATTCCACCGATGTTGGTTGCATTCATTGACGATGAATGCATACAGTGCAACCTCGCTTGTGGGCATGTGTTCAAGAGATGAAGCACGCCAAAATTGGTTCATGTAATCAATGTACGTCATCTTCCTCTTCTTGGATTGTTTGCGACATACGCACGTGCTTCGTCATAAATGTCTGTTGTGGACTTGCGTGCTGACTGCATAAGCCAGGCATCAATCTCCGACTTGCGGAAGACGATACTTTTACCATTCTTATGATATGGAATGGTGCGGTTGCTTGTCCATCCATAGACTGTCTGCTCGGCTGGATGGTTGGGGAGGTACTTGCATAGGTCCTGTAACGAGAACCATGCATCTGCCTCTACATTGTTGTTTGACTGCAGAGCGTCGAACTTCTGTTCAAGTGTATCCAACTTCTCAAGGATGCTTGCCATAAGCTGTGGCATTGCATCAAAAGATGGTACTGTGGTACTCATAATTTTTGTTTTTAGTTGGCTGCAGCGATGTGCTACAGTCACTCTCTTTGGGAAGAAAGCGACTGCAAAAGTATCGTGAAAAGCAATGGTGAATTTGGCATGATTGGGGACATAAAAACTCCATATCAACCACTGTGTGTTTGTATGTATAACTTGTTGATTATTAGATATAACAAACAAGTGTCAATGCTGAAAATCTTTTTCTTGTGACACCGTTATGATAGGTGTCATAACGGCATCATAACGAAAATCGGCAACCGAAGGACTAATAACGAAAAAGCCACTCACAAGTTGATGTGAATGGCTAAATGATAAAATATCCCTAAAGTGACTGATTATGGGTTGCCCATTATTGTATCAAAAGGACTACTCTTCTCGGGGAACATCTTGCGACTTTATCATGTCGCTTGAAAGGGAAATTTGAATTGCATCTGCGGCAGCTTCTTTCTTCGCATCGACAATCTTCGCATATATTTGTGTTGTAGTCACCTTCTTGTGACCAAGCATTTTACTTACCGTATAAATGTCGGTTCCGTTGGTGAGCTGTAAGGTGGCATAGGTATGGCGGAAGCAATGGAAGGTGATGTGTTTGGTAATGCTAGAAGCCTCTACCCATCGCTTTACAGGGCGGTTAATCCATGACGGCTCCTGAAGACCTTCAAAGACAAGCCGGTCAGCATCGCCACGCTCACCGCAAAGCAGATAGGCTTGGTCGGAAATTGGCATGTATTCCACACCTTTGGTCTTTTGTTGTGTGAATAGAAGGCGATAATGTGCTTCATCCTTCACTACATCACGCCATTTTAATTGCTTGATGTCACAATGGCGCAGACCTGTCAGAGCAGAGAACAAGGCTGCTCTTTTGAGAATGTCGCTATCGCATGGAGTGGCGGCAAGTTGGTTGAGTTCTTCCATTGTCAGATATTCACGTTGGCTTTCCTCGTAGTAGATATTCTTGACTTTTGCAGCAAGGTCAATAGTCAAGTAGCCATCAACAAAGGCTTGGTGCAAGCCTGCTTTGAAGATAGAGAAATAAGTTGATGCGGTGTTTGCTGAGATGGAACCAGTCTTGCCGCCTCCTTGGGGAGCATTGATAAGGAAGTCCTTATAATCCTCAATGAGGTTAAGGTCTATGTCGCCAAAGAGCATAGGTTTACCACCGGTGTACAGATTCATGAGCACCAATTCGCGGTTCCAATTTGTTTGGATAGACTTAGAACTGTTTCTGTGGCGTTTGTCCTTCAATTCTTTGAAATACTGAATGAAGTCACATTTCGACCGTTCATTTTGTGCTGCCTGTTCTGCCTCTGTGTTGGTGTACAACGATTGGTTGTCATATTCGTGCTGACGCAGGTCACGAACCTTGTCGGCAAAAATACAAGCCTCTTGGTCTATCTGCGACCTGCATTGGATGATACCATTCGCATCTCGCTTTGGGCGATAGTAGGCTTTGCCGTCAGCCAAAGTTCTGCCTGAACTGTTTTTATCGAAGATGGGAGTGGTGACAAAGCGACCAAGTGGCTCATGCTTTCTCATGGGCTTTTCCCTGCCTGGCACAAAAACGGGGAAACTTTCAATGAGCAACGACCACTGCTCTTTGTATTCGGACTTGCGGAGTACCACCTTGAATACCGTGCGCTTCATTGGGGTTTTCATAGCTTGACGGATTTGTAGAGTTTGTCTATTTCTGATTTGGGAGCGTAAACATAGTTTCCAATCTGCCGGGTTGGGATAGAGAACTTGCGGATGTGAGTCCATACAGACGTATCGTGTATCCTATACTTCTTTGAGATTTCTCCAATGGTATAACAGTTCTCTGGCTCCAGATTGTACGTTTTGGGAATGGGCTTTTGTGCTGCCTTGCGTACTTTCTTTCTTAGTTGATAACGTTCTTCTACATCCGAACGCTTGAGTCGAATTTGCCTCTTGCCGAGATTGACTGATGGAATCTTTCCTTGATGTATCTCACGATAGAGTGTACCACGTTCAACCTCAAATATCGCTACAACTTCCTTTGCGGTGAGATATTCACGTATATCTGGGATGTCTTTGGCAATGCGGTCATACATTGCCTCTTTTGCCTCCCTGTCAGCCTTTCGTTTGTGGGCTACAGCAGAACATTGGTGCGAACAATATACGGCATCTATAGTCCTTATTTGAAAAATAGTGCCACATATAGGACATTTTCTTCGGATTTGATATTTTGCTTCTGCCATAAAACTAATTCTAAAGATGTTATTTTATTTTTGTTTCACACCATCAACTTTTATGTCACGTGAACGATTTGATGCAAAATTACGACAAAAACCCGAAAACAAGCATGGATTTACAAAGTTTAACCAAAAGAAAATCCCGCATAACTTTCTGAGTTATACGGGATTTCTATTATTGCTTAGTGTTTGCTTATCTGTCTCACTTGACCTCCTCAAAGTCGGCATCTTGGATGTCGTCTTGAGCGTTGTTGGTGGACTGCTGCTGTTGAGCCTGATCGGCACCGGGCTGGGGACCTGCCTGCTGGTACATCTTGGCACTGGCGGCTTGCATCACTTGGTTCAGGTTGTTGATTGCCGTATCTATGGCAGCGGTATCACCGCTCTTGTGGGCATCTTTCAACTGCTGAACGGCAGCTTCTACGTTAGCCTTGTCTGCTCCCAACTTGTCACCGTTCTCATTGAGGAAGGTTTCGGTCTGGAAGATCATAGAGTCTGCCTGATTCATCTTGTCGATGCGTTCGCGCTCTTTCTTGTCTGCTTCAGCGTTTGCCTCTGCCTCTGCCTTCATGCGGTTAATCTCATCCTGTGACAATCCACTGCTGGCCTCAATGCGGATGGCCTGTTCCTTACCGGTGCCCTTATCCTTGGCACTTACTTTTACGATACCATTGGCATCGATGTCGAAGGTGACTTCAATCTGGGGAGTTCCACGACGAGCGGGAGCAATGCCTGTGAGGTTGAACTGTCCAAGACTCTTGTTCTGTGCAGCCATAGGACGCTCACCCTGCAGCACATGGATAGTTACCTCGGTCTGGTTGTCGGCAGCAGTAGAGAATACCTGACTTTGCTTGCAGGGAATGGTGGTGTTAGCCTCGATTAGCTTAGTCATCACACCACCGAGGGTCTCAATACCGAGGGTCAGAGGAGTAACGTCAAGCAGCACAATGTCCTGTCCAGTCTCCTGATTCAGAATGGCACCCTGAATGGCTGCACCTACGGCAACTACTTCATCGGGGTTCACGCCCTTCGAAGGCTCCTTGCCGAAGTAGTTCTTTACCAGTGTCTGCACGGCGGGAATACGGCTGGAACCGCCCACGAGGATGACCTCATCAATATCAGAAGTCGAGATACCTGCATCGCGAATGGCATTTTGGCAGGGTACCAGACAAGCCTGAATGAGATTGTGTGCCAGTTGTTCGAACTTTGCACGGGTCAGCGTCTTCACCAAGTGCTTGGGTACGCCACCGACGGGCATGATATAGGGGAGATTGATCTCCGTAGAAGTTGTTGACGACAGTTCGATCTTTGCTTTTTCGGCAGCCTCCTTCAGACGTTGCATAGCCATCGGGTCGGCCTTTAGATCGGCACCCTCGTCGTTCTTGAACTCCTGCACCAGCCAGTCAATGATAACCTGATCAAAGTCGTCACCACCTAAGTGAGTGTCACCGTTGGTTGAGAGCACTTCGAACACACCACCACCGAAGTCGAGGATTGAGATATCGAAAGTACCACCACCGAGGTCGAACACGGCGATTTTCATATCCTTGTTCGTTTTGTCAATACCATAGGCCAAAGCGGCTGCCGTAGGCTCATTGACGATACGACGGACATTGAGACCTGCAATCTGGCCGGCTTCCTTCGTAGCCTGACGCTGAGAGTCAGAGAAGTAGGCTGGTACGGTGATGACTGCGTCGGTCACCTCTTGTCCCAGATAGTCTTCTGCGGTCTTCTTCATCTTCTGAAGCACCATGGCCGAGATTTCCTGTGGCGTATATTTGCGGCCATCAATGTCAACACGGGGATATCCACCTTCGTTGACGACAGAGAATGGCACACGTGAGATTTCCTTCTCGGTCTGTTGCCACGTCTCACCCATGAAACGCTTGATAGAGTAAACAGTGTTCTTCGGGTTGGTGATAGCCTGACGCTTGGCGGGATCGCCAATCTTGCGCTCACCACCTTCGACGAAACCTACTACAGAAGGCGTGGTACGCTTGCCTTCACTGTTTGCAATCACAACGGGCTCGTTGCCTTCGAATACGGCAACACAACTGTTAGTTGTACCCAGGTCAATACCAATAATCTTTCCCATAATTGTATCTATTTTTATTTGTTATTTACAAAACTTATCGCTGATTGAATAGCAAAGCATGTGCCAAAAGTATAAAATTTCACAAGAAACGACTATTTGATACGACATTTTGACACAAGTATCAAAACTTTTTTCTATCTTTGCACCGTAAAATCTATTATAATGACAGTTATGAAGAAACTGATGATTGTTGCCGTTGCAGCCTTGATGGTATTAACAGGGCAGGCACAAGAAAATAAGTACATTGTAAAGACTAAGGGAGCCGTGAAGACTGCAGTTGCTGAGCAGGCAGAGGGCGGTCAGACAGAAGAGAAAACTGCTGAAGAACCACAGGATTTTCTGGGGCGTTATTTCCGTTATGTCAGTCTGTGTGACTGGAAGGAAGGGATGCGATTCATGGTTATTCCTGAGAAAAAAGATATGGTGATCAAAACCTTTGCTGATGCTGCCACCGGTCAGATGGTCAGTAGTCGCACGTTGCGTCATAAGATAATGGTCTACAAAGGCCATGAGAATACGGGCGGACTGCATGAGCACATCAACTTTGTCTGCGAGGATGATGGTAAAGCCTATTACTATGAGGTTCCTACGGCCTCATTCGATGACTACTGCTATGGTAAGATGGGTGTTCCCACGCTGGCTTATTTAGGCGATGTGGACATGGCTATTGAGGTTTTCAAGGATAAGGTGCTTTTTACGATGGCCGATGAATATTACGTTGATACAGAGGTAGATGGTGATGGTTATAAAGTCATTTTCGATGTACCGGAGGGCACTGAGGTGAAAGTAGTAGCCGTAGGCGTTGGTACGCGCAGTTTCCCTGTAAAAATTATTGTGGCCGACAATGAGGGCCGTGAGTTCTATCAGAATGTGGCCATCAGCCGTACTAATAGTGGTATGCGCGATGATGAGTTTGACATTAGCAATATGAAGATCCATACTTTTACTGGAGCTTTTGAATTACCGGGTGACAGTTTGGCAGCAAGTGGCGGCTATCGCAACTATGTGGGCAAGAAGGTCTTTACGCTTTACAATACAGAAATGTTTGCTCAAGATGGGCAGCGCACGAGAGTAGCACGTCTATCAACTTTTGTCATAAAAGATATTAGGGCACAGCGTGGCACTCACTATGTCAAGATGACACTTGTGGGAGAAAGTACCGGCAGAACTTACACTAAAGAAGTAACATTTGTCAGTCAGAATGTTGCCGGTGATATTGATGGCCAGCGTGAGGATTTGTTCAGTAGCCTGTTTGCTTGGGGTAATCCGTTGACGTTACCCGGTGTGCGTCAGGCGAACTTCAACGATGTGCAGAAGAGTATTGTCCGAGCCGGATTCACTGAGAATGAAGTACGATTGGCTTTAGGTGAGCCTACCGGTCATGGTGAGGATCGTGGCATGTACACTTGGGTCTACAATGAGCCAGGCCGTCCCTATGCCTGTGTGTTCTTTGACAAGAATACAAAGAAGGTGAAGAGCATCAGCAAATTGAAGTAATACGCATTAGCATACATAAAAAGATTCCCAGTCATCACAAGCGACTGGGAATCTTTTTATGTATTTATTAATAAGGGTAACGGTTACTGTTCACCGAGTTTCTCCATGATTTTGGCTTCCAGTTCCTCGCAGAGTTCGGGATTGTCTTTCAGTAATTGTTTGGTTGCATCGCGTCCTTGTGCCAGTTTGGAGCCTTCGTAGCTGAACCATGAACCACTTTTCTTAATGATGTCAAATTCCACTCCCAAGTCTACAATCTCACCAATCTTTGAAATACCTTCGCCAAAGGTTATCTCAAATTCAGCCTTGCGGAAGGGAGGAGCCACCTTGTTCTTTACTACTTTCACGCGTACTTGGTTACCGATCACGTTATCACCATCCTTGATGCTGGTGACACGGCGGATGTCCAGACGAACAGAGGCATAGAACTTGAGTGCGTTACCACCGGTGGTCGTTTCTGGATTGCCGAACATTACGCCAATCTTTTCGCGTAATTGGTTGATGAATATACAAGTGGTGTTAGTCTTGGCGATGGTTGATGTGACCTTGCGCAGGGCCTGACTCATCAGTCGGGCATGAAGTCCTACGGCAGAGTCACCCATATCACCCTCGATTTCCTTCTTCGGTGTCAAGGCTGCAACCGAGTCAATGACGATGATGTCGATGGCAGCCGAGCGAATCAGTTGGTCGGCAATCTCCAGAGCTTGTTCACCGTTGTCTGGCTGTGAGATATACAGGTTGTCAATATCGACACCCAGTTTCTGTGCATAGAAGCGGTCGAAAGCATGTTCGGCATCAATAAAAGCTGCAATACCACCGGCTTTTTGGGCCTCTGCGATAGCATGAATGGCCAGTGTCGTCTTACCGCTTGACTCCGGACCATAGATCTCAATGATGCGTCCCTTTGGATATCCGTTCACCCCCAAAGCAGCATTCAAGCCGATTGAGCCCGTCGGGATAACTTCCACATTCTCTATCTTTTCTTCGCCCATTCGCATGATGCTGCCCTTGCCGAAATCTTTTTCAATCTTCGACATAGCGGCCTGTAAGGCTTTTAGTTTTTCCTGTTGCGGGGTCAGTGCTTCGCTTTCAGTTTCCTTTTTTGCCATAATGATTGTTTTATTTTTGATTATTCGTAATGATACGTAGTATAAATGCAATTTACAGTTCCAAATCACCGTCATGAATCTCATGCCAGGGTAGTCCCTGCTTGTTGAGTTGCTCCATGAAGGGATCGGGATCAAACTCCTCGACGTTGTAGACACCGGGTTTCTTCCACAGACCTTTGCAGAACATCATGGCTCCAATCATGGCGGGTACACCGGTGGTGTAGCTGACACCCTGCATACCTGTCTCCTCGTAGGCTGCACGGTGCGAACAGTTGTTATAGACATAATAAGTGTGCTCTTGACCATCGTTGCCTATTCCACGGATGCGACAGCCGATAGAGGTCTCGCCCTCGTAGTTCTCGCCCAGATCCTGCGGGTTAGGCAGCACGGCCTTCAGGAACTGCAAGGGCACAATCTTCACTTTTGCCGTGCCAGAACCATCAGCCAGCGGAGCCTCATATTCCACCTCGTCAATACGGCTCATTCCGATGTTCTGAATCACTTCCAGATGTTTCAGATACTGTTGGCCGAAAGTCATCCAGAAACGGGCCCGCTTGATTGTCGGATAATTGATGACCAGCGATTCAATTTCCTCGTGGTGCAACAGATAGCTGTCGCGGGGACCGATATTGGGATAGGTGAGATCTTTGTGAATCTCCAGCGGTTCCGTCTCCACCCATTGGCCGTTTTCCCAGTAGAGTCCCTTTTGTGTGATCTCGCGGATGTTGATTTCCGGATTGAAGTTGGTAGCGAAAGCCTTGTGATGGTCACCGGCATTGCAGTCTACAATGTCGAGATACTGAATCTCTTTGAAGTGATGTTTGGCGGCATAGGCCGTATAGATGCTGGTCACACCGGGATCGAAACCGCAACCGAGGATAGCCGTCAGACCTGCCTCCTTGAAACGCTCACGGTAGGCCCACTGCCATGAGTACTCGAAATGGGCCTCGTCCTTCGGCTCATAGTTAGCCGTGTCCAGATAACTACAGCCGCAGGCCAGACAGGCATCCATGATGGTTAAGTCCTGATAGGGTAGGGCCAGATTGATGACCAACTCCGGTTTGTAGTCGTTAAACAATGCTTTCAACTGCTCTACTTCATCGGCATCCACTTGTGCCGTCTTGATATCCATTTTGTAGCCGGCTTTGTGGATGGCCTCTACAATCTGGTCGCATTTGGCTTTACGACGACTTGCAATCATAAACTCCGTAAACACATCAGCGTTTTGGGCAATTTTAAACGCTGCTACCGTTGCGACGCCTCCGGCGCCAATCATTAGTACTCTTGCCATTGTTTTCCTATTTAGATGTTTGGTTATTCAGTATGTTCACGTCTACACGGTTGAATGGGAACATGAAACCACGCTCCTTTAGCATCTGGTAGACTGTTTCGTTCAGGTTGAAATAGACGTTCCAGTAGTCGGCAGTCTTGCACCACGATCGGGTGATGACCGTCACTCCGCTATCGCCCAGTTGAAGCAGGCCCAGCCAGGGAGCAGCCACAATAGACGAGTCGCTGACAGGTCCTTGGATAATCATTGGATGATTCTGCAAAATGCTTAAAATGGCAGTTTTCACATCTTCGAAGTTGGCACCGTATTCAAACTGGAACTCCAAATCTACGCGACGGTAAAGCTCTTTCGACGAGTTCTTCATGGTGCCGCTGGAAAGGATTCCGTTAGGAATCAGAATAATTTGGGCATCGCCTGTACGGATGATGGTGTTGAAGATCAGAATCTCTTTCACCACACCGGAATAGCCTTGTGCCTCAATGACGTCGCCCACCTTGAAGGGACGAAACAACAGAATCATCACACCGCCGGCAAAGTTTTGCAGTGTGCCGCTCAGGGCCATACCCACTGCCATACCTGCCGATGCGAAGAGGGCGATGAACGATGAGGTCTCTATGCCCAAAATGCTGACGACGGCAACGACGAGCACCGACCACATCACCACATTGATGATGCTGTTCAGGAAAGTGTAGAGCGTCGTGTCCACCTTGCTGCGCAACAACATCTTGGTAAACAACTGAATCAGCCATTTTATAAGGTAGCGACCTACGAAGAAGACAATCGTAGCCAGCACGATGTTCTTCACGAAATTCAGTCCGTAGGTAATGACCATTTGCCATACATGCTCAAACGGAATGGTAGCAAAGAAATCTTTCAGTATGCTCATTTCTTAACTCTTAGTTTTTAATTCCTTCAATCTCCTCACCCCTGATGCCCAGTGCAGCCATCAGTGAGTAGCCTAATATCTCCTGTTGAAACGGGCCACCGGGCATGGGCTGCATGGCAAACACGGTGACGCGCTTAGTTTCATCGTCCGCTTTGCGGAGAATCTCGCGAACATTATTATATAGGCGGTCGTCAGGCACCACCATGATGCGTTCCACCTCCTTCTGTTCCATGACAGTCCGGAGTGTATCCAGAAAAAGATCATCCTTGCTGACAAAGGTTTCGCCCGAGGTCGGACAGAACACAAACTCCCCAATACTACTTTTGAAAGCCTGTCCGTCCAGTTCCTCGACATAATGTCCGGGATGGAAGTTCTTCATCTCCTCCACATTATGGTCGTGTACGAGTATCATCGTTGTTTGGTGTTCTCCGGCACGCAGTCCGCCGTCTAATGCCAGACATTCCGCCCATCGAGCCATGTCGGCTCGTGGTATTTGCCTTTCCAACATTCGTTCGAAGTTTACCGTCAGGTCAAACGCAACCTTGTCCACAAAGTCGGCATCAACGATTATCACATTTTCATTCATCGACTGCAAAGGTACAATAAAATAATCGAAAAGCGAAAGAACATGAAAAGATTTTATTGGTATACTTTATTCTAAATTTTCTTGGACGCAGACTGTTCCATATCATGTCGCGATTTCGACTTCGTGACCAGCCGGACACCGCTAAATACCAAAACAACCGCTAAGGCATGGGTGGGCTTCAAGGCACCGATGCCCATGAGCAGTGAGGCTGCCACAGAGACGATGGGCTGCACGTAGTTGTAGACCGAGACCACGGTGGGGCGCAGGGTGCGCTGTCCGATCATGGTGAGAATATAGCAGAAGAAAGTGCCGATGCCCACGACGTAGACCACTTCCCACCACGTCTTCATGGGAATAGGGCTTGCCACTACTTCGCTGACGTGGCCGAACGTGAAAGGCAGCAGCATGAGCGTGGCCCATGAGAACATATATTTATTGATGGTAAACACGTTGTAGCGACGAATGAGTGGATTGAACAACGACAGATAGAGGGCAAAGGAGAATTGAGCAAACAGGCAGAGCAGGTCGCCCCGTATGTCACCCACCTTGTCGCTGCCGTGTGCTGCCGAGGTCAGTATCAGTATCAAAGCTCCGCTGCAGCCCATCAGCACGCCCAGTGTTTTCTTGCCCGTGATGGGTTCTTTCAGGATGAGGGCAGCCAGTAGCATGGCAAAGATAGGCATTGACGTGGTAACGATAGAGGCGTTGATGGGCGACGTGATACTCAGTCCGATGGTGTAGCAACACTGGTTGCATACCAATCCGAACAGTCCGGCCCCAATGAACATGAACTTGTCCTTTGCAGGCACGTGCTCCTTGGGAGCAAACAGCGATGCCAGCCAGAACAATAGACAGGCTCCCACCACACGGAACGTCACCATGGTGATGCCGTCGAAGCCATGCGTCATGGCATCCTTGCCGACGGGAGCCATCAGTCCCCATCCGGCACAGGCACCGAACATTGACAGATGGGCTATTAGTGCTTTATCTTGTTTCATGGGTGCAAAGGTACGAATATGCGAGAACAATACAAAACTTTTTACCGACCAAAAGATAATCAAATGGGGGGTGTCTAAAAATTGATTATCAAATGGTCGGCATTTGATAATCAAATGACTTGGAAAAGATAATCAAATGGCGAGCAAAAGATAATCAAATGGAAGTGAAAAGATTATTAAACCGAAGGCAAAAGATAATCAAATCGCGACCAAAAGATAATCGAAATAAAAATGGCAGGTGATAGAGGGGATTGAAGGGGAATATTACACCTTTTTAATATGCGCGCACGCGCGCGAGAAAAATACTCCTTTATCAAGATTTCCTTCTTGAGTGCCATCTTGATCATCACTTTGGGTATCACCTTTTGTTGGCCTCATAAATGAGAAACTTATTAATATATGTCTTACGTTCATAGATTAATCTCCGCCTGTCTCGTTTTTACTTTCTTGGTATTCTCTCCAAATTTCTTCAGCCAGATACCTGTCACTACGGCAGTGTAAATCAGCAATACCATCCTCTATCATGCTGGCCGTCTCTGAACTATAAAAGATGTCAGTAGCCTTGTCGAGTGGCACATTGAACATCTCGCTTATGCAGACAATGATTCTGGCACATTGGGAACTTCTCAATATTTGTTTGCTTTCGTCACTCATAGTTGTTCGCTTCCTATAAATGTTAGACACTCCTGCAACATCCTGTCTGTGCGTATGCAGTATTGTATGTTAGGCTTTTCAAATCTCAGTAATCCAAGAGCCTCTTCTTGCGAAATCTCACCGGTGAAATACCTGTCGAGTGTGATAATGACTCTGTCGTTTGCGATGCCGCCAATAATCATGTCATAGTTTCCCGCGTCCATTCCTTCACGGCACTCAGCGACAAAGTCAAGCCATTCCTTGTCATAGCTTTCAAAACGCTTTATGTTCCAACGCGTTTCGTCGCAAGTAAATTCATAGGTATTAAGCCAAGCTGGCTGGCCCCTTCTTTTGAAACGCTGGGCATACCTCACAGCTTGTTCGTGCAGCGAGGTTAGATAGAATCCACGTCCGAAGTCAAGATACAGGCGTGAATGCTCTGTGTCAGGATGCTCAACGATTATGTTTGATGAATGGTAAAGTCTCATGCTGATAGCACTCCTTTCTCCTTCATATATTCAGTTAGATCCTCCATCAGATACCGGGAACTGAATGTGTGCAGTACATCGTATGAGGGTACGATGTAGTCATACAATATACCCGATGTCTTCAGCCGTTTGTATATTTCTTTCTGTGGCAGTTGAAGCAGTGCGGAAAGTTTTCCGATGCAATATGTCACAAATTCCAATGTTTTCTTGTCCATGTATCGATGTCATTTATTTAACTTCTTGTTCAGTATAGCCAAAAGTGTAAAGTGGAGTTGATGGCTCTCGCTGCTCATTTCGTTCATTATTTGCCATAAATTGTTCAATTGTTGACGGCAAATTTACAAGAAAAAACTGAGATAAAAGAAAGATTTAACGTATTTCAATATAAAACGGTAGATTTTACATTAAGATTGAACATGTGTAAGAGAAGAAGTGCGAGATACAAAAAAATAGGTAATACATTAAATAAGGGTCAATTTTGACAGTATTGTAAACAAAGACCTGCGGGTACGCAGACAGCAGCGCGGCAGGCTGATTCCTTTGTGGAACCTGACGGCTGTGACAGTGACAGACTAAATCGACTTGATGTAAATCAACCCTAAAATCATTTTTTAGGGGGCAAAATGTCAAAATATCGTGTTCATTCCTCAAAAATAAGTATAACTTTGCAGCCAGAAACAATCAATAACGTAAAAAAAGAAATGAAAAGTATATTGGAAGGCCGTCCTGCCCTGAAGGCTGAGGTAGAGAAAATTGCAGAAGTTGCAGGCTATCTATGGCAGAACGGATGGGCTGAGCGCAATGGTGGTAATATCACTGTGAATATCACGGAATATGTGGATGACGAGATTCGTCAGATGCCTGCCATCAGCGATGTGAAGCAGATAGGCGTGACACTGCCTGCCCTGAAGGGATGCTATTTCTATTGCAAAGGAACGGGCAAGCGTATGCGTGATCTGGCTCGATGGCCGATGGACAACGGATCGGTGATTCGTGTTCTGGACGACTGCGCCTCGTATGTGATCATTGCAGATAATCCTGTGATGCCGACAAGTGAACTGCCCAGCCATCTGACTGTACATGCTCATCAGATTGAAACCAATTCCGGCTATAAGGCAACGGTTCACACGCACCCTATCGAACTGGTGGCCATGAGTCACAATCGTGCGTTCTTGGGTAAAGATGTGTTGACGAAGATTCTGTGGTCGATGATTCCGGAGACGAAGGCCTTCTGTCCACTGGGGCTGGGCATCGTGCCCTATACCTTGCCTGGCTCTAACGAGCTTGCAGATGCTACGCTGAAAGAACTTGAGGACTATGACGTGGTGATGTGGGAAAAGCACGGCGTGTTTGCCAAGGGCACCGATGTGATGGATGCTTTCGACCAAATTGACGTGCTCTCGAAGAGTGCAAAGATTTATATCAACGCAAAGTGTATGGGCTTTGAGCCTGAGGGCATGAGCGATGAGCAGATGAAGGAAATGACCAAGGCTTTCAATCTGCCAAGATAACCCCACATATTTAATAAGAAAAACAACTACTGACTATTATATATTGATTAAGAAAAAAGTCCTGCTGCTGTGAAGCATCAGGGCTTTTTAATGTATTCAAGAGAATGTTGTTTTCTTATTCTATGCCGAATACCTTGAGAATGGGCGACATAAACGATGACAGAACGAGCACGGCAATACCGGTAGCCAGCACTGCGATGGTCTTGCCGGAACAGCCTTTCCACTCCTTGAGAATAATGCCCCAGACGTTAGAGAACACTACGTTGAGTGCCATCAAGATGCAGAACGACAGAGTGTCCATCGTACTGCCTTCCTGGAAGAAGGAGCGGCCAAGCGACAATCCAAAGAACTGCGAATACCACAGGGCTCCAGCCAGTGCACAGAATAGCAGGTTGTTGGCCCATACCTCTCCGTTGGCATAATCGCTCCACGTCTTGTTCTTCTGGTTCTGGTAGAAACAGTAGATGGCATTGGTGACGAAACCGCCAAAGGTCACGAGGAATGTGGCAGGCAGAGTCTTGAACATTTCTTGTGTCTCGGCAAAGTGAATCGGTTTGCCGAACTCCAGACCGACATTGAAGCAGCCGCTCATAAAACCGGCCAGCAGGGCAATGGTCAGACCTTTGGGGAAGTTGAAGTCTTTTACGGCAGCCTTCTTCTCTTCTTCAGAGAGGGCTGAAGACTTCATGGAACCTGCCACACCGATAATGGCGATACCAATAAGGGTAACCACAACGCCGATGATGACAGCAGCCGTGAGTTTTGACAAAGGATCCTGCTCCGGGAAGAACATTTGCAGCAGTACAGGCCCCATGATGGTTCCCAGACCAGCGCAGGTACCAAGGGCAATCGACTGGCCAAGAGCTACACCGAGATAGCGCATTGACAGGCCGAACGTAAGACCGCCAACACCCCAAAGTACACCGAAGAGAATAGTCATCCAGATGTTGAACGACTGTTCTGCCGCAAACAGTTCAAACAGGGAGTGTCCTGCCGGCACAGCCAGCAGGGCACCCAAGAACGGTAGAATCAGCCAGGCAAATACACCCTGCACAATCCAGTAGGATTCCCACGACCACGCTTTTATCTTATTGATAGGTACGTAGCACGAGGACTGGCAGAACGCGCCGATGGCAATGATTAATAGTCCGATAATGATTTCCATTAGTTACGTTTTGAAGTTACGTCTTTCTCGTACTGCTGGATGCAAGCGATGAACTCCTCGCCCACGGGCACATTGTTCTTCAGGTTGAAGTAGTCGTAGACAGCACCGAACGGCATCGACTTAGCCTCTTCCATCAAGGCAAGACGCTCGAAGTATTGACCGTTATCTTCATACTCGCGCAGTTTGGCCTTCGGTTCGAGCAGAGCCTGCAGGATGCACTTCTGAGTGGCACGAGTACCGATGATGTAGGCACCGATACGGTTGATGGAGGCATCGAAATAGTCGAGACCCACATGGGCGCGGTCAAGTGCATCAGCACGAACAAGCTCTTTGAACAAGTCGAGCGTCTGATCGTTCATGATGGTCACGTGGTCAGAGTCCCAACGAACCGGACGGCTGACGTGCAGCATCAGTTCAGGCACATACATCAGCAGGGTGCTGACGAAGTCGCTCACGTTCTCGGTTTGCTCGTAGTGACCGGTATCGAGGGTGTACATCTGCTTGCGGGTAGCGCAGTATGCAGTATAGAAGTCGTGTGAGCCAACGGTATAGCTCTCCAGACCGATACCGAACAACTTTGCTTCGAAGCAGTTCTTTACGCCGTCGAGCTTCTCTTCCATGATCTCATCGAGTGAGGCGGCCAGAATCTCGCGATATTTCTTGCGCTGTACGGGCACGTCCTTTGAACCGTCGTGTACCCAGATATTCATGATACAAGGATCGTTCTGAGCCTTACCCATAGCATCAGCGATGCGTCGGCAGCGCTTGGTGTGCTCAATCCAGAAGTCGCGGATAGCCTTGTCGGGGTTCGACAGCGAAAGGTCGCCAGACTTCGGGTGAGAGAACGAGGTAGAGTTGAAGTCGAGCTTCATGTTGTTCTCTTTGGCCCACTGAATCCAGCTTTCGAAGTGTTTCACATCCACCTGATCGCGATCTACGAACTTACCACCGAAATCACCATAGATCTCATGCAGATTCAGACGATGGTTACCGGCCAGTAGAGTTTTCACAAACTCGATGTCCTGACGGACTTCCTCAATGGTGCGGGCACGTCCGGGATAGTTACCGGTGGTCTGGATACCGCCGCTGAGGGCTTCGTTACGCTCGAAACCGACCACGTCATCGGTCTGCCAGCAGTGCAGAGAGATCTGCTGCTTCTGTAAAAGGTCAAGTACTGCGTCGGTGTCAACGCCGATAGCTGCATAGCGATCTTTCGCTACGGCATAGGCTTTTTCAATCAGTTCTGCTTTCATTTGCTTTTGTTTTGTTTGTTAGTTATAATAAAATGATGTATATCTTGTAAATTGAATCGTGTTTACTTACCGTTGATAATGCTCAGGTAACGGTCGAAGGCCATATCCCAGATGGCTTTATCCTGGGGCTCGTATTTGACCAGTTCGATGGAGTTGGCAATGATTTGGCGCATCTCCCAGATGTCCTTCACCAACTTGGCTGCCTTGGCCTGTAGCATGATGTTGCCGATGGCCGTACCCTCCTGAGGACCGGCCAGCACGGTGGCACCCGTAGAGTTGGCTGTGAACTGGTTCAGGTATTTGTTGAGCGAGCCACCACCGATGATGTGGAGCACGTCGAGACGGAATGGAGCAAACTCCTGCATCCACTGGAACACCTGACGATAGCGCATGGCCAGAGAGTCAAAAATGCAACGGCAGATCTCTGCGGGTGTCTCGGGTACGGCTTGATTGGTTTCGCGACAGTATTTCTGGATAGCGCCAATCATGCTTGAGGGAGCAGCGAAAGCGGGATCATCGGGATTGATGAGCGAGCGGAAAGGCTCTACCGTCATTGCCTGTCCCTGCAGTTCGGGGTGAGAGAGTTTGCGTACTTCCTCTGGCCATTCTATGCGGCAACGCTCGTAGAGCCACATACCGCAGATGTTTTTCAGGAAACGTGTAGTGCCCTCAATGCCACCTTCATTGGTGAAGTTGCGCTCATAGCTGAGGTCGTTGATGATGGCATCCTTGGTTTCGATGCCCATCAGGCTCCAAGTGCCGCTGCTTAGGTAGGCAAATTTCTCATCTTTGGCTGGTACAGCGGCAACGGCTGAGCCTGTATCGTGGCCGGCAACGGCAATGACGGGCACTGGCCCAAGACCTGTCAGACGCTGCACCTCGTCGGTCAACACACCAATAACGGTACCGGGATTGACCATCTTGCCAAACTTCGAACGGGTCAGACCAATACTATTCAGCAGGCGTTCGTCAAGTTGTTTGGTACGCGGGTCGAGCAGTTGTGAGGTTGAGGCAATGGTATATTCGCACACCTCATTGCCAGTGAGCATCCAACTCAGGGCATCGGGTACAAAAAGAATCTTCTGAGCGTTCTTGAAAGCTGAGTTGCCTTCACGCTTCATGGCATAGAGTTGGAATATGGAGTTGAAGTTCAGGAACTGGATGCCTGTCACGTCGTACACCTCTTTTTTTGAAATGATATGCTTCAGATAATCGTCCATCGCATCGAAAGTGATAGGATCTCGATAGGCGCGAGGGTTTCTCAGTATGGCACCATCTTCACCGATGAATACGAAATCAACGCCCCATGTGTCGATACCGATAGAAGTGATCTCCAGTCCACGCTGGGCAACTTCTTTTAGTCCGCGAATGATTTCAAAATAAAGAGCGTGGATGTCCCAGTAGTAATGACCGCCCTGTTCGATGAGGTTGTTGGGGAAGCGGGTTACTTCTTCCAAGTCAAATTTTCCCTCGTCAATAGTGCCGATGATGGTACGACCGCTTGTGGCACCCAGATCGACGGCAAAGAAATACTTTTTGTTTTCCATATTTGTTTTAGTTCTATATGTTTTAGTCATTGGGATATTATGCTGGCAAAGTTACGAATAATGACAAAACTCCGCCATAGTTATTTGATATTTAGACCGAGTTTTTTGGTTTCAATCCTCAAAATGTGCAAGGCAGTGTCAGAAGCTGGTACATCAATGTGCGAGCCATACGCTCATGTCCCAGTTCATTGGGATGGAGCAGATCGGTCTGGGCGTTGTGGAAATATTGGCCGTGCTCATCAAGCAGAGGGAATAGTCCACACGATGCATTCCAGTCGATGACGGGTACGCTCCACACATTGCCTGCTTCCTTGACGGTCTCTACATAGGCATTGATATACTCACCGCACGTATTAGTGTACGACTCGTCGCATTGCCAGTTCTTCTCGTTGGCGTGGAAATCGGAACGGTGGATAGGTGTGAGTAGCACGATCTGCTTGGTGGGGTAGGTGCGTTTCAGTGAGTCGAGGGCGATGTTGATGCGGCCTCGGTAGGTGGTCGGGTCCATTGACGGTGTGCGCTGCCGACGCGTCACCATCTTTTTCACCTGTCCGTGTCCATATTCCACTTCTGTTACTCGCTCGTCCCACCATTGTCCGATGGGTACACCGTTGTTGTAGTCGTTGGTGCCGCAGAAGATGAGGATGGCATCAACGTCGTTGCCGTGTTCCTGTTTGAGCTTTTCTGTCTGTCGGGGAATGTCGTTCCATTGTCGTCCGCTCACCCCATAAACGTAAGGCGTGATTTGAAGCCAGTCGTTCAGGAATCCCCAGTATTTCTTTTTGGATGCATTATTGCGTGGGTCAGTTACCGAGTCGCCGAAGTAAGCTACGCGTTTACCCTGCCAAGGGTGTTGGAATGTGGTCTGCCCCATAGCAGGAACAGTTAGCATACAACATAGTAGCACAGTGAAGAGCTTGTGTTTCATGTTTGTTTCTTTTCTTGATTTGTTCTTTAAATTTATTTTCTGCTACAAAGATAATGAAAATTTTAGAAATGGCTCAGAAAACGTCTTGTTTTTTCTTTCTTGTCTGCTGTTTTTATATAAAATAAGGAGTCCGTTTCATCTATTTTTCGTATTTTTGCATCGGCAATTCTACGAACTATCAATTTTTCCAGATGATGAAGAAACTACTAATGGCATTGGCAACGGTTTTCGTTTGCAGTGCAGTCTTGGCACAAGGACAAGGCCGTCGCTTTCGGCATGAGACATTTACCACGGAGACACCAATGGTGCATGATCCTGTGATGGCTTTCGAGAACGACACCTATTATATATATTCTACTGGACGGGGCATCAGTCAGATGACTTCTAAGGATCGCAAGGTTTGGACCGTGAAGCCCGAACCCGTGATGACGGTCATTCCTGGGTGGACGACTGATTCCGTGCCCGGCTTTGTTGATCATGTCTGGGCTCCTGACATCATTAAGTGGCACAATCGTTGGTGGATGGCCTACAGTTGCTCTACATTTGGCAAGAACGGGTCGGCCATCGGCTTGCTGTCTGCACGTTCCTTGTCTATACCTGTGTGGAAGGATGAGGGATGTATTGTTGCTTCCCGCGAGAAACGCGATCAGTGGAATGCCATTGATCCGAATTTCGTGATAGACGATGCGACTGATACCCCTTGGCTCGTGTGGGGCTCTTTCTGGGATGGTATTCAGATGGCGCGTCTTGATTCAACCATGCACATCGCTCAAGACGTTAAGCCTGTCACTATTGCCCGTCGCTATGCTCCTGACCATCATGCTTCAGAGGTCAATCCTACGTCGAAGTATGCTGGTACGAACACTATTGAGGCACCTTTTATTTTCAAACATGACGGCTACTATTATCTGTTTGTCTCGTGGGACTATTGCTGCAGAGGCTCCAAAAGCAACTATCGTGTGGCTGTAGGTCGTAGTCGTCGTATTGAAGGACCCTATCTTGATCGTGAGGGTAGGGATATGGCTTTGGGTGGCGGTACCCTGTTCCTTGAGGGCGACAAACAGTTTTTCGAGGCCACCGGTCATTGTGCAGCCTATCATTTTGGCGATGAGGACATCTTCATCTGTCATGGTTATAGCACGTCATACAATAGTGCTGCTATTCTCATTCAGCGTCCCATCAGATGGACTTCTGATGGATGGCCGGAGTTGAAAGAGGAGTGAGCGAAGTAATAAACTGCTGTTGGAGAAATATGTCCATAGCATTGAAAACCGACACGGATTCAGAAAATAGTTTTTTCGGCAAGAAAAAACTATTTCTTTTTGGTCGTTTGTTGTTTTTGATGTAATTTTGCACTCCGTATGACAAACATTTAAAACTATGACACTAACAACTTTAATTATTATTCTTTTCGTAGTAGGCTATTTGTGTATAGCCTTGGAGAGTGTATTGGAGATTAACAAGGCGGCCATCGCCCTGCTGATGTGCGTGGGGTGCTGGACCGTGCTGATGGTGGGCGTACAGGCTTTTTTCCCGGAGGTGGCAGATGGTGTGGACTTTATTTCAGGACGCATACAGCACCATTTGGGAGATGCCAGTGAAACGCTGTTCTTCTTGATGGGCGCAATGACCATCGTGGAAATTGTGGACAGCAACGGTGGTTTCAACTTTGTGCGCGACATGATGAAGACGCGTTCGAAACGCAAATTGATGTGGCGCGTGGCTTTTATGACCTTCTTCCTGTCGGCTATCCTCGACAACCTGACCACTTCTATTGTGATGATTATGGTGTTACGCAAACTGGTGCAGAGTCGCGAGGAACGACTCATTTATGCCGGTCTGATTATCATTGCGGCTAACTCGGGTGGTGCGTTCTCGCCCATTGGCGACGTGACTACTATTATGCTCTGGATAAAAGGTGTTATCTCGACGCAGGGTGTGCTGACGGAAATATTCTTCCCTTCGCTCGTGTCGATGGTGGTGCCGGCATTGATTCTCACTTTCTCACTGAAAGGCAAGTTCGAGAAGGAGCAGGACGCGCAGACAACCGAGGTAACGACGTTTACCAAGGCTCAGCGCAACGTCATCTTCTGGTTGGGCGTGGGTGGTCTGGTATTCGTGCCTATCTTTAAGACGCTGACACATCTGCCACCGTTCATGGGCATCTTATTGGTGCTGGGCGTGTTGTGGACGGTGACGGAAATTTTCCATCGTACGCATCATACCAGTGAAGACGATACGATGGCAAAGCGTGTGACCGATCTGCTGTCGAAGATAGACTTGGCAACGATCTTGTTCTTCTTGGGCATCTTGATGGCAGTGGCCGTGCTACAGGAGATAGGTGTGCTGACAGCAATGGGTGAGGGCTTGAATGAGGCTTTTGCTGGTAATTACTACCTGATTAACGGTATCATCGGTGTGCTGTCCAGTATCGTTGACAATGTGCCTTTGGTGGCTGGTTGCATGGGTATGTATCCTGTGTCTGAGATTGCCGGTGATCCAATGGCTGTTGATGGTATTTTCTGGCAACTGCTTGCCTATTGCGCAGGTGTGGGCGGTTCCATGCTCATCATCGGTTCTGCCGCTGGCGTGGTAGTGATGGGACTGGAGAAGATAACCTTCGGCTGGTATCTGAAGCGGATGACATGGATAGCTTTCGTGGGTTATCTGGCAGGTATTGGCTGCTACTACGTCGTAGAGCAAATCCTTCACTAATAAGAAGTCTGACATTAAATGGGGGGCATATCAAAAATTGAGGTATGCTCTCCTTTATTTTTCCCAAAAACGATAATATTTTTTATGTTTCAGCGAAACAATGAATATGGTGCGGTTAAATGAACACCTATGGATATTGTTAAAAAAAGCAGTAGGAGTTCCATATTCCACTCCTACTATTGAAAGCATTCTTCCTGCTATGAATTGCGCAAGTCGCTGGGTTTGCGGCCTGTCTTGGCTTTGAACTTGGCAGAAAAATAGTCGGGTGAGTCGAAGTTTAGCCGATAGGCAATCTCCTTGACACTCATATCGGTGGTGGATAGCAGTTCCTTGGCATGTTGCAATTTTAGATCCTGCTGATAGATGGCGGGTGAAAGACCTGTGTGCTCTTTGAAGAGTTTACGGAAATTGCTATAACTGACACCCAGTTCTTCGGCTACTTGCTGGATAGTGAGCGAGCTTTCCAGTGATTCACGAATGCGAAGGCGGGCTTTATTGATAATGTCAACATGGGCTTGGTTGCGGCTCTTCAGTTCGATGTTGCGTTCCAGCGAGTACATCATTCCGATGAGATGGTTTACGATGCCTGCCATCATCTGCTGAGAGTAGGCTGCTTCTTCCAACGCGGCATCGTAGGCTCGTTTGTAAAGACTGACAATGTCTGCAGAATATCCCACATGATAGATGGGTTTGGTGGGCGAGAGGAAATTGGCTCTCACACGGTCGTCCATATTCTCGCCCTTGAATCCGATCCAGTATTTCTTCCAACCGTTAGGGCCTATAGGGTGGTAACTGTGCCATTCACCGGGAAAGAGAAGGAAGAAATCGCCTTCACGCAGATGAGCCTCTGGCATGGTGCGGCTGTGAAATATACCTTCACCCTCAATGATATAGAGCAACTGATACTCGGGTAATATACGCCCTTTGTCCAGTTCAAAATAGTAGCCGTCGGCATGTCCGCGGGTGGGGTAGGGATCTTTTGGACCAATCTCCTCGTAGCCGATGGTAGTAACTGTGAGACCCCAGAGAGCATCGCGTTCGCTGGCGAGCATATATTTACAGATTTGCATAGGCTTTATGGTTGTATTTCGGTCGTTGGGGTAAGTCTACGTTCGCAAGGTATCCAGAACCAGAAGATGGATCCTTTGCCTTCACCTTCGCTTGACACACCAATTTCGCCACCCATTCTCTCGGCAATACTCTTACAGATGTTGAGGCCCATACCTGTACCTTGTACAAACTCGTCAAGTTTTACAAAGCGGTCGAACACGATGTCCTGCTTGTCCTGCGGAATACCGGTACCGCTGTCTTCGCACGATATGCGTAGCCCATGATGTTCGTAGTGGTAGCCTACCTTGATGTAGCCTTCATGGGTGAACTTCATGGCATTGGTCACGAAGTTGGTGATGACCTGAGTGATGCGTTCCAGGTCAATGGTCGTATAAAAGGTATCGTAGGGATTGTGCTTGATGAATTGCACATTATCCTGCATCTGTTGTTGGAAGGTGAGGCAGATATCATCGAAAGCTTTGGAGAACTCAACCTCTTTAGGCTTGAGTGAAGTTGGGCCTTCGTTAAGCGATGAGGCTGTCAAGATATCGTAGATCAGGCGCTGCAACATATCGCAGTTCTTGCGGATGATGCGGATATACTCGTCGCGCTCCTCTCTGGTCTCTGTAACGGAAAGCACTTCGGTGAATCCAATGATGGCGTTGAGTGGTGTGCGCAACTCATGGGTCATAGAGGCCATGAATCCACTCTTCAGTTTTCCGATGTCTTGGGCGATGCGAGCCTTTTTCTCCAGACGCATCTTGGTACTCATCTCACGGGTGATATTAATGGTCAGACCACGATGCCCGGTTACGTGTCCATCGGCATTGGTGATGGGGGTGCCTGTGATGTGAATCCATGATTCGCCTGATTCAATTCCTGTGCCGACAAAGTGTTGGATAGCATCGAAGGCTTCTGTGCTGTTGTAGTAAGCCATTGCTATTTTGCGGTCTTCCTCCGACATATTGGCGCAGTGCTTTTCGAAAGACGTCATGATGAAGTCCTCCGGTTCTTTGCTCTGCATAGAGCGGTAGTGGTAGATGGTCTGTTTACTGATGTCGCTGTACCAGAGATAGGCAAGTCTATGTTTTGTCAGGAAATTGAGCCACCGTTCATAGCGGTCGATACGCTGCTGCGTGTCCATGATGTCTTGCTCGTAGCGGTGTAGTTCATGGTCGAAGTCATGATCGTCGGAAATGTCAATGGCTGTAATAAGATAGTTGATCACCTCGCCTTGATGATTCATCAATGGCCTGACATGATATTCGATGTAACGATTGATGTTCATCTCCGGATAATCCATGTGCATACAGGCCAATAGCGGTTCCTTGTTTTCCGGTGAATAAACGCTGCGGAACATGGGGATATCAAACATACATACGGTTAACCAGAATCGCTCCGACTCTGGATTACTGGGAGTGATGCCGCATACCTGACGCATAGAATCGTTGATGTCGAGGAGCCAGCCGTCTTTGTCGTAGGACGATATTGCGACGAGCGGCATCTTCGACAGACTCTCATATTTGCATCTAAGGTCGCAGGTCGTTTGGTCTTCCTTCTTGTTTTGTGTGACGTTGTTTATTGCGTTGATAACATAAGCTGGGTGTCCCTCACTGTCCAGTTCTACTATAGCGTGTCCTTCCAGACTCTGCCAGTTCTGTTCGTTGTCGAAAGCACGCCATCGTTTGCTCAATTGGAACTTTCGCTCACGGCCGTTGAGCAAGTTGTTCATCTTATGGGTGAATTCCTTCACTTCATTGGGATGAATACGTTCCGTGAATTCTTCCAATGTGATACCGTTTTTCGGTAGTATAGGTTGCCCATAGCAGTTGGTCATCAAGTTGTGCTTGACGTCGTAGATTATCACGTGGAAGCTGCCCATGTGAAGGGCCTTATACATCATGTTGCTCAGGTCATTGGATTTGCGGGTAGCATTCCTGACATAGGATTTGGCTACGCGACTGGACGTATAGAACAAGATCGTTAGTATCAGTGCAACCAGAATTGCATAGATGCTCCAGTGCAGGGAGGGAGCTTGATAGCGTTCAGGGTGTAGCCACTTGTCGTTGATGCTCTGCACCTCACCTCGCTGTTTCATTCGTGAATAAATATCGTCCAGTGCGTAGACGAGGTTCTTGTCGCGTCCGATGATATGTATTTCACTGACAGGGATACTCACGTCGTTAAGCGTGATGCCCTCAAGGTTCAACTCCTTGATTTTCCATTTCAATGGTTCCTCGCCCCATACGAAATATTTGTAGTCGCCGGTAGTCAATCCTTGCAGTGCGACCTTGGGCGATTGATACTCTATCTTTGCCGTATTAAGTGAATCGATGTCCTTGAAAAACAGCGTTGTGTAGTCACCGGATTTCAGCACTACGCCCTCTTCGGCCAGCATGTGAGTAGAAACGACACCGATGGAGTCGCCAAAGGTGGCTGCGCAGATGCGGTTGAAGTTGATGATGTTCTCACTGCAGACGTATGGCTCGTGCTGGTAGCGTCTCAAGTTGGCCAAGACGATGTCTGCCTCCCCACGCTCGAAGGTTTTTAGGGCACCGCTCCATTCTTTCAACACAAATTTGCACGAGATGTCCAGTTCTTCGCATAAGGCGTTAAGCAGGTCTATGTTGGTACCAGCGGGCTTGCCTTGGTCATTGAGGAACTCATAGGGGGGCTTATCCCAGTCACCGACGATAATGAGCGGATGATCCTTGTCGTATTTCTGGCTGAGTGACTGGGCTTGTAGGCTCAGTACGGCAATCAGCGAATATATGATGATAGTGATTCGTTTCATACTTCTGAGACTTCGTTAGATGATCTTTTTACGTTTGATGGCTGTGGCCACACAGGGGAGTGTGATCCATACCGTGGTGCCGATGCCTTCTTCGGAGTTGATCTCCAGGTCGCCGCCCATCTGTTTAAGCAGTTCTTTACAAATCGGTAGTCCCAGGCCGGTGCTGGTGTGTCTGCCGCTTTCCAACTGGTGATTCAGTTCGGCCAGTTTCTCTGTTGTCATACCATTGCCCGTGTCTTCTATGGAGATCATTAGTCGGCGACCGATGTAGTCGTAGCGTGCGCGGATGGTACCGTGCTGAGTATGCTGTGCAGCATTGAGTGCCACTTGCATGATTGCGTTTTGCAGATGTTCGGCATCAATATCAACGACCAGTTGATCGTATGGATTTTCAATGATGTATTTTACATCAGGCATCTGGTTCTTTTCCCAGCTATTTTGGCAGATGTCAGTGAAGAGCATGGCAAAGTCTGTCGGTTTATTAGTGGTTTCCACCATGTGGGCTTCCAGTCTCGACAGGTTGAGGATGTTGTCGATGATGTGGGTCAGCATATCAGCATTGCTGACGATGGTGCGTGTGCACTCGTCCTCGGATTCGAATTGCTTGTCTGGCGACAGTTCGTTGACTTTGCGGATGACGTTTTCCATAGGTCTTTGTATCTCCTGTACCATGTTGTTTACAAACTTTGTCTTCGTCTCCTCCACTTCCTGTGTCTTGGCTTCGACCAATGCCAGTTGTTGTTCGATGGTGTTTTGTTCAGAGATATCGTGTAGGAAGCCGATGTATTCGGTCACATTGCCTTGTTTGTCGACCTGTGGTAACAGGTGAATGTGCAGATAAAGCCACATATCCTTGACGTAGAGTGTTGTCTTGATGTCGAAGTTGATGGCAATGTTTTTCCGGTCGTCCATCTTGCCTATGAAATTCATCACCTTGTGGTGTAGCTCTGCATCGACTAAGGTCATGATACGCGTCTTGGTTAGCTGGTGCTGAATCTGGTCGTTGCCGTTCAGTATGGTTAGGGCGTGAGTCGTCGGTGAATAACTGGCTAAGCGGATGTTGGCATCGCGGATGAAATCGTTGATAGTTCTGGTGTATTCTTGTTCCTTGACTTGAAGTTCTGCCAACTGGTGCTTGACATCCAGCAGATTTTCTTGCAGTTTGGCCTTGGGAGTGACATCGTGGCAGATGGTGAACATACCCAGCAAGTCGTTAGTTTCGCTGTAGACGGTGATTAAATGAACCTCGTTGTAAAGTCTTTCCTGAATGTGGCAGGCACAGTTAGTCTTCCATTCTTCCGACATTAGTTTGGGATCAATGATACACGATGCGTGGAAATTGTCGACCTCCCTGATGTCAAGTCCGTTGATGCCCAATAAGTCGTGGAACGATATGCAGCGGTTCAGGATATCGTTGCGGTCGCAGCAATACATGGTGCAAGCCTTTTGGTTGATATCGGTCAGAATGCCGTCCTTGTCGAAGAGCATAATACCTACCATCGGGATATTGAACAATTCCCAGTAGCGCATGGTCTGTTCGTTAGCCAACTGTTCTTTTCTGTGTTGTTCTGTAACATCTTTCTTCGTACCGATTATAATGGTCGGCTTGCCGTGTTTGTCGCGTCGAAGCACTGAAAGGGCGATGATGAAGTCGCGTATTTCGTCGTTGTCGTTTTCATTGCTGTCCTTTGCTTTAATGCTCAGTGTGATTTCTTCTTCCTCGCCATCTGGTTTCAGCGTCTGGTGTGACAGTTCTTCCATTGCCCCGTCAATGCGGTTAAAATCTTCTTTCAAATAACGCTCGGCAAACTCTTCACGTGTGTATATATAAGATAGTTGCCCGACCTCGTTGCGCCACGTGAAAGTCTTTTCCTGTATGTCGTAGGTCCAAATGAATACACCGCTGGTTTCCATGATCAAGGCCAAGCGGCGGTTATGGTTGGCGTTCTTTTGCATGATCTTTTTGATCTGCAGTTGGTAGAAAAAGACGTAGATGGCAAAGATGATCACCATGATGGCAATGCCTCCGTAAACATACCATACCCATATTGAGGTGCTTTCATCTTCACGCTCTGGGTAGAACCATTTGTTTTGCAATGGGGTGAGTTGATCCAATGAACTGAGTTCACCGAAAACGCTATCCAAACGATGAAGCAGTTGCTCATCGTTAGAGATGAAACGACATTCACCATGTGGCATATTGACGGGCGTAATCTCCAGATTCTCTATCTGAAATTTTCTCAGCATCCACTTCAGCGATAGTGTGTTCCATACAATCTCGCCCTCCTCGTCGGTGCTCATTTGTAGGATTGCCTCTGTCATATTGGTGATGGGAATAGCGTTTTGTTCCCAGCCATAATCAATCATCAGGTAGTGGCACAGGCTACTGTCGCTGACATACACCTTGTGATTAGACAGATCGTGAAAGTTGCGGATGGTGGCGGGGGTGCGCTTGGACGACAAAGTGCTTATTGTGAACAATGTAATTGAGTACTGTCCGTAATGCCAGTCTCCTTCGTAGAAATTAGTTGTCAGATCAATGGTAAGGTCTGCCTTTCCGTCATTCAGATCTCTGAACACTTTGTGGCGCGGTCTTATCTTGATGTCGAAAGGGATATTGAGTTTGTTGAGAATAAGTTTGATAAGTTCTGTATTGAAGCCATCGGGCTCACCTTTCTCATTGAGGAAGGAGTAGGGCCAAAGGTCTTGGACTCCCTCATAAATGAGTCGTGTCTCTGCTGTGTGTACCTCCGGTTGTTCATCTTGTGCTGTAACTGGTGCCGATAGGACGAGCAGGATGGTGATGATCAGTAGTCGAATATTCTTCATTTCCTTTGTCTCTTGTTTTGTCTTTCGGTTTATCTTCATCGTCATTTTAAGGCGGAACTCATGGCCACGACCTTTCACCGTTGACACCAATCAGGCCATCGTAACGCTCAACGATATTCCTATAATTTTATGGTGCAAAGATACAATTTTTTTTTTATTCTTGGCAATTAAACCGAAATTAATTCAGTATAGGAGAGAATTATTCGTAATATTTTCCTATCTTTGCAGCCGAAATGTTGAAATATTGTTAAACAATGAAACAGAATTTGAGCCGGGATACCCTCTGCGTGCAAGCAGGCTGGGAACCTCAGAATGGAGAGTCGCGTGTGTTGCCCATTTATCAGAGCACTACGTTTAAGTATGATAACACGGAAGAGATGGCCGACTTATTCGACCTGAAGAAAGAGGGTTATTTCTATACACGTTTGCAGAATCCTACTAATGATGCGGTGGCACGTAAGATTGCCGCGCTCGAAGGTGGTGTGGGTGCTATGCTTACCTCCAGTGGTCAGGCTGCCAATTTCTACGCAGTTTTCAATATCTGTGAAGCCGGTGACCATATTGTTACGAGCAATGAAATCTATGGTGGTACCTATAATCTCTTTGGTGTCACGCTGAAGAAGCTGGGCATAGAGTGTACTTTCGTTTCACAGGAAGCGTCCGAGGAGGAGATTTCTGCTGCCTTTCGTCCCAATACAAAGGCCTTGTTCGGAGAAACAATCTCGAATCCCGGCTGCAAGGTGCTCGATATTGAGAAATTTGCGCGCATAGCCCATCAGCATGGTGTGCCTCTCATTGTCGATAATACGTTCCCTACGCCTATCAATTGCCGTCCTTTCGAGTGGGGAGCCGACATCGTGACACATTCCACGACGAAGTACATGGATGGACACGCTACCCAAGTGGGCGGTTGTGTGGTTGATAGCGGTAACTTCGACTGGGATGCCCATGCCGATAAGTTCCCGGGACTCTGCACACCCGATGACTCTTATCATGGGTTGGTCTATACCAAGGCTTTTGGCAAGATGGCCTATATGACCAAGTTGGTGGCTCAGTTGATGCGCGATTTGGGCAGCATCCCTTCGCCCCAGAACGCATTCCTTTTGAATCTGGGACTTGAGACGCTTCATCTGCGTATGCAGCGCCATTGCGAGAATGCCCAGCGTATTGCCGAGTTCCTGCAGAACGATGAGCGTGTAGCTTGGGTACATTACAGTGGTCTGCCCGGTAACGAGTGTCACCAATTGGCAGAAAAGTATATGCCCAATGGTTCGTGTGGCGTTATTGCTTTTGGTTTGAAGGGTACTCGCGAGACGTCCATTCGTTTTATGGATTCGCTGCAACTGATTTGTATTGTTACCCATGTAGCCGATGCTCGCACGTGCGTGCTTCATCCCGCCAGTCATACTCATCGCCAGTTGAGTGATGAACAGCTTCGCGAGGCAGGTGTGGCTCCTGATTTGATCCGCCTTTCAGTGGGCATAGAGAATGTTGATGACCTATTGGCAGATATTCGTCAGGCTTTGGATAAAATCTGAATTTGCTATTCTGCAAAGTAATAGCCCCCACGTGAGTCGTTGGATCATGCGGGGGCTATGTTATAATTACAAAACCGATTTTCTCAGAGGGGGTATTCCTCGAAGGCATAGAGCACGGTGGAAAGATAGCGTTCACCGGTATCAGGCAGTAGCACCACAATCTTCTTGCCCTTGTTCTCAGGACGCTTGGCCACTTCTGCGGCAGCAAAAGCAACTGCGCCAGCGGAGATACCTACGAGCAGACCTTCTTGCTGAGCCAACAGTCGACCTGTGCGGATTGCATCATCGTTCTCTACGTCAAACACCTCGTCAATCAGACTGCCGTTGTAAGTCTTGGGAATGAAGCCGGCTCCGATGCCTTGGATTTTGTGGGGGCCGCTCTGGCCACCGTTCAGTACAGGCGACGAAAGGGGTTCAACGGCAATCACCTTGACATTGGGATTTTTCTCTTTCAGGCGTTTAGCCACACCGGAGATGGTTCCGCCGGTACCTACGCCGGCCATGAAGATGTCTACCTGTCCATCAGTCTGCTCCCAAATCTCCACTCCTGTTGTCAGATAGTGTTTCTCAGGGTTGGCAGCGTTCTCAAATTGTTGTAGGATGATGCTGTCAGGAATCGAATCGCGCAATTCTTCGGCAGCGCGGATGGCACCGGGCATACCGTCTTTGCCGCTGGTCAGGCGCACCTCAGCACCGTAGGCTTTCACCAGATTACGACGCTCAATACTCATCGTCTCAGGCATCGTCAGGATGAGCTTGTAGCCTTTCACGGCCGACACCAGTGCCAAACCGACACCAGTATTGCCGCTGGTTGGTTCAATGATGGTAGCACCGGGTTTCAGCAGACCTTTCTTCTCGGCATCCTCAATCATAGCCAGTGCAATGCGGTCTTTCACGCTACCGCCTGGGTTGAAGTATTCCACTTTAGCGATGATGGGTGTTTCCAGACCTTGTGCCTCAGAATATTTACCCAGTTCCAGCAACGGCGTGTTGCCTATCAATTCAGTCAGTTGTTTTGCGATTTTAGCCATAGTCTTATCTTTGTTTAATTTTTAAATCTTTTCCAGTGCCTGTCTGATATCGTCGATGATGTCGTCAATATGCTCCGTGCCGATGCTCAGACGGATGGTAGCAGGTGTGATGTGCTGTTGATCCAGTTCCTCTGGTGTCATTTGCGAGTGAGTAGTGGTGTAGGGGTGGATGACCAGACTCTTTACGTCGGCTACGTTGGCCAGCAGTGAGAAAATCTCCAATGAGTCAATAAACTTCCATGCCTCTTTCTCACCGCCCTTGATCTCGAAGGTAAAGATTGAGCCGCCACCATTTGGGAAATATTTCTTATAAAGTTCGTGGTCGTGATGTGTGGGCAGTGAAGGATGGTTTACCTTGGCCACCTTTGGATGATTTGCAAGGTAGTCGACTACTTTCAAGGCGTTTTCCACATGACGCTCTACACGCAGGCTTAATGTCTCCAAACCTTGCAGCAGGATCCATGCGTTGAAGGGCGAGATGGCAGCACCGGTATCACGCAGAATGACGGCACGGATGCGGGTGACAAAAGCGGCTGCACCGGCCACATCGGCAAACACGGCACCATGATATGAAGGGTCTGGCTTGCCCAATGTGGGGAATTTGTCGGCATTGGCTTTCCAATCGAACTTACCACCGTCGACGATTACGCCACCCAGACTGGAGCCATGACCGCCCAGAAACTTAGTAGCCGAATGCACCACGATGTCGGCACCGTGCTCCAACGGACGGATTAGGTAGGGCGTGCCGAAAGTGTTGTCGACGATGAACGGGATGTTATGACGGTGAGCCACTTCGGCCACAGCCTCCAAGTTTGTTACATCAGAGTTGGGGTTACCGAAAGTCTCGGCATAGATCACTTTCGTGTTTGGTTGGATGGCTGCCTCCAAAGCCTGCAAGTCGTTCACGTTGACGATGGTGTTTGTGATGCCTTGTGTGCTCAGTGTGTGGGTGATCAGGTTGAACGAACCACCATAGAGGTTGTCGGCTGCCACGATGTGGTCACCGGCCTGAGCGATGTTTTGTAGGGCATAGGTCACGGCTGCGGCACCTGAGGCTACGGCCAGTCCCGCAACGCCGCCTTCGAGGGCGGTCACACGTTCCTCAAACACTCCCTGCGTCGAGTTGGTCAATCGTCCGTAGATGTTGCCGGCATCGCGCAATCCGAAGCGGTCGGCAGCATGTTGTGAGTTACGGAATACGTATGATGTGGTTTGATAGATGGGCACGGCACGGGCATCGGTTGTGGGGTCGGCCTGTTCTTGTCCTACATGGAGTTGCAGTGTCTCAAAACGGTAGTTCTTCTTGCTCATAACTTATTTCCTTTCTTTGTGTTTTGTGAATGAATTTGTTTTTGGGTGCAAAATTACGGCAAAAAAACAGTTCATGAAATCGCACTAACAGGGTATTCTATCTACCACAATCGTGGTATATCAGCGATATTTGGGGGTATCGCGTGGCCGACTACAGCCAATAGCATGGTGATAAACAAGATTTTTAATGCTTTCATGATTGCTTTGGTTTTACTTGCAAAGTTATGAATTACTTCCGAAAAATGGCTTCAGTCAGGATGTTTTTTATAAAAATGTCTTTATTTTGTTGCTCAATCCAAATAAAATGTCTAAATTTGTCAGCAGAAATTTAAATATAACCTATTATGATAGACGTAAAAGAGACATTAAGCAGCGCGGAGGAGCGCATGGAGATGGCAGCGATGTTCCTTGAGGAAGAGTTGAATCGTATTCGTGCAGGCCGTGCTAATGTGGCTATTCTTGAGGGAGTCCGTGTGGAATCTTATGGTAGCCGCGTGCCCCTGAATCAGGTGGCCACCATCAGTTGCCCCGATGCACGTACCATTGCCATCAAGCCGTGGGATCGCAAGCAGATCAAAGATATTGAGAAGGGTATCATGGATAGCGATGTAGGTATCACGCCCGAGAACAATGGTGAGGTGATTCGTCTGGCTATCCCGCAGCCCACAGAGGAACGTCGTCGCGATTTGGTGAAGCAGTGCAACAAGATTGCTGAGAAAGCCAAGGTTGAGGTGCGCAATGTGCGTAGCGACATCAAGGACAAACTGAAGAAGGCCATCAAGGATGGACTCAGTGAGGATAACGAAAAAGATGCCGAGTTGGAACTCCAGAAAATCCACGACAAGTGCATCAAGAGACTGGATGAACTCATCGAGGCCAAGAACAAGGAAATCATGACCGTGTAATCCTTTTGTTTTTTGAATTTTTATCTTCAATGTTTTGAAGGGGCTCGTTGTTAAGAATACAGGCAGTTGGTACACCGTTCGCACGGACGAGGGCCAATTGCTTGATTGTAAGATTAAAGGCAACTTCCGTCTGCGTGGCATACGGTCTACCAATCCTGTAGCCGTAGGCGACCGTGTGGAAGTCAGGGATTGTTTCATTGTTGAGATTGAGGATCGTCGCAACTATATTATTCGCAAGTCCATCAATCTCTCGAAGCAGAGCCATATTCTGGCGGCCAACGTCGATCAGGCATTGCTCATCGTAACGGTCTGTCGGCCCCAGACTTCTACTACCTTTATTGATCGTTTCCTGGCTTCAGCCGAAGCCTACCGCGTGCCTGTGGTGCTGGTCTTCAACAAGACCGACCTGCTTGATGACGATATGCGTCGTTACCAGCAGGCAATGGTCACGCTCTATGAGACCATCGGCTACGAGTGCCGTCAGATTTCGGCCAAACAGGATGATGGTGTCGATGCTTTACGTCCCTTGTTCGAAGGAAAAATTACGTTGCTCAGTGGCAATAGTGGAGTGGGGAAGTCTACGCTGATCAATCGTCTGGTGCCCGGTGCCAATCTGCGTACTGCTGATATCAGCGATGCCCACAATACGGGTATGCACACGACGACGTTCAGTGAAATGATACCATTGGACGAGACGCGCTCGGCCTACCTTATCGACACACCGGGTATCAAGGGCTTTGGCACGTTTGACATGGAGCGTGAGGAACTGACGTCTTATTTCAAAGAGATCTTCCGTTTCTCAAAAGATTGCCGATTCTCTGACTGCACCCATACCCACGAACCGGGATGTGCTGTGCTTCAGGCATTGCAAGACCACTACATTGCTGAAAGTCGCTATCAGTCCTACCTTTCAATGCTTGATGACAAGGAGGAGGCCAAATACAGGGAAGCACCGTGAACATCATTGAATTGCAGTCATTGGATGAGTCGGGCGTGGAGGTCTTTAGTCGATTGACTGAGACGCAGTTACGCAATGTACTCCATCCGGAGAATAGTGTTTTTATTGCTGAAAGTCCAAAGGTGATCCGTGTGGCTCTCGATGCCGGCTACGAACCAGTGTCGTTGCTTTGCGAAAGGCGTCATATCACCGGTGATGCTGCCGACATCATCAGTCGCTGTGGAGATGTTCCTGTCTATACCGGTGACCGCCAGCTGCTGGCAGCACTTACGGGCTATACCTTGACGCGTGGTGTGCTTTGTGCCATGCAGCGTCCGCAACCCCGTCGGTTGACTGAGGTTTGTGCTGGTGCGCGTCGCTTGGTGGTTATTGATGGGGTGGTCGATACGACTAATATTGGTGCCATCTTCCGTTCGGCAGCCGCCCTTGGTATTGATGGCGTATTGCTGACGCGTAATGCCTGCGACCCGTTCAACCGTCGGGCCGTGCGTGTGTCAATGGGCTCCGTGTTCCTCGTGCCTTGGACTTGGCTTGATGCCTACGATGATCTGCATCAGTTGGGCTTCAAGACGGTGGCGATGGCACTTACCGACCAGTCGATACCGCTTGACGACCCTGCTTTGAAGCGTGAGCCTCGTTTGGCCATTATTATGGGAACCGAGGGTGACGGGCTGCCCCAGAATACAATTACCCGTGCCGACTTTACGGTGCGTATTCCGATGTCGCATCAGGTCGACTCGCTCAACGTGGCTGCTGCTGCCGCAGTTGCCTTTTGGGAACTGACGAAATGAAAAACAGAAAAAACAATTCTTTTATTATGATTAGACTGATGATAGCAATGCTGATGCTGTCGCTCAATGCATTGGCGCAAGAGAAAACTGAAGTTAGGGAGTTCCGTCTGGCTGGACCATACGCTGTGGCCGAGCCCGTTGGCATGGATTCTATTGACGTAAACGGAAAGAAGTTCGACCAGAAGAGCTTGCTCGACGGCTTGTCGCTCGCGGCCACACCGGAGGGAGTCTTCAGCGGACAGGTGCTGCCTTCGCTTGCCGATTCCAAAAGTGTCGGTCTGCTCACTTATTACGTAAACAACACCGACTTCGTGAAGGGTAATATTCGGGTTAATGGCCCCAAGAACTATAGCCTCTTCGTCGATGGCAAAGCCTGTTCGGGCGAGGTGTCGCTGGCTCCCGACCATCATACGGTAGCCCTGAAGTTTCTTGCAGAACCGAGCGACTCAGACAGCATTCATGTTACGATGGATATGACCCGCGTCGTCGAGCCGACCATCAACAAGCAGCATCCCTATATGGTGCACGACCTTACCGATGGCCGGCGTGTGCGTTCCGTTTCGCTGTCAGCCGACGGCAAACTGGTTCTTGTGGCTTATCAGGACACTGAGCGTGGTGGCAAGAGCCGGTGGAGTTACGAGGTGTGCGATGTGAAAACGGGTCGCGTGCTGTTCCGTCCTGACCGGAACATTCAGTGGATGCCCCGTTCCGTGGCCTATTTGGAAGAGTCGTGGGAGGGCGACAAGCGCGTCTTGTGGAAGGTTGACCCGCTGACGGGTGCGCGTGTCCGCTTGGCCTATGATATTCCTCGCGACGGCTACAGGATGAGTCCCACCGAGGACTATCTCATCTTTACGGCTTATGAGGAAGGCCCTAAGGAGGATGCCGATGTCTATCAAGTGCTTGAGATGGACGACCGTCAGCCCCGTTGGCGTTCGCGCAGCTATCTGAAACGCTACGATCTGGCCACCGGTCTCTGCCAGCGCATCACCTTCGGCAACAAGGGTGAGTTCCTCTATGATATTTCGCAGGATGGTACCCGCCTGCTCATTGGTTCTTCTCGTTCGCGTCTGGAGCGTCGTCCGACCACCGTCACCGACGTGCTCGTGATGGATGCCCGCACCCTGAAGGTCGATACCGTTCTCACGGCAGCAGAGTTCATTGGTGGTGCCGCTTTCTCGCCTGATGGCAGTCAGATTCTCTTTGAGGGTACACCCGAGGCTTTCAATCGCATCGGTTGTCAGTTGCCTGCCGACATTACGCCCAGCATGACCGAGGGCGAACTGTTCCTCTACGACCTGTCCACACGTCAAGTTACACCGCTCACCAAGGATTTCGATCCCAGTGTCTCACGCACTGACTGGTCGTGGGCCGATGGACTCATCTATCTGTCTGCCGAAGACCGCGACTATGTCAATATGTTCACCATCAATCCTAAGACGGGCAAGATAACGAAGATGAACACACACGGCGACTATGCCTATCAATGGAATCTCGCTGCCCATGCCTCTGTGCTGGCTTACCTCTCCTATGAGACGATGGCACCTGCTTCAGCCTGGGTGGGCGAAAAACTGCTCTTCGACGGAAAGACGGCACTTGGCGATGCCCGCATTGGCACCTGTCAGGACTGGAATTTTACCAATTCTCGGGGTGACACCGTCTATGGCCGTCTCTATCTGCCAGCCGACTTCGATGCATCCAAGCAGTACCCCATGATTGTCTATTACTATGGAGGTTGCTCGCCTGTCAGTCGTTATTTTGAATCGCCATACGCACCGCAGATGTGGAACTCGCTGGGCTATGTGGCTTATATTATCGAACCCAGTGGTGCCACCGGTTTCGGACAGGAGTGGGCCTCACGTCATGTCAACACCGCCGGTCAGGGCCCTGCCGATGACATTATCGAGGGTGTGCGCAAGATATGTGAGGAGCATCCCTATATCGACAAGAAGAAAATCGGCTGCATGGGTGCCTCCTATGGTGGCTTCATGACTCAATATCTACAGACACGCACCGACCTTTTTGCCGCTGCCGTCAGCCATGCAGGCATTGCCAACCATACCAGTTACTGGGGGGTGGGCTACTGGGGCTACAACTACAGCGAGGTGTCGATGGCCAACAGCTATCCCTGGAGTCATCGCGAGCTTTATGTTGACCGCTCGCCCTTGTTCAATGCTGATAAAATCCATACGCCTCTGTTGCTCCTTCATGGCGATGCCGATACCAATGTGCCCCTGATTGAGAGCCTCCAGATGTTTGCCGCCCTGAAACTTCTTGGCCGTGAGGTGGCGCTTGTTCAGGTGAAAGGCGAGAACCACCACATCCTCGACTACGCCAAACGTGAGAAGTGGCTTGCCACTCAGATGGCCTGGTTCCAGCGTTGGCTCAAAGACGATTCCTCATGGTGGGATGCCCTCTACCCGAAAAAGAATCTGTGATATACACGTCGTCTGTAGGTTGGTCGTCATAACAATAAGAGAAATTCATTGTTAAAAACGTGCGAGTGCCAATTAACACAAAGTAATAATGATAAAAAAGTAGCCTTGTGTTTTTATCACAAGGCTACTTTTTTTATAGAATAGAAAAATCTGTATATTTTAATTGTCCCCCAAAACTTACCATCTTATCGGAGTACGCTGAGGTAAATTCGCATTTTTATCTTCAATACACTGAATATCTTTATAAGTGCGGGAAGAAGTGTTTGTTGTTGAGGACGAATTGTTTGTACCACTTGAATTGGAAACACCAACACTGCCACTCACCCCTACGCTTTTTGTTCCAATATTACCATTCAAACCACCATTGATTGTATTTGAAGTACTTGTTGAACGATTGGTACTACCTTCAATTTTTTCTGTAACTGTAACTTCTTTCCATTTCCCAAGTTTTCCATTTTCTGTAGCACAATCTTTACCAATGTCTGACTTTTTAGGTTCATATTGAGCACAGACATTTGTGCAAACTAATAAAAATAATATAGAAAATATATTCTTTTTCATGTTTATTTCTTTTTACGTCCATTCCTTAAACGGACAATGATTAATAAATTGTTTAATGC